>JAIVJG010000010.1 GCA_020200155.1 Acidobacteriota bacterium | reverse complement strand
TGAGGTCGTTCATGTACGCTGCGTCGAGGAATTTGTCGGCCTCGTCCGTCGCCACGTCCGTGGTTTTGCCGATGAGATTGAGTTCGGCGTCGGGCGCTTCGCGCGACTGGCGCAGGCGCACTTCTGTGCCGCTCTCGCGCATGCGCTGCAAACGTCCGGCGAGCGTTTCGTCCGCCTTTTGCGGAATGCGCTCGACAACCTCAAGGTTGGCGACCTTCTCGCGCAGGCGCAGGTTGCCGACGCGCACCTCGGCCTCGCCGTCGCTGATTCGTTCGACCACGCCCGTCGTGCCGAATGACAGCAGGCGCACCGTGTCGCCCACGCCGGCCTCTCGCGCGAGGGATTTTTCAGCGCCTCTCACGGAAGACTTGCGCTCTGAGTCCTCGCGTCCATGTCGGACGACGCGGACGCCGCCCGGCGCGTCGCTGGCGGTCGCGCTCGCGGGACGTGCGAGTGTGGCGCGCTGCTTTTGCGCTTCGCGGCGCAGTTCCGCCGCGCGCTTTTCCGTCTCGCGCTCGATGCGTAAGCGGACGGCGCGGTCTTCGATGTGCGAGAAGAGTTCGCGTGCGCGGAGTTCAAAATTCGTGACCGCCGCTTGCAGCTTTTTGTTGAAGTCGGTTTCGCGCTCGCGCTCGCGCCGTTGCGCCTCCCGGTCGAGCGCGGCGTATTTTTCGGCGACGGCCCTGCGTTCTTCTTCGAGGGCGAGCCGCAATGCTTCGGCCTCTTCCGATTCACGCTTGATGCGGCGCAGGTATGCGGCGGCGGCGAGCGTGCGCTCGTCCACGCGGCTGCGCGCCGCGCCGATCACTTCGTCGGGCAGGCCAAAGCGCCGCGCGATCTCAAGGCCGGCGGATGAGCCTGCGACGCCGACGAGCAGGCGATAGGTCGGCTCCAAAGTTCGCTCGTCGAACTCGACGCTGGCGTTAAGGACGCCCTCCTCGTTCGCCGCGTACATCTTGAGGCCGCTGTAGTGCGTCGTCGCGATGACGTGTGCGCCGCACGCGCGCCGGAAGTGATCCACCACCGCGACGCCGAGCGCAGAGCCTTCTTCCGGGTCAGTGCCCGTGCCGACCTCGTCGAGCAGGACGAGCGCGGGACGTTCGCACACTTCGATCATGCGACGGATGTTGGCGACGTGAGAGGTGAAGGTCGAGAGATTCGCGGCGAGCGACTGGCGGTCGCCGATGTCTGCGAGCACGGAAGCGTAGAGCGGAAAGCGCGCCGCGCGTGCGGGGATGTGCAGACCGGAGAGCGCCATCAGAGACAGCAGTCCCGCCGTCTTCAAGACGACGGTTTTGCCGCCCGCGTTCGCGCCGGAGATGACCATCACCGGACGCGTCGCGTCGAGCGAGAGCGAGATGGGCACGACTTCGCGCCCGGCCCCGCGCAAATTTTCTTCGAGCAAAGGATGACGCGCCTCTTCGAGTTCGAGCGTCGCCTCTGTGCCGATTCGCGGCTCGACGCAATCGAGGTGCGACGAGAGCGCCGCCTTCGCGCCGATGAAGTCGAGTTCCGCCACGGCGCGGGACGCAGAGACGACGGCTGGCAATTCCTGTCGCAACTCTTCCGTCAATGTGGAGAGGATGCGCGCGATCTCTCGCTCCTCCGTCTCGCGCAGGGACTGTAGCTCGTTGTTCGAGTCAATCGTCTCCAGAGGCTCGACGAAGACGGTCGCGCCCGAAGATGAGAAGCCGTGCGCGACGCCCTGCACGCGCCCGCGATGATCGGAGCGGACGGGAATCACGTAGCGGTCGTTGCGTACCGTCACGAGGTTGTCTTGAATCGCTTCTTCGGAGCGGCGCATCAGGTTTTCGAGCGAGCGCGCGATTGACGAGCGCAGGCGCACGATGTCTGCGCGGATGCGCGCGAGTTCGGGGCTGGCGCGGTCGTCGAGTTCTCCGCCCGGAAGAATCTTGGAATGGACGCGCGCGGCCAGCGCCGTCAGTGTGCGCGGGAGTTCCGCGACGAACTCCCACAGCACAGGGCAGTCGTCGCGCTCGGCGGAGACGGCGGCCCGCGCGTCCGCCGCCTGCTCGCACAGGCGCGCGAGTTCGAGCAGGACTAACGGCTCTAAAATCGCGCCCTCTATCGCCAGTCGCGCCAGTGCGTCCGAAGGATCGCCCAACTCCGCGAAAGACCACGCGCCGCCGCGCTTCCTCAACTCGACGCACTCCGTCACGGCTGAGAGCGAGCGGCGCACGTCTTCGAGCGAAGATAGCGGCGCGAGCGCGTCCACGCGCGCACGCCCCATCGTCGTCTGCGCGCCGCGACGCACCAGCGCACGCAGTTCGTCGTATTCGAGCGTGGCGAAAGACTGTTCGTTCATGGCCG
Source organism: Acidobacteriota bacterium (assembly GCA_020200155.1). Classification (GTDB taxonomy): domain Bacteria; phylum Acidobacteriota; class Blastocatellia; order Pyrinomonadales; family Pyrinomonadaceae; genus JAIVJG01. The sequence goes on along the minus strand of JAIVJG010000010.1, from coordinate 39,178 downwards.
GTCAATAGTGACAAAAGCGCCGGCGAGTGACAAGCGACGAGTGACGACTTCAGGAGACAGGAGGGCAAGGGCGAAAATGAAAGAAACATCTTCCACACTTTCACCCTTCGCCCTCTGAAGCTTCGCTTCAGTGTGTAAGTTCTGATTCGAGAGTCGCCTCCGCCGTCGCCGTAGGAGTTAAAGGCACGCCCGATGGTTGTTGAGTCGCGTGCTTGCCTGCGGAGAGCGCCGTGGCGAGGACGTGTGCCGCTTCCTGAAGAAGGCGCTGGTGGTCTGCGTTGTATTCGGAGAGCGAGGCGGAGTAGAGCGTGAGCGCGCCGTACATCTCTTTGTCGCGCGTGACGGGAAAGACGGCGAGCGTGCGGTAGTCGGTGAAGCCGGCGGCGGCGTGCGCCGGGAGGTCGAGCCTGGGGTCTGTGTTGCAGAAGGGCTTGCCGTTCGTCAGCACCCAGCCTGTGACGCCTTCGCCGGGCGGAATGGTGCGCCCTTTGAGCAGCGCCGCGTTGCGTCCTGTAACGTGGACGACGAGGTTCTCGCCGCTGCCGGGCATGACGCGCGTGAACGCGCAGGTGTCGAAGGGGACGAGCACGGAGAGTTTTTGGGTGAAGGCATCGAGCATCTCTTCGGTCGAGCGCGTGGCTTCGAGTGCGCGCGTGAGACCGTCGAGCGCCCGTCGCTCTTCGTGTTTGACCTTTTCCGTGACGGTCTCTTTCGCGTGCGACTCCTCGGCCAGCCCGGCGGCGGGCGCGACTTTGAGCGCGGCCTCGGAGAGTTTTTCCGTCGGTTCGATGCCGAAGGTAGGCAGCGGCACGTCGCGGTGCGCCTGTATCTCGGCCTCGAATTCGGGCAGGTGCGTGATGAAAGTTCCCACGACGCGCGGGTCATACTGCGTGCCGCTGCCATCCATGATGAGGGCGATGGCCTCTTCGCGCGTCATCCCCTTGCGATACTGGCGGTCTTCGCGCACGGCGTCAAAGCAATCCACGACGGAGAGGATGCGCGCGGTGAGCGGAATCCCCTCGCCGCTCAAGCCGTCCGGATAACCTTTGCCGTCCCAACGCTCGTGATGATGGCGGACGACGGGCACGACCGGATAGGGAAACTCGACTCGACCGAGAATCTGCGCGCCCGCGATGGTGTGAAACTTCATCTGGTCGAACTCGGCGGCGGTGAGTTTGCCGGGCTTGTTCAGGATATAGTCGGGGACGGCAATCTTGCCTATATCGTGCAGGAGCGCGCCTGCCTTCAGGGCTTCGACTTGCAGTTCGTCACAGCCGAGAATGCTCGCGACACCGGCGGCGTAAATCTGCACACGTAAGACGTGCTCGTGCGTCACCTCGTCTTTCGCGTTGATGGCGACGGCGAGCGCCTCGATGGTCTGGCGGTGCGCCTTCTCCATGACGGCGATGCGCTCCTGCTGCGCTCTCTCGATGAGGCTGATGCGCTCCTGCACGCTGTCGTGCGATTGCCGGTGGCTGAGATAGAGCGTGAGCAGGATGGGGACGCCGATCACGAAGACGGCCAGCAGTCCGTGTTGCAGCGCCAGATACATCAGCGTCGCCGCCGCGCCCGTTGGTAGAAACATCGGCACGGCCCACAAAAATTCTTTCCACGAGCGCAGGATCGGATTGTCGTGCCGCAGCGCGAGCAGCGTCGCGATGAGTCCGGTATTGACCGTGATGTGCGTCACGCTGGCGACCAGAAGCGCCAACGCCGCCGCGAAAAAGGTGTGGTTGCCGCCGCCGCCCGCTTCGTTGAAGCCGAAACGCAGCACGCCGTTGAGAGTGCCGGCAGCGGCAGCGGCGGCCAGCGACATCATGCCGAGCGAAAAGAGATTGCTGGAGAGCCTATGCACGGCACGGCGCGAAGTGATGAAGCCTTCGATGCCGCCGATGACGACCGCCGGCACGAGTCCGTACCAGCACGCGACGAGCAGGATGATCGCGTCCGAGAGGCTGAACGTCATTTTCTCCTGCGTGAACTTCAACCCCGAAGGCATCGGGAAGACGTGCAGGAACATGCAGACGGCGACGATTAAGGGGACGAGTCCGAGCAGCAGCAACTGTTCGCGCGGCGCATAGTTGACCGGGATGCTCACGGTCGCCGTCAGCCACAGCGCGATGCCGGCGACGGTGATCGTCGCTTGATAGACGCGGCTTTTTAAGTTTGCTTGCTCTGTCATCGCGGTCAGAAATTTAAGCTTGAAGGCCGCCGTGCATGCCGTCGCGCGCGTTAGCGGCGTGGATAGAGCGGGCTGGTGCCGGAGAGTCTCTGGACGCCGGCGGGCGTCGCCGTCTCGCCCTGCACCATGACCTGATCTTCGCTCGCGCTCGTCGAGCTTGGGTCAATCAGATTCGACGCCCACATAGATTCGCAGTTGAAACTCCAACCTGCGCCCGCGCCTGACGAGAGCGTACCGTCGGCGGTCGCGAACTGGCTGCCGAGCGTGATGCCGCTCCCTAAAGTGATGCCGCTGCCAAGCGTGATGCCACTTCCCAATGTGATGCCACTGCCGAGCGTGATACCACTGCCCGACACCATGCCGTTGGAGAAGACGTAAGAAGCATCCGCCGTCATGTATCCGTCGGCAATGACAAAGCCATGCGAGAGCGTCGAGCCGTCAGCGAGTTTGTAGCCGTTCGTCATCATCAGCTTGTCGGTGAAGGCGACGCCCTCAACCCACACGACGCCGTTGTTGAGCGACATGTTTTCGCCCGCCACCGGCGCGGTCACGGCGAGCGTCGAATAGGTGACGTTCTTAGCGGTGATGAGATTGTTGCCCGGCGTGGCCTTCTGCGCGTCCTTGCGAATCGCCTTCGCTACCGTCAACGCGGCGTAAGCATTGAGCGCGCCCGCGCCCTCCGTGATGACGCGCACGAAAGAGTACATCTGTTTGTTCTGCACGAGCCGTTCATAGACGGGCAGGCGCTGCGCCGTTCTCATCAGCACAGCCTTGACCATCGCGGGCGTGAGCGAAGGGTTGGCTTCGAGCATCAGCGCGACCGTGCCTGTGACGGCGGGCGCGGCGAACGAAGTGCCGCTCAAAATCTGGTACGTGCCTGTTGCCTGCGGCGTGCTGCTGCTGCCGCCGTCATAGACGACGCCGCCGAGCGTGCCGATCAGTCCGCCGCCGCCCGATGAAGAATAAGAGTAACTGGCGGTTGGCGAAGTGGCCGAAGTCTCCGCCGCGCCGATGCGATTGCCGGGCGCGACGAGGTCGGGCTTGACGAGTCCGTCAACAATCGTCGGGCCGCGCGAAGAGTAAGTCGCGACCGTGTCGTCGGAGCGCGCGTTGGTCTGCTGCGTATTGGTTGCGCCGACGGTAATCACGCGCGGCGAGTTGGCCGGCGAGAGGATGCCGCCGTAGATTGTCTGCCCGTAAGAATCTTTGCCCCAGTTGCCCGCCGCGACGACGACGACGATGCCTGCATCAACCGCGCGCCCGACGGCCAGACACAGCGGGTCTGTCTTGTAGCTCTGCGAGATGCCCGTGCCGAGCGAGAGGTTCATCACGCGGACGTTGTAGGTCTTCTTGTTCTTGATGACCCAGTCAATGCCGGCGATGACTTGCGAGACGGTGCCCGTGCCGCGCGAGTTGAGCACGCGCACGTCAATCAGGTCGGCGTTGGTGGCGACGCCGCCGTAAGTCAGTGTGCCGGGCGTTTGCGCGGCTTTGTTTTCGCTGGCCTGTCCCGTGCCCGCCGCGACGCCTGCCGTGTGCGTGCCGTGGCCGTAACGGTCGTCGTCCGACTTGTCTGTGTAGCCCTCACCGGTGAAATCAATGCGCTTTTTGACGCGCGGGTAAGCGGCGACGTAATCCGACCCCAGCAACCCTGTGCTGAGGAGACCGCCGCTCGTGCGCCATTCGTAGCCGACGAACTCCGCCGCGTCCGGCGGGCTGATGCCGCTGTCGAGAATCGCGATGCCGATTTTATTTCCGCCGCCGCCCGTCGCGACGCCGCTGCCCAGCACGCCGTCTTTGTCGAGCGGTAAAACTTTGCTCGCGCCCGTCGTCATCTCTGCGTGGCTCGTGTTGTCGGTATTCGCTGACGAACGCACTTCCTGATCGGGCGAGACCCACGACACGTCTTCACTCGCGCTCAACTCAGAAAGTTTTTCCACGGGCACGTCCGCGACGACGAAGTCGAGTCCGTCGAATTGCCGCTCAACGCGCCCGCCCGCATTCCTCAGAACGCTCGTCGCGGCGTCGGTTGTCTGACCGTCCCTGACCTGTAGAATGACGCGCGTTCGTTCGCCGCTGCCCGCGCGTGCGTGGCGGACTCGTGCGAGCAGTTCGTCCGTCATCTTCAAAGCGCCCCCGGCCTGTGGCGTCGCCGGTCGCGCTTGAGCGGGCGTGTCTGGGAGAGCGCCCGCCAGCGGGGCGGAGAGAGAGACGATCAGGGACAGGATAAGAAATCTTCGGTTACGCATAGGGCCTGTGTTCTTGCTTCTCGATAGTTTAAAAGTACAGACACCGCTGGCCCATAAATTAGACGGGCGGCTAAGTTGGCTCTTCAAAAAGTATGCCACCGCGCAGTGCCGCCGAATCTACGGTATTACTCCCGCACAGGTGCCGGCCTGCTTCAATCTCCAATCGCTTTGACTGAAATGCGTTGACAGGTTTTCCGCCAGAGAGACCGAACCCGCGCCATCGAAGGCGCACGCGCCGCCCCCGCATGACACCTCGTTGCCGCCGGTGTAGAATCGCTCATCGAGAAAATTTTTACGTCCACCTCAGCTCTCGAAGTTTTGCCGGCCTTCGTCATGGCGAGGCCATCCGGGCGTCGAGCCATAGCTTGAGCGACTCTCTCGCGTGACGGCTTCCGCGCCGGTGTGTGACGACTTGATGGGAAGCAAAAGTTTTGTCTGAAGGTCAACTCAGAGAGCAGAGCGCCCGTGCCGGGCGGACGGGCGTGTGCCGCAGTTGTGGCGCGCTCGTCGGCGCGGGCGAAAGCAATTGCCTGATGTGCGGCGCGCCTTCGACGGCTTCGCAGGCGTCCCAACGCGCCGCGCGCCGCGCCTCCACAGCCGACCCCGAAACGCTGCGCTTCGTGCGCTCCATCGTCTCGCGTCCCGCCACCTTCACGATCATCTTCATCACCGCGAATGTTTTTCTCTATCTGCTGATGACGCTCTCCGGCGGGGCGATGGGCGAAGTGCTGGAAGCTTACGGCGCGAAGGTCAACGGGTTAATCAACGCCGGGCAGTGGTGGCGGTTCGTGACGCCCATCTTCCTGCACGTCAACATGCCCGGCCTCGGCCCGGCGCACCTGCTCATCAACATGTACAGCCTCTTCATGCTGGGGCCATACGTCGAGAAGCTCTACGGGTCTGCGCGGTTCGTCGTCTTCTGGGTCTTGACGGGAATCGCGGGGGTCGCGGCGAGCTATCTGACCGTCCGCCCGGACATGCAGGTCGGCTCGCTGGGGCGCTTCATCTTCAAGTCGGAAGACGTACCTTCGGCGGGCGCGTCGGGCGCGCTGTTCGGGCTTGTCGGCGTCCTCTTCGTCTTCGGCATCAAGTACAGGCACGAACTGCCGGAAGGCTTCAAGCGCGCGTTCGGCACAGGCATGCTGCCGATGATCTTCGTCAACCTTTTCATCGGCTACGTCGCGCGCGGCTACATTGACAACGCGGCGCATCTCGGCGGACTCGTCTCCGGGATGGCGTTGGCGCTCTGCATCAATTACAAACGACCGGGCGAGCGCGGCCCGGTCGCATTCGCGTGGCACGCCGCGCAGGCGCTCGTGCTGCTCCTCGTCGTCTTCAGCTTCCTGATGGTGGCGCGCAACTACAACGGCCCTCTGCCGAGCCTGAAGAACGCGGGCGAGCGTTTGAGACCCGGCGGGGCGGGAAACGTGGATGCGTATGTCGAAGCCATGAACGAAGGGCAGCGCGTCTTCCCCGTAGTTTTGAATGGCGAAAGGGACGACGCCGCGCCCGCCCTACAGAAGTTGAACAAAGTGCCCGCGTTAAATAAACATGCGGACGAATTGCGCGAGGAGTTGCACTTTCTGCTGTCGCGCGCGCAGGGATTCGCCTCCGCGCAGCCGTCCGGTGCGGCGATGACGCGCGAGCAAGAGCGGGAACTGAATCAGTTGGTCGCGGACTACAAGGAATGGGAAGGGCGGTTCGACCAGTGGGTGAAAACGGAGGGCGCACGCTACGGCCTCACGCTGGACGCGCCTTCGCCGCAGCCTTCGGCGGACGACAAGTAGAGCCAGGCTTGAAGCTCGTGCCGGGCGCTTGGAATCTTCGACCGCCAACTGTTCATTAAAACGGGTGCGGAAAAATCAACACAGGAGAAGATGGAAAGATGGAGATTAAAAAAGTAGGCGTGCTCGGCTGCGGGCTGATGGGTTCGGGCATCGCGCAGACCGCCGCCACCGCCGGCTTTGACGTGATCGTGCGCGAAGTCTCCGGCGAACTGTGCGACAGGGGCTTCGCAGGGATTGATAAGTCGCTCGCCAGATTCGCCGAGAAGGGAACGATCACGACGGAGCAACAGACGGAGATTCGCGGTCGCCTGCGCGGTACGACCTCGCTCGAAGACCTCGCCGATTGCGACATCATCATCGAGGCGATTATCGAAAATCTCGACACCAAGCGCGACACGTACAAACAACTCGACGCCGTCTGCAAGCCTGAGACGATCTTCGCCTCGAACACTTCATCCATCTCGATCACGGAGATGATGACCTCGACCTCAGCCGAACGGCAGAAGCGTTTCATCGGCCTCCACTTCTTCAACCCCGTCCCCCTTATGAAGCTCGTCGAGGTGGTGCGAACCATCCTGACGGACGAGAGTGTTTACGAACGCGCCGTCGAGTTCGGCAAGCAACTCGGCAAAGTTCCTGTGCGCGCTGGCGACAAGACCGGCTTCATCGTCAACCGCCTGCTCGTCCCCTACATGCTCGACGCCATCCGTGCACTCGAAGAGGGCGTCGGCTCTATCGTGGACATAGACAACGCGATGAAGCTCGGCTGCGGCTACCCGATGGGGCCGTTCACCCTCGGCGACTTCGTCGGCCTCGACACCACTTACTACATCGCCGAAATCATGTTCAACGAGTTCCGCGAAAAACGCTTCGCCCCGCCGCCGCTCCTCAAGCGCATGGTGCTGGCCGGACTCTACGGGCGCAAGTCAGGCCGTGGCTTCTACGACTACACCGCCGACCCCAAGAACCCGACGCCGATGAAGCTGGTCTGAAAATTGGATACAGAAATTACATTTGAAGAAGACGCCGACGGGCTGGCGCGCGTGCGTCTCAATCGCCCTGACAAGCGCAACGCGCTGACGCCGGCGATGCTCGAACGACTCGCTGAACTCTTCGCGGAGTTGAGCGCGCGGCGAGACCTGCGCGCGGTGATTTTGAGCGGCGCGGGCCAGGACTTCTGCGCGGGGACGGACATCGGCGAGTTGCAGGCGCTCGACGAAGAAGAGGCGCGGCACGCGGCGGAGCGCGGGCAAAAGGTCTGCGACGTGATCGAGTCGTGCCGCGTTCCCGTCATCGCCGCCGTGCAGGGTGCGGCGTCCGGCGGTGGCTTTGAACTCGCGCTCGCCTGTCACCTGCGTGTCGCGTCTGCCTCCGCCCGGTTCAGCCTGCCGGAGACGAGGCTCGGAGTGATTCCGGCATACGGCGGCACGCAGAGACTCTCGCGCGCCGTCGGCACGGGCCGCGCCCTCGCCGCGATGCTCGCCGCCGGGAGCTTGACGGCGGACGAAGCCTCGCGCCTCGGTCTGGTCAACCGCGTCGTTCCCGAAAAAGAATTGATTGACGAAGCGAAAGCGCTCGCCCGCGCCATCATCACGGCGTCCGCGCCGCTCGCCGTGCGTGCCTGTCTCGAAGCGGTCACGCGCGGCATCCGCCTGCCGCTCGAAGAAGGCTTGAAGCTCGAAGCCGAACTCTTCGCACGGCTTTTCTCTACCGCAGACGTGCGCGAAGGCACGCGCGCCTTCCTCGAAAAACGCGCGCCCGTTTTCCGGGGAGAATAATGTCGAACTTGCTCCGGATGTCGGCGTCGTCACCTCGCACGGTGGCTCGCTTGTCACATCTCGCCCGCTTCACCTATACTGCCTTTGCTCTCAATTCACTGAACGAGACGGAGACGCGACAAGAATTTTGCAGCCTGTCATTCATCAAGGACACCTGAACGCCAGTGGCTCTCGCTTCGCGATTGTCGCGAGCCGTTGGAACGATTTCCTGACGGCGCGGCTGGTCGAGGGCGCGCTCGACGCGCTCGAACGACTCGGCGCGGACGAGGGCGCGGTCGAACTGTTCAAAGTTCCTGGCTCGTTCGAGATTCCGCTGCTCGCGCTGCGCGTGGCACAGACGAAGAAGTTCGACGCGGTGATTTGTCTCGGCACGATCATTCGCGGCGAGACGCCGCACTTCGAGTACGTCGCGGGCGAGGCCACGAAGGGCATCGCGCAGGCAGGGATGCAGACGGGCGTGCCCGTCATCTACGGCATCGTCACCGCCGACACGCTCGAACAGGCCATTGACCGCGCGGGAGTCAAGGCCGGCAACAAGGGGTTCGACGCCGCCATGTCGGCTGTCGAGTTGGTTAATCTTTACAAGAATGTGACAGGTGACAAGTGACAGGTGACAAGATAAAGACTTGGTCTCACCCGTCATCTGTCACCTGTCACCTGTCACGGTAGTCATATGGGTTTGCGACGTAAGGCGCGCGAATGCGCCTTGCAGATGCTCTTTGCGGCTGACATCCTGGGTGCGGAGACGCGTGCCGACGAATTAGTGCGCGCCTACTGGGACGAGCTGGGCGAGGCGGAGATGGACGCGGCGGCGCGCGAGTTCGCGACGCGGCTCGCCGTCGGCACAATCACGCACGTCTCCGAACTCGACGAGCGCATCCGCTCGCGCGCCGAACACTGGCGCATCCCGCGCATGGCCGTCGTGGATCGCAACGTGCTGCGGCTCGCCGTCTACGAATTCCTCCACGAACCGACGCCCCGCACCGTCGCCATCAACGAGGCGCTGGAAATCGCCCGCCGCTTCTCCACCTACGAGGCCACGCAGTTCATCAACGGTATCCTCGACGCCATCAAACGCGACCTCGACCGCGAGCACCCACAGGAAGAAATCGCCGCACACCCGGACGAAGCGCCGGAGGAAAGCGACGACGACGAGCGCATCGCCTCGGCCTGAACTTAAAAAGCAGGACGGTTAGCCAGTAGGCAGCAATCATCTCAACGAGCAAGCCCCGCACTTCGGATTCTCGCGCCGCCGGTCTTTCTACAGACTACCTTTTTTATGGACGACCAACTGCTGCAAGACTTCCTGTCCGACGCCGGAGACCTCGTCGCCGCGCTCTACGACGACATCAGGGCTTTGCGCGAGCGACGTGGCGAGGGGCACGCGCGGCGCGCTCTGGTCGAGCGCATCTTCCGAAACATTCACACCTTCAAAGGGTCTGCGGCATCCGCCGGGCAGGAGTCCGCGACCGAAATCGCGCACGCGTTCGAGACGCTGCTCGACGGCGTGCGACTGGGGCGCGTGAGCCTCGACGACGCGGTGCTCGGCGCACTTGAGACGGCTCTGGACGCCATCAGCACAAACCTCGCCGCCGTGCGCGGGGAGCAAACGATTGTGCCGCGCGGCCTCGTTGAGCGCCTGTGCCTGCCGGCGTCGAATTTCGCGACGCAGCTTCCGGCGAGCGAGGCGGCAGCGGTCTTTCAGTCTGTGCCGGAAGATGTCGCTCGCGCTCTCGACGTGTACGAGCGGCAGAGACTGTGCGAGGCGCTGCAAGAAGGCGCGCGACTCTTCGTCATCACCGTTGATTTCGACCTGACGAACTTTGACGAGCACCTCCGCGCGCTCCAAGAGTCGCTCGCGGAAAGGGGTGAAGTCGTCTCGACCATCCCCGGCATCAACGCCGCCGCGCCCGCGCGCATCAGCTTCCGCCTCATCCACGCGTCGCGCGAAAACGTCGAGCAGATAGCCGCGCGCCTCTCGCCTTTCGGCGCGACCCTGTTGGAAGCGGAGCGCGCGAATGATGATTTCACGCACGCGCCGTCACGCACGGATTCGGTCGGAGATGACGAGGCGGACGACGCGCGCCCCGACGAGTCGCACGCGTCCGCATCTTCGCCCGCGTTGCGTGTACGTGTGGCGACGGGTGAGATAGACGAGTTGATTTCGTTGGCGCGCGAGTTGACTACAGAGACAGACGGCGCGCTCGACATCGCGCGGGCGAGCGCGAAGGACGCCGCCGCGAGGGACGCGCTGGAATTCGGCGCGGCGCGCGTTCGAGAGCGTCTGCGTGAGTTGGGAGGGAAGCTGGCGGGGCTGCGCGTGGTTCCGCTGCGGCAAACGCTTGAACGTGCCGCGCGTGCCGGCGAGTCGGCGGCGCGTGCTGCGGGGCGCGAGGTCGAGTTCGAGATCGCGGGCGGCGAAGTGTGCCTCGACCGCGCGGTCGCCGAAGCCGTCGCCGCTCCGCTCCTGCATCTACTGCGTAACGCGGTGGATCACGGCATCGAGCCTGCGGATGAGCGTCTCCGTGCGGGTAAGCCTGTGCGCGGGCGCGTCCGCATCGAGGCCGTGAGCGAGGGCAACTGCGTCGTGTTGCGCGTGACGGACGACGGGCGCGGCGTTGATTTGGAACGCGTCGCGCAAGTCGCCGCCGCTCGCGGCCTGCTCAGTCCGGGCAAGGTGTTGACGGAGCAGCAGGCTCTGCGTTTGATTTTCAAACCGGGCTTTTCGACCGCCGCTGAAGTCTCTCTCTTGTCGGGACGCGGCGTCGGCCTCGACGTGGTCGAGCGCGCGGTGGAACAAGCTGGCGGCGAGTTGCGCGTGACGAGCGTGCGCGGCGCGGGCACGACTTTCGAGTTGCGTTTCCCCGCTCCGCCCGCTTCCTTTTAACTGCCGAGAGGCGGACGGCGCTTGTGCCAGTCGGTCGCGGACTGGTAAGCGGTCGCGGCTTCGAGCACGGTCATCTCTCCCCACGCGGGGCCGACGAACTGGATGCCGGTCGGGAGTCCGTGCTGCCCGAAGCCGTTCGGGACGGAGATGGCGGGGATGCCGACGAGGTTGGCTGCGCCGATGGGCGAAGTGGCGGCGATGCCGGGGTAGGCTTGATCGAAAGTCTTATCAACGGGGTACGAGACGGTCGAGCGCGAGGGCGCGACGAGCAGGTCGTACTTCTTGAAAAACTCTGCCCACAGGCGACGCGCGGGCGCACGCAGCCGCATCGCGTGGAGATAATCAACGGCGGTGACGAGCGATGCCGCGTAGCCGCCGACGCGGCCTTCGGGCGAAGCGAGTTCCTTGACGCGCCCGGACTCGATGAGGTCGCGGAAGGCGCTCGCGCCCTCTGCGTCAACGATCACGCCGACCGCCACGCCGGGCGTGTCCGGCATCTTCACGTCCATCTCCACGGAGGCCGTGCGCCGCAGCACGTCGAGCGACGCGAGAAAATTCTTGTTCACTTCCGGCTGCGCCTTCTCGTATGAATCCTTCATCACGGCGATGCGCAGCTTGCCTCGTCGCGTTTTGCTCGCCGCCTTCCCCAAGTCGCCGTAGCGCGGAATCGTGTTCGAGTCGCGCGAGGTCGGGTCGAGCGTGTCTCGACCGGCAATCGCAGAGAGCACGATGCGGCAATCTTCAGCCGAGCGACACATCGGGCCGAGCTTGTCGAGCGTCCACGAGAGCGCCATCGCGCCGTGGCGAGAGATTGCGCCGTAAGTCGGCCTCAAGCCGGAGACACCGCAGAAGGCCGCCGGCGTGATGATCGAGCCGGAGGTCTCCGAGCCGATGGCGAAAGCGACGAGACCGGCAGCGACCGACGCGCCCGGCCCCGAAGAAGAGCCGCCGCTCCAGAAATCTGTGTTCCAGGGCGTGCGGCACGCGCCCGTCAGGCTCGCGCCGGCCTGGTTGTATCCCATCCCGCCCGCCAGCTCGATCATCGCCAGCTTGCTTGTCAGGATAGCTCCGGCCTCGCGTAGTTTTTGCACGACGGTCGCGTCGAAGTCGAAGCGTTGATCCTTGTACGGCGCGGCTCCCCATGTCGTGTTCGCCTCGCGCGTCGCGATGAGGTCTTTGACGCCGTAAGGGATGCCGTGCAGAGGGCCTCTGTAGTGGCCGCGTTTGATCTCCGCTTCGGCCTCACGCGCCTCGCGCAACGCCGTCTCGCGCGTCACCGTCGCGACCGCGCCGAGCCGCTTGCCGAAAGTCTCAAGCCGATGGATGTACCCTTCCGTGAGTTCGACGGGAGAGATACGCCGCGCGCGTATCTGCGGGGCGAGTTCGCTGACAGTTGAAAAGAAAATGTCGTCCGGGAGCATTCCGTTAAGCCTCTTCTTATTCGATGATTGAAAGAATCTCACGCGCTGAAAATGAAATCCGGCTCGTCCGAATTCTTGAGCTTGATAGCTCGCAATCGTTCAGCCGCGCGCACGTTGCCGTCGAGGTCGCGTTTGACGCGCTCGAACTCTTCCGGCGTCAGGCGCTCGCCGAATCGCACGCGAGCCACTTCCGCGTAAGCCTCCACGACCGGCGAAGGCTTGGGCGGCGCAGACGACGACGGCGCTGGCGTCGGCGTGGGTTGCGGGTTGGGGGGCGCTTTCGGTTCTTTAGACGACGGAGTCTGCGCGCTCGTCATGGACGAAGCGATTGGCGCGGCGACGAGCGCGGCGGCCACAGACTTTGCGAATTGCCGCCGAGACGTTCGCCCGGCGAGTTTCCCGTCATTCACTTTTGTCATAATTTCATCCCTCTCGATTCCGCACTCAGTATTTCATGTGCTTCATCCTACATTTCCTTTGGCGACGCGCTCAAGGTCTTCGCGAAAAGTGTAGGCAGAGACGCCGCCCTGCGTGCCGTGGATGAACCTGCCGCCCGAATCGAGGTAGAGCAGAAACGGCAGCGCACGCGCGTGCGGCATGTGGTCGCGCCCGATGGCTTTTACTTCCGCTTCCGGATGGTCGCAGTCCGATGCGAGACAGACGAAGTGCTGTCTGAGAAGCGCGGCGATTGACGGCTGCGGGATGACGCCCTCGACGAGAGCGCGGCAGTTGCCTCAGGCGTAGCGCCCGAACTCGACGAAGATGTGCTTGCCTTCGCGTGTCGCCTCTGCGAGCGCGTCGGCGAAGCGCGTGTGCCAGCGGACAGCCCCACGGTCGTTGAAGTGCGGGTGCGAACTCGTCTGTTGTGCGTCGGACATCGTTAACACTCCTCGTGTATGGAACACTGCTCTATCGTTTCGGGTCGCGCATAGTCTTCATACATAAACGCCCTGATGACTCCCACCAACTCTTCCAGCCTCAACAGTGGAATCAAGTGCCCCGCGTCCTCGAATACGCAGACGAGTGCGCGCGGGTAAGCTTCGCGCAAACGCCGACGCTCCTCCGCGTTGATCATGGGGTCGTTGGCCGATTCGATAATCAACACGCGCCCCGGCCAATTCTCGAAGTCGGCGGGACTGTAGGATTCGTTCTTACAGAAATCAACGCTCAGGGCGACGCGCGACAGCAAGACATCTTTAGTCAGCCGGTTGTCGAAATAATCCTTCAGGCGCTCTTTGACGAGCCGGACGCGTTCGGCTGCCTCCGCCGAGAGCGCGTCCGCGAGCCAGCCCACGCCCTCGGCCCCGCCGACCGCGCCGTGGAACATCAGCACCGCACGCTCCCCCCGCCCGCCCGTCGTGTACTCCCACTCGACGCCTTTGATGGCAATCTTTTTCTCAATCATGTCAGGACAGAAATTCCGCTTGTTCGGACTGCCGCGAAGCAGGCGCACCGCTGACTGTGCCGCACGCTTGCAGTATAACACTGCGACACGAACGACTGGACGGCGGCCAGCGCGTGGTGGATGCAAACGAAAGCGGATGGTGATAGGCTATGAGGCAAATCCAGCCTTGAGAAAAACTGTGCGCGCCGGGCATATCTTCTGTGGATACGCGGGCGCGACGGCCTTGGCGGCGTGAGGTGATAAAACTGTGAGCGAAGAGCGAAATGTGAGCGACGTGTCGGAGTTCATCGCAGATAATTTCGGGGCGAACGCGACTTACGTCGAAGGACTGTTGACGCGTTTCCGCAGCGACCCTTCGCTCGTGGACGAGGCGTGGCGCGCGTACTTCGCGGAGTTGCTCGGCGACGGCGCGGCGGGCGACGGCGGGCGCGCGTCCGCGATGACGACGGGCGGAAACGGCGCGGCGGCGAGTGAGTCAACGACCGGCGCGGTGCAGCAGCCTTCGAGCGGCGCGCAAGGGACGAGCGCCGCGCCGCACGCGACTCAGGCGCAGACGGCACCGCAGCAGCAGCAGTCTCCCGCCGCGACGCCGCCGCCGCAGGGCGCGACACTTCCGGCGGGCGCGGAGTCCACGCCGATTCGCGGCGGCGCGCTGAAGATCGTCGAGAACATGGAGACTTCCCTGACCGTCCCGACGGCGACCTCGAACCGGCAGGTTCCCGTCAAGGTTCTGGAAGAGAATCGCCTCATCATCAACCGCCACCTCAAGGAACAGAAGCGCGGCAAGGCTTCTTACACGCACATCATCGCGTTCGCCATCCTGCGCGCTCTGGAAAAATTTCCGCAGATGAATGACGGGTTCGCCGTCGTGGGCGGCGTGCCCTCGCGCGTCCGCCGCAGCGGGGTCAACCTCGGCCTCGCGATTGACCTTGAGAAAAGGGACGGCACGCGCACGCTGCTCGTGCCGAACATCAAGAACGCGGGCGCGCTCGGCTTCGCGCAGTTTCTTGCGGCCTACGACGACACGGTCAAGCGTGCGCGCGAAGGCAAGCTCGGCGTGCCGGACTTTCAGGAAACGACCGTCTCTCTAACGAACCCCGGCACGCTCGGCACGGTCTCGTCGAACCCGCGACTGATGTCGGGCCAGTCCGTCATCATCGCGACGGGCGCGATTGAGTACCCTGCGGAGTATCACGCGATGACGCCCGCCGCGCTCTCGCAACTCGGCATCAGCAAGACGCTCAACATCTCCTCGACCTACGACCACCGCGTCATACAAGGCGCGGAGTCCGGCGCGTTCCTCGCGCACATGCACGCGCTGCTGCTCGGCAAGCACGACTTTTACCAGCACATCTTCCACGACCTCGGCATCCCGCACCAGCCCGTGCGCTGGTCGCAAGATCGCAACCCGGCTCTGCTCGGCGGCGACAACGCGCGCGAGAACATCGTCAAACAGGCGCGCGTCCTCGAACTCATCAACGCCTATCGCGTGCGCGGACATCTCATCGCGGACATTGACCCTCTGAACGCACTGCCCCTGCACTATCACCCTGAACTCGACATAGAGACTTACGGGTTGACCATCTGGGACTTGGATCGAGAGTTCATCACGGGCGGCCTCGGCGGCAAAGAGAGCGCCAGTTTGCGCGAGATACTCGACATCCTGCACCGCGCCTACTGCGGCAAGGTCGGCACGGAATACAGGCACATCCAGAGCAAGGAACAGAAAATCTGGCTGCGCGAGCAAATCCGCCGGGAGTTCGTCAGCCCCGAACCGCTCGCCCCGGAACTGAGAAAGCGACTTTTGCAAAAGCTGACTTCAGCCGAACAGTTTGAGCGTTTTCTGCACACGAAGTATTTAGGACAAAAACGTTTCTCGCTCGAAGGCTGCGAGACGATCATCCCGCTCCTCGATCAACTGGTCGAGCGCGCGGCTGATTACGGCGTCGAAGAGATCACGCTCGGCATGGCTCATCGCGGACGCCTGAACGTCCTCGCCAACGTCGTCGGCAATCTGGCGGAGAGAATTTTCACGGCCTTCGAGGGCAGCGTCCACCCGAACTTCCCCGCCGACGAGGGCGACGTGAAGTATCACCAGGGCGCACGCGGCGAGCGCACGACCGAGAGCGGGCGCAAAGTCAGCATCGTCGTCTCGCCGAATCCGAGCCACCTCGAATTCGTTGACCCGGTCGTCGAGGGCATGGTGCGTGCGCGTCAGGACGTGCTGCAACTCGACGAGGGCAAGCCGCGCGAGGAAGTGATTGACCGCGCGCTGCCTGTGCTTTTGCACGGCGACGCGGCCTTCGCCGGGCAGGGCATCGTGATGGAGACCTTGCAGCTCGCAGACCTCAAGGGCTACCGCACGGGCGGCACGATTCACATCATCATCAACAACCAGATCGGTTTTACGACCTCGCCGGAGCAGAGCCGCACAAGCATCTACTCGACCGACGTGGCGCGTATGACGCAGCTTCCCATCTTCCACATCAACGGCGACGACCCCGAAGCCGCCTTTCGCGTGCTGCGGATGGCGCTCGCCTTCCGTCAGGAGTTCAACAAAGACGTGGTGCTCGACGTGATCGGCTTCCGCCGCCTCGGACACAACGAGGGCGACGAGCCGAGCTACACGCAGCCGCTCATGTACGCGCGCGTCAAGGCGCATCCCGGCGTGCGCGCCAAGTACGCGCAGAGGCTCGTGCAGGGCGGCGTGCTCTCGGACGCCGATGTGGAGCAGATGATTAAGGACACGACCGCCGGTTACGAAGAGACGCTCGCGCGAGCCAAGCAGATCGCCCGCGAGAAGCCGCCCGCAGATGAACTGCCCGCGCCGATTCAGGAAGAGGACGGCTCAGGCTTGGTCGAGACTCCGGTCGCGGCGGAGGCGATTCGCGACATCGCGCACCGCATCGCCGTCGTGCCCGAAAACTTCAACATCAATCCGAAGATGGTCAGCCAACTCGCGCGCCGCGCGAAGATGGGCGCGGGCGAAGTGCCGCTCGACTGGGCCTTCGCCGAATTGATGGCCTTCGGCTCGCTCGGACTCGAAGGCGTGCGCGTGCGCCTGTCGGGGCAGGATTCCGGTCGCGGCACTTTTTCACAGCGCCACGCCATCATGTACGACACGCAGACCGGGCGCGCGTGGTCGCCGCTCACGGACATGACCGCCGTGGACGGGCGCGCACGCATAGAGGTCTTCGACAGTTCGCTCTCCGAGCAGGGCGTGATGGGCTTCGAGTATGGCTACTCGGTCGTGGCGCGCGACGCGCTCGTGATGTGGGAAGCGCAGTTCGGCGACTTCGGCAACGGCGCACAGGTCATCATAGACCAGTTCATCGCGCCCGGCGTGGACAAGTGGCAACAACCCTCGCGCCTCGCGCTCCTCCTGCCGCACGGTTACGAAGGGCAGGGGCCGGAGCATTCCTCCGCGCGCCTCGAACGCTACCTCCAACTCTGCGCCGAGAACAACATGCAGGTCTGTTACCCAACGACACCCGCGCAGTATTTTCACCTGCTCCGCCGGCAGGTGAAGCAATCGGCGGCGCGCCCGCTCGTCGTGATGACGCCGAAGAGTTTACTGCGTCTGCCTGCGGCGACCTCGACCGTCGAGGAGTTGACGACGGGCGGCTTCCGTCCCGTCATTGACGACGCCGAAGTCCAAAACCGCGACGCGGTGCAGCGCATCGTCCTCGCGAGCGGCAAGGTCTTCTACGACCTCGCAGCGGCGCGCAGAAAGTCCGGCGACGAACGTGTCGCCATCGTGCGTCTCGAACAACTCTACCCGTTCCCCGAAAGCGCGCTGCGCGAAATCTTCGCCGGCTATCCAAATTCTACGCAACTCGTCTGGACGCAGGAGGAGCCGAAGAACATGGGCGGCTGGGCGTTCGTCGAGCCGCGTTTGATGGGCTTGCTGCCCCGTTGCGAGCGACCCTACTACGCGGGACGCGCCGCCTCGGCCAGCCCCGCGACAGGCTCCTACGCCATTCACGAGATGGAGCAGCGCCAGCTTGTCAGCAACGCCCTCACCGAAGACGCGCCCTACGTCTCCGGCGCGAGCACCGCGAAATTCGCCGGGCAGGCAGACTCTTAAGAAACGATAAATGCGGAGTGATGAATGATGAATGAAGACAAGGCTTTTGCTTTTCATTCATCATTCATCACTCCGCATTTATCATTTTCTTTATTGACTTCTCACCAAATTTGAAATAGAAGCACTCTGCTTTTACATTCGACCCCCGCAAGGAGCTTTCGTTATGAGCCGTAGACTTATCATCGCTTTCATCCTCACCGCGTCCTTCGCGCTGCTGCTCGCCTGCCAGCCAGCGCCGACCACAAACACAACCCCCGTCGCCAACACGGCGACGACCCCGGCAGCCAGTCCGACCGCCGAGGCGAAGAAGACAGCGCCCACCAATCTCGACGAACTCGCCGGGCGTCTGGTCAACCAGAGCGCCGGGGTTAAGGAGGGCGAAATCGTGCTCGTCGCCGGCGGCGTGCGCGACCTCGAATTGCTGGAGGACATCGCCACGGAAGTGCGTAAAGTCGGAGCGTTCCCGCTGGTCTCAATCAACAGCGACCGCATGACGAAACGCTCTTATGCGGACGTGCCTGAGAAGTACGACACGCAGGAGCCGAAGCTCGACGACAAACTGGCCGATACGCTCAACGTCATTATCGGTGTGGACAGCAGCGAGACGGAGGGCATGCTCGCAGACGTTCAGAACATCGCGTCGCGTCGTGCGGCACGCGGCAAGGCCGGCGCGGCGGTCGGCAAAAAGTTCCTGGACAAAAACATCCGGCAGGTTTCCGTCGGTAACGATCTCTACCCGACGAGTTGGCGTGCGCAACGCTACGGCATGTCGCAGGACGAACTGGCGAAGACTTTCTGGGAAGGCGTCAACGTTGACTACACGAGCCTTCAGGCAAAGAGCGAGCAGGTGAAGCAGGCGCTCTCCGCCGGGAAAGAGTTGCACATCACGAACGCAGCGACGGGCACAGACTTAACGCTCGACATCAGCGGGCGTCCCTACGTCACGAGCGACGGCATCATCTCGCCCGAAGACGTGAAGAAGGGCGGGGCCGCCGTCGCGGTCTTCCTGCCTGCGGGCGAGGTGATGACGACGCCCGTCCCCGGCAAGGCCAACGGTAAGGTCGTCGTCGAGAAAACCTACTTCGACGGCAAGGAGGTGCAGAACCTGACGCTCCAGTTCGTCAACGGCAAGGTCACTTCGATGTCCGGGAGCGGGCCGGGCTACGACAGCCTCAAGGCGCAGTACGACGCGGCGGGCGAAGGCAAAGACGCGTTTGCCTTCGTGGACTTCGGCGTCAACGATAAAGTCCACCTCTCGCCCAGCAGCAAGCTCGGCACATGGGTTCCCGCCGGCATGGTCACTATCGGCATCGGCAACAACATCGGCTTCGGCGGCGACAACAACACGAACTTCGGCATGTCGGGCTTCCTGTCCGGCACGACCGTCACGCTCGATGGCAAGACCATCATCGAGAACGGCCAACTGAAGATTTGAAAGCCTGAGATTTGAAAGTTTGGGAATCGCGAAGCGTCAAACGCGAACGGGTCGAGATCAGGTCTCGACCCGTTCGCGTTTGACGCTTCAAGGCTTTTGCGGCTTCGATTCGTCGTCAACTTCGTCGTCTTCGATGATCCTGATCTCTGTGCCGTATTTCTGGTAGTTGCGGAAGCGTATGTCGTTGCGGCTCTGGTAGGGCTGGCCTTTGTAGCTCACGCTCATCTCGATAACGGCGCGCGAAGGGAGCAGGTATTTCTGTTCGGCGATTGTCACCCAGTCGTAGTCAATCTCTCGGTGCGCCGCCCTGATGGGGAAGTCCGAAGGGATGTCTGTCGAAGTGCTTTCGAGCCGCAGCACGCGCGAGTTCTCGCGATCAATCCAGACGCGCCCGCGATAACCCGCGACGACTGTGTTCACCTTGTTGAAGGTCAGCGCGTGTTTTGAGAAAGGCTGCTTCACTTCGTATTCGTAGACGAGCGTGCGCCTGCCGCGCAGAAGGTCTGTGTCCACCAGCTTGAACTGCGCTCTGGTCTCTTCCGCAAAGAGCGAGGAGAGTGTCGTCACAAACTCGCCGGTCGAAGTCGCGCCCACGCCGACCTCGTCCGCGTAATCGCTTTTTTCTTCCGCCTGCGGCGAGCCTGCCGGCAGTCCGTTGAGCGCGAGCATCTTGTACTGCTCGCCGCCTTTGGTGCGATAGCTGACCCCGACCGTCAGGCGATCCTGCGTCAGCCAGTTGCGCGTCGCGCCGAGCGCATAGGCGCGCGTGATGAGTTGCTTGACGACGAAGTCGGGCATCGCTTCGGCGGCTTCGAGCGAGGCGGCGCGCGCCTTTTGTAAGAGCGCCTGTCCCTCTGCCTCCGGCGGAACCGTGGAGGCGGGCGAAGGGTTGAGGAAACGCCGCTCGGCTTCTTCGAGCGTGCGCCGCAGGTCTGCATCGTTGCCGCTCTTGGTCGCGACGACAGAGCGCAGCCCGTTCGTCAAAGTGAAGTTGATGCCGCGCCGCCTGATCTCTCTGACGACTTCCTCTTTCAGTCCGGGGCGCTTCGGCAGTTGGCGTACAAGCTGCAAAAGCTCTTCGCTCGTGATTGGGCCTTTGGCCTCCTGCGCGCTGGTGGTGGTGGCGGCGAACGTAAAGAGACCGCCGAGCAAGGCAGCGCACACGAGCAGCTTGAGAGGGCGAAACGGAGAATGTTGACGTGTCATAAAAGCTGGACTTTCGGGCTTGGAACGGCCTGTCGAATGAAAGCCTGAAGTTTATTGATGCCCGGACAGGCAAAAGCGTTCGATCATCCGTCGCAAAATAGACGCGCACTCGCGGAGTTCCGCGACGGGGACGAACTCGCCCGTGCGGTGCGCGACGCGTATGTCGCCGGGGCCGAAGACGACTGCCTGCGCGCCCATCTCGGTCAACTGCGGCGCTTCCGTGCCGAAAGAGACAGCGCCCGCGCGCCTGCCCGTCGCCTCTTCCAGAGCGCGCACGAGCGGCGCGTGCGCCGCCGTCTCCATGCTTTCATCCAGCCGTATCACTTTCATCTCGCAATCGAAGTCAGCATCCGCCGCGCGCAAAGCTTCGATCTCGTCTTTGATTAAGTTGACGACGTGCTCCGCGCGCTGGCCCGGAATGGGACGCCATTCGAGCGTGAAGCGACATTCGCCCGCGATGATGTTCTTGGCCGTGCCGCCGTTGATTAAGCCGACGTTGACGGTCGTGTGCGGCGGGTCGAAAATCTCGCGTGCGTCATGCTTGAGCTTTTCCGCCATCGCTTCAATGCGCGTGACGAGTCGCGCCGCGCGCATGATGGCCGACGCGCCAAGCGCGGGGTAAGCGCTGTGCCCCTCGCGCCCGCGCAACCGTACTTCGGCGAGGCAGTAACCCTTGCCCGCGCGGATGGGCTGTAGAGATGTCGGCTCGCCGACGACGGCGTGGCGCACACGCAGTGCGCGCGAGTCAGCCAGTTGCTTCGCGCCGAGACATCCAATCTCTTCGTCCGCCGTGAAGACGAGCGCGAGCGGGCGTCGCAAAGCTCTCAAGTCAATCTCGCTGACAGCCGCGAGCGCCGCCGCGATGAATCCCTTCGTGTCGCACGACCCGCGCCCGTACAGCTTGCCGTCGCTTTCGGTCAGCGTCAGGGCTTCCTTCCACGCCGGGTCGAACGGCACGGTATCCGTGTGGCCGACGAGCGCCAACTCGATCTCGTCCTCGTCGCCGGTCGAGCGCGGCGCGATGGCCGCCATGTTGAACTTTTTCACACCACGCTCGTCCCTGTACGGCAGGAGTCGCACGCACAGGCCCATCTTCTCGGCGCGCTCTGCGAGATACTTGATGATCTCAAGATTCGAGACGGACGAGCGCGAATCTATGCGGACGAGTTCGGCCAGAGTTTGTTCGATGTTCATGCTCTTCTGTCGTAAATAAACTGCCGGGCTATTCTCAGTCGCCCCTGGCGCTTAACTCTTTCCTACTTCCAGAGCTTTCGTTGCAGCGCCGCGAAGCGCGAGACGATTTCATCCTGCGCGTGGTGTCGCCCGTCTTCGACGACTGGTTGCCCGCCGACGAATACTTCGCGGATGGCCGTGCGCGCCAGCGAGAAGACGACGGCGGGCAGCAGGTCATCCGCGTTTGCCCCGGCGATTGAGGGATCGTTCAAGTCAACGGTGAAGAAATCCGCCGGACGCCCCGGCGCGAGTTCGCCGCCCGCCGCGCCGATGCTCCGCGCGCCGTTCGCGGTCGCGCACTCGAACAGACGCGCCGCGAGCGCCGAGATATTCGATTCGCTCGCACTCTCCGTCGCGTCGCCGCGCCCCGCGCTGGCATCGCCCTGCAACTCTTCCCGAATGACGGATGCGGGAGCGAGCACGTTGCGTTCGAGCTTCGAAAGACGCAGGTGATATTCAAGCTCGCGCGCGTCTTCGAGCAGGTCAATCTGCGTGTGGCTGTCCGTGCCGAGCGCGACGGGCACGCCCTCTGCGAAGAGAAGGTCTGCGGGCACGATACCGTCGCCGAGATTGCGCTCGGTCGTCGGGCAGGCGCAGACGTTCGCGCGCGCGTCGCGCAACGTGCGAATCTCTTCCGGCGTGACGTGGAGAGCGTGAACAGCCGTGAAACGCGAATTGAGCAAGCCGTTGTCCGCGAGCAGCGCGACGGGCGTGCGTTCCGTCTCTGCCAGGCACGCGGAAACTTCGGCGGGCTGTTCGGCGACGTGAATGTGCAGGGGCAACTCTCGCGCGGCGGCGAACTCGCTGACTGCGCGCAGGTATCGAAGCGGCACGGCGCGGACGCTGTGCGGTGCGACGCCGACCCACGCGCTCGTCGCATCGTGGTTGTCGTCCGGCGCGGCGAGGTCGCTTCGCAAAGTTTCGACGTGTCGCAGATACGTCTCAACGTCCGGCTCGATGAAACGCTTCTGCCGCTCGTTCGGCGGCGTCCCGAAACCGGAGCGCGCGTAGGCGACTCTCAGCAGTGCGACGCGCAGCCCGCAGTCGCGAGCGGCGCGGACGACCTGTTTTGCGAGCAGGTTCGCGTCGTCGTAAGCCTCGCCTTCGGGCGTGCGGTGGATGTAGTGAAACTCCCCGGCGGCGGTGATGCCGCCTAGCGACATCTCCATGAAGGCCATGCGCGAGGCGTCGTAGATGTCTTCGGGCGTGAGACGCGCTGCGGCGCTGTACATCTCTTCGCGCCACGTCCAGAAGGAGTCGCGCCTGTGCCTGCCGCGATGCTCCGTGCGCCCACGGATGACGCGCTGGAAGGCGTGCGAGTGCGCGTTGACGAGGCCGGGCAGCAGTGCGCGCCCCGGCAGGCGGACGAAGCGCGTGGCGAAGATGATGCCGCGTTCCGGGACGGTGACGTTGAGCGTTTCGTTTTCGGGAATGCGCCCGCCGAGCAGTTCGCGCAGGTCGCCCAGAGGCAGCAGGGCGAGAATCCGCCCGCCCGCGTCACAGGCGAGCGCCATGTCGCGCTCGAAACGCCCGTTGACGTAGATGAGGTCGGGCATCCATGTGACCGTCGCGCCGCCCGCATCGTCTTGTTTCAGAGGTTCGCTCAAATGCCTCGCCACTCTCTCGCGTCAACGCGCTTGAAGCACGCTCGTCAAGTTTCGCAGACATTCAACGTCGAGCCTCAGCGGATGTCAATGTGCGCGCCGTCTCCCGAAAGCTGACGGGCGTTTGAAACGAAAGCAGAGGGCGGTCGGGATGCTCGCACATCTCGACCGCCCTCTGCTTTGCCGGCTTACGTTTTTCGTTACCAGTCGAAGCGTCCGCGATACTCGCCGGAGGCGATGAAGGCTTTGACCATCTCAGCGCGGTGAAAGTCGCCGCCGTTGTCGTCGAGCTTCTTGAGCCAGAAGTTAAAGCCGGAGAGGTCGTGGTCGGCCCCTTCGTCCGGGTTGCGGTGGAGGTAGCCGAAGTACTGCATGAGAACGAAGGCCGGGTTGAATTCCTTCTTCGAGAAGGCTGCGTTCTCCGAGACTTTACGCAGAACACTGGCGCGCGTCTCGCGTCCCGTGCGGAGGCCGCCCAAGAGGTCTTCACGCTCGGCCTGCGTCGGCGCGACGCCCGCATTGCGGAACAGTTCGTCCACGAACCCGTCATCGCTCAGGCGCTCGAAGCGGTCGCGGAAGTCCTGCCGGTTGACGAAGCGGGCGGCGGCGGCGCGTTTGTTGTCCTCAAGCTTCTGTTCCCAGCCGGGCGCACCCACGACGACGCCCTGCGCGATGGCCTGCATGTCAACGATGAAGTCGTTGCGGCGCGGCATCGCGGCGAACGAAGCCTTGTGGAAACGGTAGAGCATGTAGCCGGTCTGCTGAAACTCAATCGAGAGGAAGAACGCGCCCGACGTGTTGATCCTCGCGCGCTCGACGCACCCTGCGTCCGCGCCGCACTGCGCGATCTGGCCTTTCCAGAATTCGAGGCCGCTGTCGTCCGCCTCGCGGTCGAAGAAGTCGCGGTAGTGCTGCTCGACGAAGAACTGCCGGTCGTCAATGTCTTTGCCGGCGATGGGCAGCCCTGCGGTGTTGAAGACGCCGCTCAGGATGGTCGCGCCCTGCGGGCCTGTGACGGCGATGGTCGAGGCCGTCGTGATGTTCGGCACTGTCTGGCCGCGCTCCGTCTCAAGCTCAAGCTCGTTTTCGAGCGTGGCTGCGAGCGTAATCTGACCGACGTTCACGTTATTGACGAAGACGTTCAGAATCGTGCCGACAGGCAGGTTGACCTTCTCGACCTCGACGTTGAGCTTGCGACGCCCGTCTGCGCGGACGAGGAATTTGGCCTGACCCTTGGGCACGAGTCCGTTAATGGCCGCGCCCGCCAGACGCGACTCGATTCTGATCTCGCCCGTCGGCCCCGGCGTAGGCATCGGAGCCGGCCCCGGATTCGGGACGGGCTGCGGGATGTTGGAGAAAGAGCCTGCGATGATTGTCGCGCCCGCCTGATTCGTCACCACGACGCGCGTGCGCGAGTTAATCGGCGGAACCGTCTGCCCGTTCTCAGTCTTGAGCCTCAACTCGCCGCGCATCTGGTTGTCGAGCGTCAGCGAGCCGACTCTGGCATTGTCCACCAAGACGTTGAGGACGGTGCCGGCGGGCAGGTTCACGTCCTCGACCCGCACGCGAAATTCGCGGCCCCCGGCCTCGATCTCAAACTGCGCCTCTCCCCTCGGAAGGATGCCGTTGAGAATCGCGCCCGCGAGATCGGCTTCGACTTCAACTTCGCCGCCCGCAGGCGTCGGAGTCGGAGTCGCGCCGGGTGTCGGACTTGGTGTTGCGGTGGGCGTCGGAGTCGCGCTCTGCGCGTAGGTCAGCGTCCCCGTGCCGGGAAGCGCGCAGACGGACACCAGAAACGCGATGCCCAGCACGACGGCGCGCAGACGGGATGAGCGTAATGTATGATTCGGAAGACCCATGATTTTTTTCCTGCTTGTCATCTTTTTAACCCTCTGGAAATTGCTCCCACTCGAAGTGGGGAGATACCGCGCTGACAGTGCGTCGAACCAGCCGGAAAATACATCGAGAGACAAACTTCTATAAACATTTCCGACCGCGCCGTCCGGGAGGGCGCAACCCTCGCGCAAAACGCTATACTGTTAACATCCGAGCCAACGGCATGACATAACTGATTTAAAAACACCCGCGACGCGACGGGCGTGAGGAAGCTGCGAGATGAGGAAACTCCATTACCACCGCATAGACGTGTTCACAGACCGCGCGTTCGGCGGCAATCCGCTCGCCGTCTTCACGAACGGGCGCGGCATCCCGACGGAAGTGATGCAGGCCATCGCCAAAGAGTTCAACCTCTCGGAGACGACCTTCGTGCTGCCGCCGGACGACCCGCGCCACGACTACCGCGTCCGCATCTTCACGCCCGCCAATGAACTGCCGATGGCCGGACACCCGACCGTCGGCACGTCGTTCGTACTGGCGCGCGAGCAGTTGATCAAGCGCTGTGGCGTCGGCGACGAGACGACGATCACGCTCGAAGAGGGCGTCGGCCCCGTGCCCGTGCGGATCGAGTTCAGGGACGGCCAGCCCGTCTACGCCGAGATGACGCAGCCGCTCCCCGCGTTCGGCCCGCGCTTTGACGACGTGCGCGCCGCCGCCGAGATGCTTTCGCTCGACCCTTCGGACATCGCCGCGGACGTGAACCTGCCGATTGAAGTCGTCTCCTGCGGCGTGCCCTTTCTCTTCGTGCCGCTCGCGACTCTCGACGCCGCACGCCGCTGCCGTCCACGCGCCGAGGTGATGGAGCGTGCGCTGCGCGATTTGAAGATTACGGAAGTCTTTGTCTTCACGCGCGAGGTGGAGCACGAAGGCTCGACCGTTCACAGTCGCATGTTCGCCCCTCTGCTCGGCATCGTCGAAGACCCGGCGACGGGCGGCGCGAGCGGGCCGCTCGGCTGCTACCTCGTGCGCCACGGCGTCGTGGCCTGTCAGACGGAAGCCGCCATCGTCAGCGAGCAGGGCATCGAGATGGGACGACCGAGCTTCATCAACATCAAAATCGCGCGCGATGGCGTCGGCGAGATCAGCAGCGTGAAGGTCGGCGGGCAGTGTTATTTTATGGGCGAAGGTTTTCTTGAGATTGATTAGGCGGCGCGGGTTATCTCGTCAAAGAAATTGACGGCGGATTTGAAATTTCAGACTTGAGATCGCAAAATTTGGAAATCTGAATCGCGAACTTCTGCGGAGCATCAAATATGGTTGCGGCACTCGTCCCCGGCGGCCCTAAAGGAAAACTCATCACGGGCGTGATGCCGGAATTCAACCGCGACTCGCTCGCCTTCATGGAGCGTTGCGCGCGAGAGTTCGGCGACGTGGTACGCACGCGCTTTCTCTACCTCAGCGCGTACTTTCTCTTCCACCCTGACCACGTCGAGCAGGTGCTCGTCACCAACAACCGCAACTTCATCAAGCCGCGCCCATTCCGCGCGCCCTTTCTTCAGCGCCTGATTGGCAAAGGGCTGCTGACGAGCGACGGAGAGTTCTGGCGTCGGCAGCGAAGGCTCGCGCAGCCGGCCTTTCATCGCGACCGCACGAGCGCCTACGGCGAGACGATGGTCGCCTATACCGAACGCATGCTGGCGTCCTGGCGCGACGGCGAGACGCTGGACGCGCACGAGGAGTTGATGCGCCTGACGCAGGACATCGTCGTCCGCACGCTCTTCAACGCCGACGTTTCGGCGGAGCAAAACGAGATTGTCGAATCGCTCGGCGTGCTCGCCAGGCCTTTCGAGTCGCAGGCGACGCTGCGCTGGATCGCCGACAACCGCCTGCCCACCGCAGGCCACCGTCGCTTTCATCGCGCGGCGGCGCGCCTGGACAAAATTCTCTACCGCATCATCGCCGAGCGGCGCGCGAGCGGAGAGGATCGCGGCGACCTGCTCTCGATGCTGCTGGCGGCGCGTGACGAAGACGGTACGCGGATGACCGACAGGCAACTGCGCGACGAGGTGATGACGCTCTTCCTCGCAGGGCACGAGACGACGGCGCTCGCGCTGACGTGGGCGTGGCATCTGCTGGCGTGGAACGCGGAGGCGGAGACGAAACTGCACGCCGAACTCGAAACAGTGCTGGGCGGTCGGACGCCGACCGCAGGGGACATGCCGCGCCTGCCTTACTGCGAGTGGGTCGTGAAGGAATCCCTGCGCCTGTACCCGCCGGCTTACGTCGTCGGGCGCGAGGCCGTCGGCGATTTTGAGATCGGCGGCTACCGCGTCCCCGCGGGCGCGCAGGTCTTCATGCCGACGTATGTCATCCAACGCGACCCGCGTTTTTACGACGAGCCGTCGGAGTTCCGTCCCGAACGCTGGCGCGAGGAGACGGCCTCGCGGCTGCCCCGTTACGCATACTTCCCCTTCGGCGGCGGCCCGCGCCTCTGCATCGGGCAGGCGTTCGCGATGATGGAGGCGGTGCTGATCCTAGCCACCATCGCGCAAAAATTTCGACTGCGGCCCGCGCCCGGCCACCGTGTGGAAATCCGGCCAGCGCTGTCTCTGCGCCCGCGCGATGGAGTGCGCGTCCTGCTTGAGAAGCGCGCGGAGCGTCATCAGTCTGTATAATCAAGAGAGAGTTTGTCCGAAGGCTAGGGAAAGCGTTTGAGAGTTGGGCGAGTAAGAAAGACGTGAAGACGTGAACAACTACGACGAGTTCATAGAACATCTTGAGGCAGCACTGGAAAGCCCCGAAGGTCGCGAAGATTTTATAGCTTACCTGCAAAATCTCACCCGCGAGGAACGGGCGGAGCTTCTCGCCGAAGCAGCGCGCCGCGACCCGAAAGGCGCGTCGGAGCAGGCGTCTGAAACAAATGTTTCTTGAGAAGTAATTGAGGGAACTGAATCAGAGGGGCATCAATACAATGAACAACGAAGAAATGGAAAGAGCCATTGATTTCCTGCTCAAGAGTCAGGCCAACATGGACGCGCAGATCGAGCGAACTAACCGGCAGATCGGCGAAATGAGTGGACAGATCAGTCAAATGAGCGGACAGATCAGTCAAATGAGCGGACAGATTGGTGAAATAGTTGGACAGATTGGTGAAATGGTTGGACAGATTGGTGAAATGAGCGGGCAGATCGGTGAAATGAGCGGGCAGGTCGGCGAACTGAGCGGGCAGGTCGGCGAGGTCACCAGAATGCTGGGCGAGCACGTGCAAACGCAGACGCAATTCATTCAGGTGGTGACGCGCACGTTTGAGGCTCAGTTTCAGATCAACCAGCGTAGCGACGCGCGGATGGGCAGCTTAGAGCAGAATATGACGACGCTTGCCGAGTCGCAGCAGCATACGAACGAAAGGCTGAGCGCCCTCATTAACATCGTCGAGCGATACATCAGCGAAGGCCGCAACGGGAAGTCATCGTAGCCTCACTGTTGACGCCCCGCTCCGCAATGCCTTAACCCTCCTGTTTGTCCTCCGGGCCGCACTGAAGCTCACAAATCCGGGTGGCGAGCGCGTTCCAATGTCGCATCGGGTGTTTCAAACCCGCGCCAGTGTGCCCCATACCGCGCCGATTGCGCCAGACGGGTGTTGGCGCGCTTCGGTGCCGTATTAATCCCTTCCGACCCCGTCTTAGGTGCTTAAAAAACACGTTAAGACAGCCAAACCTCAAGAATTCCTCAAGCGCCGACGGTTAAATTCCCGCACAGGTTAGGCTGGCGCTAAGGCGCTGCCTTCCCGGACGCTGAAAATTGCGACTTGCCCCTTAAACTTTGCATGTGGAACGAGTTGTCGCGTCTCACACAGACTGCTGTTGAAGGGAAACTTAAAAGAGAAACTCACATGACGCCGTTTATCCCTGACAAGATCGCACCCCCTCTGGAACTGCCGCGCATTTCTCGTGCGCGCCTGATTTCCACGCTCAAAGAGAGCCTCGCCTGTTGCAATTCGACTATCATTCAGGGGCGCACGGGCACGGGCAAGACCATGTTGGCGACGGATTTCGCTCGCCAGTGCGGGCGGCGCGTGGCGTGGTACAAGGCGGACGCGCCGGACGTGGAACTGCAAATCTTTTTTCAATACCTGTGCGCCAGCGTCGCCGCCGAGCGACCGGGCTTCGGGCAAAAGACGCTGGAGCGCTTCGGCGACCATGTCGGGCTGAACGACGTGCCCCTGCTCGTCGAGTATTTCGTCTACGAGTTGCTGGAATCGAACGAGCCGCTGCTGATAGTCATAGACGACCTGCACCTTGTCTACGACGCAGAGTGGATGGTGCCGCTCTTCCGGCGACTGCTGCCGCTGCTGCCGCGCGAGGCGCACGTCTGCCTGATCGGCAGGAGCCTGCCGCCGACGCCGCTCTGGCGCATGCGCTCGAAGCAGACGCTGTGCGTGGTTGACGAGCCGGAACTGGCTTTCACGTTGGAGGAGGCGGACAAATTATTCGCCAGCTACGGCCTGCCAGTCGAGCGAGCCGAAGCCGCGCTCGCACGGACGCGCGGGCGTGCCGCCACACTCGACGCGCAGGCGAAGTCTGAGGGCGTCGCCGAAGAGGCCGCCAAACTGGTCGCCGCGCGAGCGGGCACTCGCCAGAGTCGCCCGCTGCACCTGATTAAAAAATTTCCAAAGTCTTCGATGGACACGGCCTGAAACGCCCGTGCCCCGTTTTTAATCCTCGCACAAATACGCCCGCCGAAAGCGCGGCGAAGCCGTTTTTACTTTACACGCAGGGGAAATTGCACTAAGGATGTCTTGGGAGTCTGTGGGGTGTCCTGAATTTCTCCACGCGCTTTAAACACCTGCAAGGTACAACTCGGATGACGAACAGGCCGCGTCGCCAGGAAGGACTTCAGACGGGAAGCGGCGCGCTCGTGCCGCCCACGGGTGCCGCCGCGCCGCCGCAACTCCCGACCTTTTTCCTGCGCACGAAGCTTTTGCCGCCGCGTCCGGCCCCGCAACTGCTGCCGCGCCCGCGCCTCGTTGACCGTCTGCTGCAAAACCTCGCGCACCCCGTCACGCTCGTCACCGCCAACGCCGGTTCGGGCAAGACGACGCTCGTCGCCGACTTCATACGCACGCATGCGCGCCGCTTCGTCTGGTATCAACTCGACCACACGGACGCAGACCCGCTCGTCTTCCTCGGCTACGTCACGCACGGCATCAAGCAGGTCGTGCCCGGCTTCGGCGAGGTCACGTTCTCTTACATGCAGGAGGCCGCGAAGGAACTGGCGCAAGCGCCGGAGCGCGCCGTGGACGTGCTCCTGAACGAAGTGCTCGACCGCGTCGAGCAGCAACTCGTGCTCGTCCTCGACGACTACCACCATCTCGGCACGGAGACGCCCGTCCATCGCGTCGTTGACCGCCTGCTCGCGTACCTGCCGGACGTGATGCACGTCATCATCATCTCGCGCGACATGCCGCCGCTCGCGCTCTCGCGCCTGCGCACGCAGGCTTCGCTCGCCGTCGTTGACCGCGCCGAACTGCTCTTCACAGACGAAGAGACGCGCGAGCTTTTCCGTAAAGTCTTCGACCTTGAGTTGACGCCTGAGCAGTTGGCCGAGTATCGCGAGCGGACACACGGCTGGATCACCGCGCTGCAACTCGTCCGGCAGGTGGCGCAGCGGCAGGCGCTGGCGCGCGGCTTGCCCGAAGGCGAGGCGGCGACTTCGCCGGACTTGATCGAAGTGCTGCGGCAGTCCGAGCGCGACATCTTCGACTACTTCGCCGAAGAGGTGTTCGCCGACGAAACCGAGAGCGTGCAGAGATTCCTGCTTCGCGTCAGCCTGCTCGAACGCGTCGAGCCGGAGACTTGCAGCCACCTCTATCCGGAGGCGCACAACAGCTCGATGCTTCAGATGCTCGTGCGCCGCAACGTCTTTATGACGCTGGCCTCGGACGGGCGCGGCGAAGAGTATCGCCTGCATCCGCTCTTCCGCAGTTTTCTACAGCGTCGCCTGCGCGTCGAGATGGGCCGCGCGGGCCTGGCCGCCGAGCACGCGCGCGTGGCCGATTATTTCCTCGAACGCGGGCAGTGGGAACAGGCCATGCACCACCTGCTCGCGGCGGAAGACTTCGAGCGCGCGGCGCTGACGATCGCCGAGCGCGGCGGCGCGTGGATTTCGGCGGGCGCACTCTCTTCGCTCGCCGCTTTCGCCGACGCCCTGCCCGCCCCTGTGCTCGAAGCGCATCCGCGCGCACTCGCGCACCGCGCCGAAGTGTCTCGTCTGCGCGACGAGTTCGACGCGGCACAGTCGCTCTTTCGTCGCGCGGCATCGCTGCTGCATGAACAGGGCGACAACGAGGGCGAGGCCGAGGCGCTCCACTCGCTCGCCACGCTCGCGCGTCGTCGCGGCGATTGCTCGACTTCGTTTTCTTATCTTGATCGCGCCGTGGAACTGACGGACGAGCATTCGGTCGTGCGGACGAAATGCGGGAACACGCGCGGGCTTTGCCGTGTCGCGCTGGGCCAGTGGACGGAGGCCGAGCGAGAGTTTCGCGCAGCGCTGCAATCGGCGGAGGAACGCGGCGATGCCTATTACGCGCGCCTGATCGCGCACAATCTGGGAACGCCCGCAGGGATTCGCGGCGACTTCGGCGAGGCGCTCAGGTGGCTCAGGCGTATGCTGCGCGACGAAGCAGACACGCCGCCGATGCCGCAGGAATCGGTCGCGCATCTCAACATCGCGCGCTGCTACTGGCACACGGGCGACTTCGCTTCCTGCGAGCAACACCTAGACCGCGCGCTCGAATGCTGCCAACTCTTCAACATGGCCGGCCTGCGCGGCGAGATTTTCGAGGCTTACGGCAATCTCTACCGACGGCGGCAGGACGTGGCGCACGCCGTCGAGTTCTACGACCGCGCGGCGCGAGCCTACGACGAGGCCGGCATCGAGCTGACGCGCACGGAGTTGCTAGAAGAGAAGGGAATGCTCGCGCTCCAGATGAATGATCTCGTCGAGTCGCGCTCTTTGCTCGACCGTCTCATCGAAGCGCGCACGGCGACGGGCGACGAGATGGGCTGCCAGCGCACGACGCTCGCGCGCGGGCGTGTGCTGCTCGCGCAGGGCAAGCAGGATGAGGCTCGCGCAGACCTCTACCCGGCCCTTAAATATTTTCGCGCGCAGGGCCTCTACTACAACGAGGCGCAGGCCGCGCTCGCCCTCGCCGTCTGCGAGCATCTCGCGGATGACGAGAACGCGATGCTCGAACACTTACGCCGCGCCGTGGATTTGGCGACGCGCTACGATTACGAGTACTGGCTCGGTCGCATGATCGCGCAGCACCCGTCGCTGTTCGCCGCGCCGGAGGCGGCTGAGCTTCTCCCGCAGGACTTGCGCGAACAACTCCCGGCGACGACCGCTGCCGCGCCTTCGCCCGCCGTCGAAGTGCTCCGGCCCGTCGTCGTCATCGCGCAAGGCCCCGTCGCCGACCTGGCGATCAACATGCTCGGCTCGGTCGAAATTTATCGAGACCCTTCGCGCCCGTTCGCCGCCGACGCGTGGGTCACGAAGCGAGCGCGCGACATCCTGTGCTTCATCGCGTCGCGACGCCACCGCCGCGCCTCGAAGGACACGATCATAGATACCTTCTGGGGCGAGGCCGACTTCAGCGCGATTGAAAAGAATTTCCACCCGACCGTCTCGCACATACGCAAGGCGCTCAACAGCAACCAGCCGTTGAAGCAAAACTTTCTGCTCTACCGCGACGGCGACTATCAACTCAACCCGGAGTTCTCCTATCGCTTCGACTTCGAGGAGTTCGACCGCCTGGTGACGGAAGGCGACGCGGCACGCCGCTCGCGCGAGCAGGAGAGTTTCGTCAAATCCTACGAGGAGGCCGTCGCGCTCTATCGCGGCGAGTTCGTGCAGGGCAGCTATGACGAGTGGGCCGAGGAGCAGCGCTCTTATTATCGTGAACAGTACCTGCGCCTGCTGGAACTCCTCGCCTCGACGGCGCAGAAGGCCGAGGAGTGGTCGCGTTCGCTCCACATGGCGCAACAGATTTTGCGCGAAGACCCCTTCCGCGAAGATGTGCACTGCATGATCATGCGCGCACAG
This sequence comes from Acidobacteriota bacterium, assembly GCA_020200155.1. Classification (GTDB taxonomy): domain Bacteria; phylum Acidobacteriota; class Blastocatellia; order Pyrinomonadales; family Pyrinomonadaceae; genus JAIVJG01. The sequence continues at coordinate 5,965 of JAIVJG010000010.1, read as the reverse complement.
GCGGCGCAGGCCAACCGCGTCGCCGTGCGCGAGCAGTATGAAAATTTGCGACGCCTCCTGCGTAAAGAGTTAGGCGTCGAACCTAATGAAGCCTGTTCCCTGTATCAAGCCTGTTTCCCGGCGCGGGCAACCTGCCTGGTGTCGGAAGCCGCACGGACTTTTAACTTCAACCAACATCGTCGCCGATCCGAAAGACCTGTGAAAGTGCCGAAAAGTTCCAGACAAGCCATCTCTTTAGCCCTTATGCTCCTGCTGAGTTCAATCCCGGCGAGCGCGGGCATCCTTGTCGAGAAGACGCAGGGCTTGACGATGACCGGGGCCGACGGCATCTACTACGACAACACCTCCGGGCTGACGATGACGGGCGCGGACGCGCTGCTTGGCCTCGGCGTCAACGGCATCTTCAAGATCGGCTCCGACGGATTGACTATGACGGGCGCGGACGGCTCAACCATCACGGGCGCGGACGGCGTGGCTTATACCGGCTCGAACAGTTACGCGGCCTCGCACGCTGACGGCCTGACCATGACCGGCGCAGACGGCCTGACCATGACCGGCGCTGACGGCCTGACCATGACCGGCGCAGACGGCACCGTCTACCACGCCAACTCCATCGTCATCCGGCAGGCGCAGGGTCTGACCATGACGGGCGCGGACAACCTGACGATGGTCGGCGTGGACGGCTTGCAGCAGTTCGGCAACAACGGCCTGACCATGACGGGCGCGGACGGGCTGACGATGACAGGGGCCGACAGCGTCCATCTGGACAGCGCGTTTCAGGTCATCGTGACGCAGACGGACGGCACGATCTTCTCCGGCGCGACGAACGGCCTGACGATGACAGGGGCCGACGCGTTGACGATGACCGGTGCGGACAATGTGATGATGAGCGGCGTGGTGGGCTTGACGACGCTCTGGGCCGACGCTTTCGAGACGACGGGCGCGGGCGACAAGGTTGGCGGCGGGCTGGCCGGTTTCGACCCCGAACTGGCCGCGCTGCTTTACCGCGCGACCGACGACAGCTACCTGAACGCGGTCGTCGTCTATCAACAGCCGGTGACGGACTCGGACATCGCGGAACTTCAGAGCCTCGGACTTCGCGGCGGCACGCGCTACCGTGCGCTGCCGATGGTGGCGCTCTCGGCGACGCCCGGCCAGCTCAACGCCATCCGGCAACTCAAGGCTGTGCGCCACATCGCTCTCAACCGGACGCTCCAGTGGAACGCCGACACGAGCCGCCAGACGACCGGCGTCAGGCGCGTGCGCCCCGACGTTGATTTGACGAACCGCAACGGCGGCCTCCCGCTCTCCGGCAACGGAATCGGCGTGGCCGTGCTCGACACCGGCCTCGACTCGACGCACGCAGACCTCGCAGGCCACGTCATCAAAAACATCAAACTCGCCGACGCGCAGGGCGCGAACGTCGCCGGCGGCTTCCTGCCCCCTTCGGCCATCGAGAGTCCGACGGGCACAGATCAGGCGAGCGGGCACGGCACGTTCGTCGCCGGCATCATCGCCGGCAACGGCGCGAAGTCGAACGGCAAGTACGCGGGCTACGCCCCGAAGGCGCGGCTCGTGGGCCTGAGCGCAGGCGACGCGACACTTCTCAGCGTGCTCGCGGGCTTCGACTACCTGCTCTCGCGCCTAGACCTCGACGTGCGCGTCGTCAATTGCAGCTTCTCTGCGAACACCATCTACGACACGAACGATCCCGTCAACGTCGCCACCAGAATGCTCTACGACCACGGCGTCAACGTCGTCTTCTCGGCGGGGAATTCGGGGCCGGGCCTGCACTCCCTGAATCCTTACGCCGCCGCGCCGTGGGTTATCGGCGTCGGCGCGCTGGATGAGCGCGGGCGTCTGGCGGACTTCTCCGCGCGCGGCGACTTCGGCAGCCGCAACTATCGTCCGACGCTGGTCGCGCCGGGCGTCAACGTCCTCAGCCTGCGCGCGTCGAGCGGCGCGAACACGACGGGCGCGAACGGCCTCGCCGGCGGCTCGGATGCAGATCAACTCTCGTCCAGCGAACTGCCTTACTACACGACCGCGACCGGCACCAGCTTCAGCGCGCCGGAAGTCGCCGGGACTATCGTGTTGATGCTCGAAACGAATCCGAGCCTGACGCCCGCGCAGGTGCGCTCCATCCTGCAACGCACGGCGACGCCGCTGCCGCCCTACTATCAATACGAGATCGGGGCCGGCTCACTCAACACGCACGCGGCGGTGCTCGAAGCGGCTTTCCCGCAGCGCCGCATAGGGTTGTTCCGCGCCACTTTCAATCGCGCGCAGATGAGGTTCGTCAAAGAGCCGACGCTGGCGTTCTCCGGCACGGTCAAGCCGGGCGGCGCGAGCAACGTCAACGTGACGGTTCCGGCGGATGCCGTGCTCGCCGCCGCAGACATCGGCTGGGGGCCTTTGACGAGCACCAACGATCTCGCGCTCTCGCTCTACGATCCGTCCGGCACGAGGCGTGCCGCCGTCAACGTGCTCAACATGCCCGGCCTGACCGGCAAGCGCGAGCGGACGATGGTCAGCGCGCCGCAGTCCGGCGCATGGCGCGTGAGCGTGACGAATACGCTCGGCCTCGGCGTGACGACGCAGGAGTACAAGGGACTGTTTGACGCGGCGCGCGTCGAATACTCTGCACTGCTCGACCTCGACGGTCTCGACAGCCGGCTTGTCGCAGACATCCATCAGGCCATCCGCACCTTCACGATGTGGCCCGACGGAAAATATTTTCGCCCGTCCTTCGCCGTGACGCGCTCGGAGTTGGCGGTGGCGATGGTCGGCGGCGCACGCATCCCGCTCTACGTTCCCGCGCAACCCGGCTACTCTGATGTCACCAGCATGACGACGATGAACTACGTCGAGAGCGCGCAGGCGCGGCCCGGCGGCGCGCTCTTCCCGGACGCGATGCGCGGCGGAGCTTTCCGTCCCGACGACCGCGTCAGCCGCCTGCTCGCGGCCATCGTGCTGGTGCGCGCCGCAGGCCTCGAATCCGAAGCGCAAACCAGGCCGCCGCAACTCTCCATCACGGACGCGAGTTCGATTCCCCGCCAGTGGCAGCCTTACGTGGCGATGGCGATTGATCGTGGTCTGATCTCGACCGACGAGCAGTTCAACCCCGGCGGGACGTACACACGCGCCGATCTCGCTCACTCGCTGTCCACGCTCCTGCGAATGTACTCCGAATAAAAGCCGGGAGAGGACGCAACTCAAGCAGCGTTTTCGTCAATCTCACTCCGCCCGGATTCCTACTCAAAGCGTCTCAAGTTTTCCTCAAGCCCGTCAAAACCCTTGCAAATCCGAAGCTTTTTCTCAGTCTCAACAAACCCTCGAAAATTTCAGGCAGGCTCAAGTTTTCCTCAAACCCCTTCCGCTATTTTCTTCCAGACGCTTGAAACGGTTGTTCATCCCGCGCGAACTTTCGGGGAGCTTGCAACCACGGAATCCGGAAAATTTGAAAAATTGAGGAGGCGTGCGAAGAGATGCGATGTTTGGTGGGGCCGAAAGACCGAACGACGCGCGCCTTCAAGGCTTCAGCGCTCGACCGCTACTGCGTCAGCACTTCGTGTGCGGTAGCGGAGAGCGCGCAAGTCCCTCGCCGCGTGTTGCCGTTGTCGGGACGGTGACGCGCGGCGGGCGGCAACGGTTGCGGAGGGCAACGCGCCTGGCAGAGACGGGTTGCTCTCCGCACCGGCACTTGAAAGGAAAAATAGGGACGCCGCTGTTTGAACGCGGAGCGGGAAGGGCAAAGCCGGGGCCATTGACTTCAAGTCGCCGGCCTCGCGCTGACTTCAGTCTTCAGGGTAGTGACGGCATGGGTGCGCAGGAGGCCACTGCCGCACGTTTGAGGCGGACGGGCTTGGACGGCTTTTCGTTCTCCACTTCCGCGCCGTTAATCTTATCCACCACTTCCATCCCGTCGCGGACGCGACCGAAGGCGGCGAAAGTGCCGTCGAGGTGTGGCCCTTCGCCTGCGAGGATGAAGAAGTGCGTGGTGGCGCTGTTCGGCTCGCCCGTGCGTGCCATCGAAACCACACCGCGCACGTGCCTGACGGCGTTCGGCTCGTCCGGGATGGTGCGAGCCGCTCGTCTGGAAAGTTCCGGCGTCAGCTTCTCGCGCGTGGCGAGGTCGCCGCCCTGTATGACGAAGCCTTTGACGACGCGGCTGAAGGTCGTCGTGTCGTAAGCGCCCGTCGCGGCGAGATTGAGGAAGTTGCGGACGGTTTCGGGCGCGATCCCTGCGAGCATCTCGACCTCAATCGTGCCCGCCTCCGTCTCAAGCTTCACACACTGCCCGGCCATCTTCTCGACAGTGGCCTTGTCGAACGGTTCGGTCTTCGCCCCCGCCTCGGCAGCCGGGCGCGCGTTGGCCTTCTTCGGCATCTGCGTCGCGCCCTGATTTGTTTGCGGCAACGGCTTGACTACGTCCGACTCCTGCGCGTGCGCGACCGCCGTAGAGAGACAAGCGGCGCAGAGCGCCAGCATCAGCAAATGTTTCGCGAGGGACATTTTCACTTTTCCCCTTCCGGATAATCAAAACTGCTCTCAAACTAACAGCGGTGCTTGGTCGTTCCGCAGAGACGACCGCCGCCCATGCAACTATCACGCAGACATCTCAACTCATGCGGAAGCCAATCTACACCGGCGCGCTGGTGTTCTTCAAATCTCGTCGCGGCATCGGCGAAACTTTTATTTTGCATATCCACGCCCGTCCGATAGGCCACGCCCCCCGCGCCGCAGTCGCAGCGTCGGGAGACAGACCGGCCCGTCGAAACACTGCTTTCAGCGGACAGCTATGCAGTCCACGGCGAGGTGCGAAAGATCGGACAACTGGCGCGAAGCGGAGAAGTGAAGTCAGCGCTCGCGGCGTTGCGACTGACGGGCGAGTTTCCGCCGGAGTTAAACTCTCTCGTGGATTTCCTGACTGTCAACGGCGAGGCGCTCGAAGAGTCGCGCCTCGTCGTCTCTGCGATGCCGGCGCGCGAGCACCTGCCGCGAGTGCTGTTGGCGCTCGAACTTTCTTCAGCCGAGAGCGCGGTGAAGTTCGAGCCGAAGCTCCGCGCCCTCGCGGCTCAATCGCTGGGCATCGAGCCGGAGACGGCTGCCGCGACGCGCAAGGGCAAGGCCCGGCGCAACGTGCGTGCGAAGGAGCAACCGGACGCGCCCACGTTCGCGCTCAAGCGCGCCGGGCGCTGGCTCTACTCGGCGGACGCACCTTTCACTTTCAAGCAACTCAGGGGCGACGGCGCAAACCCCCTCGCAGAGAACGCGCGCTTCCAATCCGTCAGCAGCCGCTTCGCCTCCGAGCCGGTCTTTCTCTATCTCGACTTCGCGCTCCTTGATCGTAGTTCGAGATTGACATACGAGAAGGCGGAGCGCGAAACAAAAGAGAGGACTGGAAAAGACAAGCCGTGGAAAGATGGCGACCCATCATCTGAGTTGCTTGAAATGGTGCAGCCCGTGCCAATAACAAACGATCTGCCAGCGCCGGTCGAGAGTTCCTCGCCTGAGATTAAGCCGGTCGAATCGCAAACGCCCGACCCCGCCGAAATTCTCCGCGAGCCGTCTGAGGCGGGCAAAGAACCGGCGGCGGCTAACACGGAGAATGGTCAGGAAACTCAGCCGCCGCCGCACGCCGTCACCGCCGACCAGACGGGAATGTTGATGGCAATGCTGGGCAGCTCGTTGTGGGAAGGCGGATTGCACACTCCGCAGGCGCTCGGCGTCGCCGTCGCGCTGGAAGGCGACGCCATCGCTGTGCGCGCTCTGGTGGCGAACGCTTCGGGCGAGCCTCTGAACGTCGTCCCCTTCATCTCCGCCCTTATCGCAGGCCCGCAGATTGTCCCCGACAGTCCGGCGGTCGCGTCCGCCGACACGGACATCTTCGTCAGCACGTCTCTCGACTGGCCGCGCATCTACGACGCGATGCTTGCCGGACTTAATAAGCGTGGCGTACCCG
>JAIVJG010000009.1 GCA_020200155.1 Acidobacteriota bacterium | reverse complement strand
CCTTCAACCTTGAGTCTCTGGGCGACGACGGGCGCGACGCGCTGCTCGCGCTGGCGCTCTTCGTGCCGAGCGCCTCGCGGGAGGCGCTGGCCGCCGTCGTCGGGTTGGGCAGGGAAGCGGGGCGTAGCGACGGAGCGATCAAGAGACTGCGCGCGTTGTGGCTGATTAAAGGAATGGAAGAGAACAGCCGCTTCACGGTGGAAGGGTTGACGCGGACGCGCTCTGGCGTGCGACTGTCTGAGGATGCACGAGCGGGAGAGTTTCGCCGCCGCTTTGTTAGTTACTTCGTGGATTACGCCGAGGCGCACGCACAAGAGACGCCGGAAGATTTCGCCTTGCTTGAGACGGAGAAAGACAATTTGTTGAGAGCGATGGATGTGGCGTTCGAGATGGAGGATTGGGAAAGTATCGGGCGGACTCGCTATGCGCTGCAACAGTTTTTAGATTTACACGGCTACTGGGATGAAGCGATACGGCACGGCGAGCAGGCATTAAAAGCAGCCAAGATGTCTGAGAGTACGTGGAATATTGGTGCATTCGCAAATGGATTAGGAACCATGTTTGCAAATCGCGGGGATTATGCTTCGGCAAAGAACCATTATGAACTGTCTGTGGAGATTGCGAGGCAAATAGATACAAAACAAGGACTAGCTGCTACCCTGCATGAGTTGGGGAGGCTCGCGCAAGCTCAAGGCGAGATGGAAGAGGCGCGGCGGCTCTACGAGGAGAGCTTGGAAATCAGCAAGAGGCTCAGCGACCAGAGCGGCATCGCCCTCACCTTACATGCGTTGGCAAATCTCGCTAGTAATAAAGGAGATTTAACGGAAGCGCGACTACTTTACAATCAGAGCTTAGAGATTACCGGGAAACTTGGCGATAAAGGTAATCTTGCCTTGATTTTCTATAACCTGGGGCTGTTAACAGAGCAGGAGGGTGACAAGGCAGAGGCCATGAGGCTGTTTCGTGAGTCGTTGAGTATCTTTGAAAAGCTCAAGTCACCCAATGCAGAAATAGCGCTGCGGAATTTGGAGCGGGTGGAGGGTCAATCTTCGTAGCGGGGACGATGCTCCGGTGAAGGGAGACGGCATTGACGGGTAGGGAGATGTCGTTGCGGGAAATGAGATTTCCGGGCGTGGAAATGGCGTTTTTAGTGTTTCGCAGGCTTTCCTGTCAACGGTTTATTTTTCGTGGGCGCGCTCGCTGCGGCTTCGAGTTGGCCGCTGCCGCCGTAGCCGTCCGCGAGTCTGGGCGGCAGCGACTCGAACCTGAGCGCGAGGTTGCCGCCGTCGTTCGTAAACTGTCCCGTCACGCGGAGCGGGCTGCGCGGCTTCTGGACGAGCGCACCGGCGTCCGTGGACGCGATCTCTAACTTTCCGTCCTTCCCGACCATGCCCGTCGCCGCGCCTTTCAGCGCGCGTGGACGCTTCGACTCCACGCCCCGCAGATCGAACAACAGCGTCGCGAGACCTTCGTGTCGAGCCACGCTCAGGCCGCCTTCGAGCGCGAACTTTTCCATGCGCCCGGCGAAGCCGCCGCCCGACAGGAACTCGCCCGACACGACGCGATAAGGTCGCAGCAATGCCTTCGTCCAACTTCCCTGCAATTGCAGTTCGACGCCTTCCTCGTCGGCGATGGGCACGGACACGATTCTGAACGGATTGGTCAGAGCCTGCGTCAACATCGCGCCCTCCGGCGGCGTCTGTTCGGAGACGACGAGCGCCCCGCCCGCCTCGCGCGTGATGCCGACGGAGTAGCCGCCCGTGTTGCGCTCGCCGAGGAAGGCCGCGACGACCAAGTTCGACTTGAAGAAATCCGCGCCCACATCCGGCAATTCCCCGGCCAGCTTTCGCAACTCGCCGTAGACAGCCCTATCGCGCGCCACCACGACGAACGGCTCGCTCACCTTCCCGTAGCCGCCCTGCGCCACGTTCTTCTGCGTAGTATGCTGCGCGTCGCCGCCGCCCTTCGCCCCGCAGGCAGCCGCGCCCGCGCCGTTCGTCGCCAACAGGATAAGCGCGACGATGAAGTTCGTTCTGATGCTCAACATGCGTAATCCCTTTCTGCATTATAGCGATGTGCGACCAGCGTGCGACCCGCCTGTCAGAACCTCACGGCAACGCGAGGCGGCGCGCAATCTCATTCATACGCAAGCGCAGTTTTTCTTCGTCCACGGTCGTCATGCGCCCGTCGCGGAAGACTTCCCGGCCTGCCACCGTCGTCATCAACACGTCGCGGCCCGAAGACGAGAAGACGAGCGACGCCGAAACGTCGTAAGCCGGAACTTGATGCACGCCCCGTAGAGAGACGGCGACGAGGTCAGCCTCCAGACCTTCGGCGAGTGCGCCGGTCTGAAGCTCGAAGCCGAGAGCACGCGCGCCGCCCTGAGTCGCCGTGCGAAGCGCGTCGTCGCAGTTGACCGCGCGCCCGTCTTCCAGAAGATCGCCTGCGGAGCGCGAGAGCAGCGTGGCGAAGCGCGATTCTTCGAGCAGGTCGCAGGCGTTGTTGCTCGCCACCGAATCGCTCCCCAGGCCGACATCCAACTTCGCGCGCAGGAAGGCCGCGAACGGAGCGCGACCGTGTCCGAGCTTGGCGTTCGACTTCGGGCAGTGCGCGACGCGTGCGCCCGCGTCTTTAATCGTCTCGATGTCTCGCTCGTCCACGCGAATGCAATGCGCGAGCAAAGGGCGCGCACGCAAAACGCCGAGCGAGTTCAGGTATTGAATCGTCGAGACGCCGGGCGTGACCCACTCGAAGCCGCGCCGCCTGTATTCCTCGACGAACGGCCCGCGCCCCTCCTTCAAAAGCATCTCCTCGAACCGCGACTCCGCCGCGTGAATCATCATTGGCAGGCGTTCCCGAACGGCGTACTCCGTGAGCAATTCAAGCAGCGGCGCGCTGATGGTGTAGGGCGAGTGCGGCGAGATGCCGAGCGTCACAAGCTTGCTCTCGCCCGCGCGCAGGCTCTCGACCTTCGCGCGTAGTTTGTCGAACTGCCCCTGCGCCACGCGCGGGTCCGGGCCGAACGCCTCCTGATAGACGATGCCGCGCAGTCCCACGTCGCCGAGCGCCCTCAACGGCGACGCACCCGCGTCGCTCGCGTCGCCCACGCACGTCACACCCGCACGCGCCGCTTCAACCGCGCCCCACGCCGCCGAGACGTAAAGGTCCGCCGCCGTCATCCGCTCGTTGCGCGCCAGCGTCAGCCTTTTCAGCCACGCGAAGAAGTCGCCTTCCTCGCGTTCGAGAAAGCCGCGCATCGCCGTCAGTTCAAGATGCGAGTGGCAGTTGACGAAGCCGGGCAGGAGCGCCGCCTCGCCGAAGTCGCACACCGACGCGCCGGGGAATCTCTCGACAAGTTCGTCGCTACGCCCGACGCCGGAGATGCGCGTGCCCACAACGGCAACCCCGCCGTCCTCTATCGCCGGCGACGAAATCGGCAGCACCCAGCGTGCGCGGTAAAGCTTTGTCATGCGTTTGCCATTATAGCGATTAACAAATTGCGTGCGACTACCGGGTCAGTACCGGCGCACCCAAACATAAATCTTTTGCCGACTTCATGCCAGCGCGCTCGCGCGTCGGCGGCGCAGTATGAACCAGAGCAGGCCGGACATGGCGACGATCAATCCTGCGCTCGCGCCGACGGGGCGAATCCCTACGCGGTCGGCAGCCGCGCCTGAGACCAGCATCGAGCCGACCATCATCAGCGTCGTCAGCGTCTCGTAGGAAGCGAAGACGCGGCCCGCGTATGCGTCGTCTGTGCGCTGCATGACGATTGTTTGCTGCGCCGTCCACCAGATCGCGAAGTTCATCTCGCGCGCCACGAGCACGAGCGCCGCGACCCAGATGTTCGGCATCAGGCTGAAGAGCGCGAGTCCAAATCCGTCGAGCGTCAGCGAGCGTCCCATCCGCGCGCCCAGCCTGTCGCCCGGCGCGCGGTTGAAACGCTTCGCCAGCGGCGCTCCCAACACGCCGCCCAAACCCATCGCGACGAACAGCACGGAGATGCCGAAGTCCGTCGGGCGCGCAATCCACTCACGCGCCGACGGCCCCCAACCCGCGACCACCCCCTCGCCCATGCGCGCCCCGAAGATGCTGTAGAGCGCACGCGCCGCCCCGTTCCCCAACCCCCACCCGGCGGCCACGACGAAGATCGCCGACAGCAACGCGTCGCCGCGCACGTAGCGCAAGCCCTCCCGAAAATCAATCGCCACGCGTCGCAGCACGCGGAAGACGGTCGAAGGCACGAAGACCGGCGGCTGTTTGTCGCGTGCCGCCTGCGTCGCGCCTGCTTTCTGTTTTCTCGTGTGCGCGCGGACGCGGCGAATCATCTCTGCCGAGGCGAGGAAGGTCAGCGCGTTGATGACGAAGACGAGGTTACGCCCGACGAGCGCGGCGATGACGCCGCCGAGCGCGGAGCCGACGGCGATGGTGGCGGCGGTCGTCGAGGCGGAGAGCGAGTTGGCGCTCAGCAGTTCGTCCGTGTCGCGCACGAGGTTCGGGATGGAGGCGCGCTTGGCTGCGTTGAAGAAAGCCGAGACGGAGAAGAGCGACGCGCCCACGGCGTAGATGACCGGCAGCGATTGAAAGACGTTGGCGAGGATGAAGCCGAGCGCGAGAAAGGCGCGCAACAGGTCAGCCGCGATCATCACACGCCGCCTGTCGGCGCGGTCAACCACGACGCCCGCCAGCGGGCCGAAGACGAACAGCGGCAGGTGGCGCGCGATGGCGTAGACGGCAATCGCCAGCCCGACGCGTCCCGCTCCCGCGAGTTCGATGGTCAGCGCGAGCACGGCGATGTTGTTGAGCCAGTCGCCGATCTCCGAGATGACCTGCCCCGCCCACAGTCGCCGGAAGTCCGCGTTGCCCGCGAGCAGTTGCCTGTACGTCAACGCTTGCCGCTCGCTTTCACTTTCCGGTAGCGTTCGAGAATGTTTGAGACGTAGGCGCGCGTCGAGGCGATGTCAATGCGCGCGACGAATTGTTCGGCGGTGAGCGAACGCTGCCCCGGCGCGATCTTATTCCACTCGACGGCGCGGCTCGGCCCGGCGTTGTAAGCCGCGACGATGCGCGCCTCCGCGCCCGGCGTGTCGCGGTAGTCCTTCGAGATTTTTTCCAGATACCAGCAGCCGATCTGGACGTTGCGCTCCGGGTCGCGCAGGACGCCTTCGGGGTCGCTCCGCATGCGCCCGCCAAACTCGCGCATACCTGTCTCGGCGGCCCACTCGCGCCCGACAGTCGGCGTCACCTGCATCAATCCGATCTCGCCCGCCTCGCCCTTTTTCCACGGGCTGAAATACGTCTCCTCGTAGATGATGCTCCAGACCAGATCGGGGTCGAGCCGGTAGATGCCCGCCTGCTTCGAGATCAAAGCGTCGTAGCGGTGAATCCAGTACTGGTTGAAGAAATAGAGTCCTGCGGCGCAGAGGAGGATAAAGATGAGCGCGGAGAGCGCAAGGCGTTTGGGAACAGACATTCAGTGGTCAGCGTCCTCTTTGTGAAACCACATTTTACTCCACTACTCCCCACGGAAGACAGCGGCGCGGCGCGGCTCGCACGCTTTCCCTCTCAATGGCATGCCACCCTGACAACCTCCGTCGCGGCGTTAGTAGACGGTGAAGTTATCCCAGCGATTCGAGAGACCGAGGCCGGGCCGGTCGTTATACAATCCCGCGCCCGTGGCTGAGGCCAACAGTGTGTTCGTGGTGGAATAAACAAGCGTCCCGTCCGCGAAGACGTTGATCGCGCCGGTTGCGTTCGTCACCACTTGCAGCGTCGTCCACCCTCGCGGCATCAACACTCCCGCCGCGAGGTCTGTGCGCCGGCCTCCCTTGTAGTAGCCGACGGCCAGCGCACGCACGCCGGCATCCTGATTGCTTTCGCCAGTGTAGGCGAAGAAATAGTTGTCCGCATCCTCGACGCGGAAACTGAGTCCCGTGTCGAGGCCGCCGCCCCACCTGCCGGGATGCCGGTCAGCGAGGATGTCGAAATTCGTCGCGGGCGACTCGATGGATACCCACGCCAGCGCCCTGTCGTTGGCGAGCAAGACCGCGCGCTCATTCAGAATGCCGAAGGGCTGTCTCGATAATGACGGGACAGAGGTGCGCCACTGCTGCGCCCCCAGCGAACCTCCTTCGGTTGAGCCGAGGCCGCCGTTGCCTTCGAGCAGGTAGGTGGAGTTTTTGCGCGAGAAGGAGTCGAAGACGAGCGCCGCGCCCGGCGTGGGCGGTGGAGTGAATTGACGTTGCGCCGGGTCAGTCGCCGTCGCGAAGTCCGGGGCCGTCGGGTCAGAGACGTATTGCGGGCGCGGGCACTCTTCGCAAAACGTGAGCAGGCCGAAGGGCGAAGGCGTGCCGCGCAGGCGTCCCGGATGGAGGCTGCCGTTCAGCCCGTTTGAAAGGTCGTCAACCGTCTGTATCGGACGGAAGAAGTTGCTCAACACGTTACCGCCCAGTCTGAAGACCGTCTCCGGCGCGAAGGACGCGTGCGTCGAATCGTTGCCGGCGGCGCTCGTGTTTTCACGCGGGTTGCTGCCCTCGAAGCCGCGTAGCTGCGCAATCCTGCCGATCAGGTTGCTGTGGTCGGAGCCGCCGATGAGCAGCCTTCCGCCTCCGTTGATGAACCCGCCGGAGCGGCGCGGGCCGGCGAACGCCGTCTTGCCAACCGGCACGCCGTCGAAGTACGTGACGATCTCGTGCCCGTCCCAACCGATGGAGTAATGCCCCCACTCGCCGACCGCCGGGCCTTCATCGCTGCTGAAGGTGATGGCCGCCGAGCCAGTCCAGACATTGCCGGTCAACTGGTAACGCCCCGGCTCGCTGCCGCCGAGGAAGCCGAAGCCGAAGAGCAGCGCGTGCGCCCCGCCGTAGCCATCGGAGAGCAGGTACGTCCCGCTTGCATTCTCGCGGGGCACGGCCCAGAACTCCCAGAAAAAATGGCCGAGGTCTATGTCCGGCTCGAAGTAGAAATTGTAATCAACAGTCTTCGGCGAGCCGTCGAACTCCAACACCTTCTGCGGACTCGGAATCTGCGAGCGGGTCGCGGCGAAGCTCGCCGTCTGGTCGGCAACCACGTTGACGAAACTACGGCCCTGCGGCGCGAAGGCATAGTAATTCTTCTCCGATGGCGTAATCGTATAGTCGCCTTCGGCGGCCACGCTGAATTGGTACGCGCCATTCACGTCGGTGGAGGTTGAAGAGGTTTGCGAGCCGCTCAGTCCGACGGTCAGGCCGCCCAGCGGACGGCCTTCGCCGACGATCTGGCCGGCGATGTTGAAACGCTCAGCGACGCCCGTGAAGTTGGCCGTCTGGTTCGACGTGAGATTGTTGAAGACCATGACGGCGGTGGCGAAACTGTAGTGAATCCTGCTCACCGCGACGGTGTAATTGCCCGTCGCGGTGACGTTCACGAACGAGTAGTCGCCATTCTCGTCCGTGGTCGTCGCGCGAGTCTGTGAGCCGCCGAGAGAAACGGACGCGCCCCTGATGCTCGCGCCTTCCGGGGTCGCCGCGCGCCCGCTGATCGTGTAGTTCTTCAACGCGCCCGTGAAGTTGGCCGTCTGATCCGCGCTGAGATTGTTGAAGGTCTGAGTCTGCGGCGTGAAGTCGAACTGTAGCTTGCCGGCTGACACGGTGTAGCTGCCGCGCGCGGCAACAGCAAAAGCGTAGTCGCCATTGTCGTCGCTGTTGACGGAACCCGTCTGAGCACCGCCGAGCGTGATCGTAACGCCGGCGAGGTTCGTCCCATCAGACTTAGAGGCGTGCCCGCGAATCGTGAAGGTCTTCAGCGTGCCGGTAAAGTTTGCCGTCCGGCTCCCGGCCAGCCCGACGAAAATCTGGCTCGCGGGGTTGAAATTGTAGTGGACGTGCGACGGCGTGACGGTGTAACTGCCCGGAGTCAAGCAATCGAAAGAATACTTCCCGTCGCCGCCTGTTTGCGTTGTCGCGGGCTGCGCGCCGGCCAGCGTGATTGTTGCGCCGCTGATCGCCTGCCCGCCGGTATCCTGCAAACGGCCTTCGATTTTATTTACTTCGCCCTTGAAGCCGACAAAGGGATTGCTGAAAAGTTTGTCGAAAGAGAGGCTCGCGGGGCTAAAGCTGTAGCAGGGTTTCGACGCCGTGACGGTGTAGCTATCTCCGGCCAGAAGGTCTCCGAATGAGAATTTGCCGTCCAAGCCCGTCGTTAACGCCGCGCTGCGCCCGCCGCTCAACGCCAGCGTCACGCCTGCGAGCGCGGACGGCCCTTCAGTCACAAGACCGCTGATGACGAACGGAGGCGCGGGTGTCGGGAGTGCTCCGCTGTCGTCCGCGAGGCCGCCGCCGACGTGGCCGATTCCAACGCGCACGCGATTGCTGCCCGCGCCTCGATACGCGATTCGCACCAACACGTCGCCTGCATCGCCCATATCGTCGTGCAGTTTCACGACGACGGCGCTCATCCAATCAAAACCCGGAACCTTCCCGACGTACTCGACCTGAAGATTAAAAACACCATGCGCCTCATCCTCGGCTTCCGCCGTGACGACGGACACGTCCTCGCCTGTCTGGAGCGTCAGGTTCATGGCGAAGAGCATCACGCGCGTGCGCTGCCCCAGACACAGCGCGAGCGTACATGCAGGCGTGAACGGCTCGCGCAGGAATGTCGGAGCGGAGACGGCAATCGCCCGCGTCGAAGCCGGTTCGCTAATCAGCACGGGCGCGTCCACGGCCCTCGCTGCTTCCGGCGCGACGCCGCCGATAAATAGAATGTAGAGGAAACAGATACAGTGGATGAGCCAGATGCGAGGTCTTATCGTCATTCAACCCCTCAATCCCTGTTCACTTTTAGAACTACTCAATGCACGGCGGGCGCACCCGGTATTCGCGCGCCAGAGTTCCGGGCGCTGATTTCAGATGTTAACGAATGTGAGTCGTTCGGCAGATTAACGACTGCTTGCCTTGATTCTATCTCGCCTCGATGCCTGAATTTTCCGGGCGTCAGTTTCGCCGTTTCAGGTGCGTCCACAGGTCGGCCATCGAACAGGAGGTATCCGCGCCTTCGTAGCGCGAGAGGAGCGCGCGGCGGTCGAGGATGTGGCCCTGCAACCAGACCTCCGCCGAGAGAGTCGCGCCGAGCGCGAGCGCGCCGCCACGCAGCGCACGACGATTGACGAGCACTTCGAGCCTTAATTGTTCGAGGTCGAGATAGACCCAGTGCAGTTCGCTCCCCGACAGAGGATTGCGTAAGGATTTGAAAGAGAGGACGCGCCCCGTCAGGCTCCAATCGTTTTCATGCGCGGCGCGCGACGGCGCGGCTTTTTCGAGCGGCTCCCAACGCATGTGTTCGGGCTTCGTCTTCGACACCCTCGCGCGGTACGCCAGCCCGCACAGGCCGACCTGCAATTCCTGCGCGCGAAATCCTTCGGGGCCGACCTCAGTCAGGTTCTGCAACTCGAAGAGCACCTCCGTCTCCGTGCCGTCGCAGAAGCCGTGCACGATGGCCTCGCCGTCCTCGTCATACTCGGTCAGCGCCCACGGCGTGATGCGCTGCGTGTAGCGCGCGCGGAAACCGGGGCGGCAGTCGGCGTAGAAAACCTCGCCCGTGCCCGACTCGTAGAGCACCGTCCAGACTTCCAGCCCCTCGCCGAGTTTCCAGCACCGCCCGTGCAGCACCGCGCCGCGTCGCGAAAGCTGCGTCGGCTCGCCGTGGTCGCCGGCCCGCTCCGCGAGATAGTTGAAATCCTTCTCGCTCGGCACTTCCAACCCGATGGCGGCAAACGTTTCGTCCATAACCACTCGAATAGAAATAAGAGGTTGAAGGTTAGTTGGCGATAAAATCCTCTCCAACCTCCGACCTCTCGCAATTAACCACTGATTTTCCGGCGCGCGGGTTTCGTCGCCGCGCCCGTCCGTTCGTCGGCACGCGGTGCGCGACTCTTCAAGCCCCTGATGTTGTGCACCGGGCCGTGGGTCGGGCGCTGGCCTGTGCGCGTCATCTCGGCGAACAACTCGACATCGTAATCGGCCTCACGCGACATCTCTTCGCGGATGGCGTGCAGCTCTTCGAGGAATTTCGGCTTACGGTACATAACTCAATACATTAATTCAGAAATCTAACCGGCCAACGAACAAAAGATAAACAATCCAAAGACCCACGTAAACTAGAAAGACTAAACTACCAAGCACAAACGGACTGGTAAGAGCGATGAAGGTTCGGCAGATTCTAAATATTCCTTGATCGTCGAGCGCAGACGAGAGCGCGCCAATCAGGAGTGCGATGCAATACGAACCGATTATTACCATTCCTCCGAGAATCAATCCCTCTCCCAACAGAATGTCGAGGAGAAAAATTGTCGAAGGCACGATGATGAAAATCATCGCCAGCCGGAACCGGGTGCTCCCGACTAATGCGTCATCGAATTTGTTTGCGAGACTAGATAATTTCATCCGTTGGTGTTTAGGCACTTAAGTATGAAAAACAGGACTCATTATCTATCACTCTTCTCCGTCAACTCGGAAACCAGAAACTCCGGCGTGACGATCTGCGGGACGAAGAAGCCGGCGGTCGTGTTGAAGAGCCGGATGCGTGCCTGCCTGCGCACGTTCGCGAGATGTCCGAAGTTCCACGTCACGAGATAGTCTATCTTGTGGAACGAGGCGACTGCAACGTGCATCGCGTCGCCGATGTACTTGCGGTGAAAGATGCCGCGCGCGATGTACCCTTCGGCGAGAATCGTGGCCTCGTCCGTCAGCTCGACGCGTGCGAGCGGTTCGACGAGTTTGAGATAGCCCGTGCGGTGCGGCTCCGGCACGCGCTCAAGTTCGCGCACGACGAGCGGCGAAATGACGGCGTGGTACTCCGACATTTCGTGCTCCCACCAACGGATCGTCAGATCGCGGCGGAACGGCTCGCCGTTGTCGAGATACGCGCCGACGACGGAGGTTTCAAGATAAATGCTCTGCTTCATGTTTGGCTGGTGACGATGGGCGTTTTGGCGTCGTCGGCGGGCGCGTTCCTGATGGGTTCGAGACGGACGACACCGTGCGCGAAGTCGAAGGTCACACGGAAATTGCGGAGGACGTTTCCGCCGACGATGCCGGTCTGCTCGAACCCGGCAGTCTCGTTGATCGAGCCGAGGTCGAGGACGGCGGCGGGCACGTTCTTGCGGGTGTGCGAGCCGAGAAACATCGCGGGCAGCATCAGCGTCTGGACATTTTCAGTCAGTCCGGCTGCGCCGTAAATCTGGATGCGCGACTTTTGCGCGAAGCGTCCCATATCTTCGCGCGCGGCCAGCGCCTCAGAGATAACGGAGATGCTCGCGCCCGTGTCAATGATGAAGTTGACGGGCTTCTCAATGCCTTCGATTTTTATCTCGCCGCTCCAGAAGCCGCTGGAGGTAACGCGAATCGGGATTTCGATGCCGGGCGGCGGGGCGACGGGGTTGTAGGCCGGGATAGCGTCGTCACGCAGCAACTGAAGTGTGCACGCCCCGTAATCAACCGAGGAGAGAAATTTCGAGAGAATCGAGAGTCCGACGTAGCCGTCAACCGGCTCCTGTGCGTTGAAGAACGGGCGAATGTAGACGGGCACGCGCTCGACGTGCGCGTCGCCTATGTGCAGCGACTGGATGAAGCCGTAGACGATCTCGAAGCGCCCGCCGCCGCCGATGGCCCGCGCCATCCCACCGCGCGCGACCGGACTCAGCCCCAGTCGTTCAGCCGCGTTCGTCGAGATGACGGTCATCCCCGCGCCCGTGTCTACGACGAAGCGGAGCGGCTCTTTCGAGTTGTTGATGCGGACGGTGACAATCGGACGGTTGTTCGTGAGGTCGAAGGAGATGACGTTGCGCGATGCGCCGCCGACGCGCAGAAGATCGCCCTGCGTGCCGAGGTAACGGAGGAAGTCTATCAGGCCGCGGATGCGCGCCCGGCGGTCGGCGTCCGTACGCGGGGCGATACGCAGGAAACGCTCATAGGCTCTGGCGGCTTCCGCGTATCGCTCGGAGCGCGCGGAAACCTGGCCGAGATTGTAGTAGTAGTCCGGCTCGTCAGGATCGAGGAACGCCGCGCGGCGCAGGCCCTCCATGCTCGACGTGAGGCGGTTCTCATAGAAGTCAATCATCGCCAGCCCCGCAACCGCGATGGCCTCGTCATCCTTGAAGCTGAGTGCTGTGCGGAACTCTTCGACCGAGACGCGGAAGTCGCCTGCGGCCAGCAGGGCCGCGCCGATCAGCGCGTGCGCTCGCGCGCTCATCGGCTCGACGGCGACGACGCGCGCCGCCTGATCGAAGGCGTCCTGAATCTTCCGCTGCTTGAGCAGCGCGTGGCTCAGGCCCAGACGTACAGCCACGTCCTGCGGGTGTTTGGCGAGCAATTCGCGATAAATTTTCTCTGCATCCTCGAAATCGCCCGCGCGCAACGCATGATCGGCGCGCCCGCGCGTCTTGTCGCCCTCGCCGGCGGGAGCCGTAGCGGACGCCACCGCCCCGAACGTCACGTTCGTCGCACCGAGCGCGGCGCAAAAAACGAAGGCGGCCAAACTGCCGACCGCCGGGCGTCGAAGTCTTTTCATAACAACTCCCACAGAATTTTTGATTTGCGATTGGAGACAAGGGGGAACTTGCCGGCCTCTCCCCAAGCGTGAATCAAAAGTCGCAAACCTTCATTTCAAAATTTCGCCGGTCTTCATTGACCAGAGTACGAGGTCGAGTTCGTCGAAGTTGATCCCTGTGTCGCTCGCGAATTCGCGGAGGCGCTCTTCGGCGGCGAGATAGCGTGCGCGTGTCGTCGGAGGCTGCGGCGAATCAATACGTCCGAGTTCCGCGAGGCTACGTAGGACGTGCTTATCCAAAATCGCGTAGCCGCGAAAGCCGACGTTGCGTAAAAAGTGGCTCGCCTCTTTGTAACCGAGGCCCTTGATGCCGCGCTCGCGCGCGAGCCAGTCGCGCCGTTCCAGCGGGTCTGTAAAATTCTCCAGCCGCTCGCGCAGACGCATGCCGCAATCCTGCCGTAGAAAGTCGCGCGTCACGACGACGTAGCCCGAACGCGCACGCGGGTAACGGTGAACGCTCGTCAGCGCACCGGCCAGTTCTTCATGCGTGCCGCGCGCGAGCAATGGCCTGATCGCCTCAATGGAACGCAGGCCCATGCGCGCCGAAGCACCGGCGGTGAAGATGCAGAAGACCAACTCTTCCCAGAGCCTCGCGTCTGAAGACTGTCGCCACACTTCACTGAACTCCGCGAGCCGCGCGCGAATCTCACGCGCACGCGCGCGGTGCGTGGCGCGTATGCTTTCGACGGTGACGGGTTCTTTGATTCGCGGCACAAACGTTTGTCAAAAGCGCGGTCTCCGATAACACGTCGGATTCTAGGAGCGCGTTCTCGGACTTGTCAACGAACTCTTTTGCGGGAACACAGATTGCTTATGCATTTATGGAAATTAGCTGCGCGCATGCATCTCGTACGATGCGCGCGGGCATCAGAACGTCTAGCCCGGACAGGCACTCCCCGTATTTTTTTCGGCGGGCGACGTTTATCAGCACCGGCATGTTATGATGCGCGCGCTCCGGCAGCGTTAAAGTTAGAGGACAAGCAATGGGAAGTTTAAAGACGAGTCGTGTAATTCTTGCCCTCGGCATCTTTCTGTCGTCGCTCGCCGGTGCGCGCGCGCAGGACGTGCGCCCCGTCGCGCCGACGACACAGCAGCAACAGTCCACCCCTTCACCTCGAACCCCGATCACACGGCCAGTCCTGACGACGCCTATTGTTGTGCCCACCGCTGAGCCTGTTGTTCCCGCCGCGCCCGAAGACTTTTTGCCGCAGGCGTTTGATGAGAAGCCAATCTTTTCAAGGCAGGGCGTCCTCGTGGAAAAGCTCGCCGGCGAAGTGGTGTTGGATCAGGCTTCCGATCAGTCTTTCAACCCGGCGTCCGCCGTCAAGCTGACGACGGCGCTCGCTGCGCTGCGCACGTTCGGGGCGAAGCACCGCTTCGCGACGGCCATCTGGATCAACGGCACTTTTGATAAAGCGACCGGCACTGTTAACGGCGACCTCGTCGTCGCGGGGCGCGACCCTTCCTTCCACTACGAACACGCGGTGGCTGTGGCGCGCGAACTCAACGGCCTCGGCATCCGCACGGTCACGGGCGATCTGATCGTCGCGCCTCGCTTCACGATGAATTTCAGCGCGTCTTCGCTGCGCTCAGGCGAGGTCTTCTACGACACGCTCGACGCGACCAGACGACCGGCGGCGGCGACGCGAGCGTGGTACGACATGCGCCTCGCGCTCGGCGATGCGGCGGGTTTGCAGGCCACGCCGAGCGTCGCCGTGATGGGCGCGGTCTACGTTGACTCTGTGCCGAAGGGCGCGCGTGTCGTGCTCACGCATTACTCGTCGCCGCTCGTGGACGTGTTGAAAGTCCTGCTCTGTTACTCGAACAACTTCATGGCCGAACGCCTCGGCGACGCGCTCGGCGGCCCGCAGGGAGTGAAGCGTTTACTGACGACGGAACTCGGCTTCGCGCCCGACTCGATTCGCCTCGCCTCCACAAGCGGCCTCGGCGTCAACCGCCTGACGCCGCGCCAGATGTTGAAGGTTTACCGCGCACTGCTCGCCGAGTTGAAAAAGAATAATCTGAAGGCGGCGGACATCCTGCCCGTCGCAGGCGTTGACCCCGGCACTCTACAGAAGCGCTACGCCGACAGCGCGGCACGCGGGAGCGTGATTGGCAAGACCGGCACACTGCCGCACACAGACGGCGGCGCGAGCGCGCTCGTCGGGCAATTTCGCACACGCGACGGCGAGACGCTCCTCTTCGTCATCTTCAACCAGCGCGGCAGCGTGCGCCGCTTCCGCGACTCGCAGGACATGCTCATTTCCGATCTACAGAACGCGCGCGGCGGCCCGGCCCCTTTCACCTACACGCCGCATACGCTTGCCATGCGCCTCGCCACCTCCGAATTCGACGGGGCGAAGCCCGCCGGCACGGACGAATACGAACCGCCAAACTAAGGCATAGAGGTCAGAAGGATGAAGAAAGTCATGTGCTTTCTATTCGTCCTTCACCCTCCGCCTTCATCCGTTAAAAAGTTGCGCCCCGGCGGCCTGAGAGTCGCCGGGGCGCTTTTCGTCCCGTGCGTGCGCTGTGTGCGGCACAACGCGCGTGGGGACGATGCTGTTGGTTTCCGTTTGGAGGAGATGCCAGGGAAGGTTCGCCTGAAAAAAAGCGCCGCACCGCATCCTTCAATAGCAACTTGCGTCTGGCCCGTTCGCGCTTTGTCGTCTCCCTCGCGGCCAGAGGCTTCGAGGAGCACGACACGAACGCGCGTGGCCGTTGGCGCTTCGGAGCAATTCGCACGCCGCTCTTGTGTCGTCACGACTCTGACCTGCCTAAACCTTTCTACGCCTACAACTCAGACTCACGGCCTACTGCACGCCGAGTCTTCACAATTCACGACTCGTGCCCCCGAATGTTTCTGTTGGTGACACGAGTATGTAACGCACGTCTCTTCCGCTTCGTAGGGTTAATCTGCCGAGCATGATGTGAAACGACGTTCCTATGTCGTTACGCAAAGTAACAAGCTCGTCGCGCGACTGTTCCCCGAAAACAGTTTTCCCCTGCGTTTTCCAACTTGAGGAAGCGGCATGATGGTTGCTCTTCCCTAGCTCGCGTGCGCGGGCCTTCTCAAGTTTGGACGCGCCGCAGAGATTTCCGGTCGGGTTTGTGAGATGAGGTGGAAGTGTTCGCGCACAAGTGGCGTGGGAGAAATAGAGATGAGTGACAAACGTGGCTTCAGTTTATTGCAGATGCTGGTGACGCTGGCCGTCGTCGGCATCGTATCGGTATTTGCCGTTCTCGGCGTCCAATCGGCACGCGGCGCTATGCGATTACAAACCTCGGCGCGCAGCTTCGCGCAAACCGTCGAGAAGGCTCGCCTCGATGCCATCCGCCGTCACGGCACGACGAACGTGGAATTTACCAGCTCCACATCCTATCAGGTCTCGATGGACTTCAACGGGAACGGGGTTGTGGAGGCGAGCGAGACAAGAACCTATGCACTGGAAAGCGGCATTGTGCTGACGAATGATTCAGGCACGACCATGACCACCTCGCCGTTTCCGTATGCAGACTTTGACTGGCGTGGCCGAACTTCCGAATGCAGCATGCTTTTCAACATGAAGGACGGCAACAATAACCGGATGGCGGTTCAGGTGGCCGGCTCCGGCGACGTGACGGTTAATAACAGCATCACGACTTTACCGACGGTGACTTACACCACCGTGAACGCGACATCCGATATTGTCTCTGGAAGCACCATCACCGGAACAGCCACACGTCTCAATCTATCTCCGTGCAGTACTGGTAGCGCCGCAGTGGTTCCGCCGACCACCACCACCGGGCCGGGAGGATGTTCGATGACTCCGAACGTCGGAATGATCACGATCAGGAGAAACGGCGGGAGCACAGGCAACTTCATCATGTCGGTAACCTCGGCAGGCACAATCACGGCAGGAGTGCCTTCCAACCTCTCGTCCTCGCCGACCACACGAGGCGTGACCTCAACCAGTGGAGGCACGGGTACGTTCACGATCTCCTCAACCGACAGGACGCGCGGAACATTCCCTGTCACATTTAATTTTTCCACCTGCACCCCGGCGACCGTGTACGTGAAAGTGATTAACTAAATGACACGAGATGTAACAAGTATGCAAAGCGAAAAGCCAATTGAGTCTCACGCAGACGGGGAGACAACCGGGTCTCATTCACAGAGCGGTTTCACGCTCATTGAGACTTCGATTGCGCTCATCGTCATGCTGGTTGCAGCCCTCAGCGCGGCATCCCTCTTCGTCTACGCGACGAACTACAACTCCGGCGCGAACGACCGTGCGTTGGCGCAGACCCTCGCGCAAAGGCAGATGGAGTCGCTGCGTAAAACGTCATTCGATCAGGTTGCGTCCTCAACTCAGACGGTGACGAGCGCGGGGCGTTCCTTCACAGTCGTGACGACCGTCTGTAACGACGGCACCGCCGGCTGCGGAGGGAGCACGACCATGAAGAAAATCACCGTCGTCGCCACACCGCAGAGCGCCGGGGGTGCGTGGGTACGCAGTTCGGTGTCGCTTATTTCATACCGCGCAGACACCTCCCTCGGCGCATACTTTCAGTGAGGCGAAGCAGTAGGAGCATACCCGCTCTGATTTCGTGAAGAGAGACATCATGCAGAAACAGTTTAACCGCACTTCTTCGGCCTCCGGTTTTTCGCTCCTCGAGTTGATGATCGCGATGGCGGTGACGCTTGTGCTCGCATCGCTTGCCACCTCATTGCTCGCCGGCTCCATGAATACGCGTGCGCGTGAGAATCGTAAGTCCGACGCGCTCGCCGACGCGCAACGCGCCATGTACGTGATGTCGCGTGAGA
The DNA here is from genome assembly GCA_020200155.1 of Acidobacteriota bacterium. Lineage (GTDB taxonomy): Bacteria > Acidobacteriota > Blastocatellia > Pyrinomonadales > Pyrinomonadaceae > JAIVJG01. The sequence continues at coordinate 25,784 of JAIVJG010000009.1, read as the reverse complement.
TCGCCAATTCCGGGTTCGGCCTGACAAATAACGGCCTTGTGGCGGTTGATTCAGGATTAAGCTCGATTCGCGTGCGCGCCAACCTCAACGCCTTCGAGGGCCAGACCACAAGCAACGCCGTCTCCGATAACGATGAGGACGTTAAGTACCTGCTTTACACGGGCGGCGGCGACAGCTACATCTTGCGCCTTGACGTAAACACCGGTGCGAAAACGACAGTCCTCGCCAACCGCGTTGACTCTTTACGCATTCGCTACTTCGCCGACAAGGTGACGTACACCTCCGGCAACTGCGACATCCAAATCCCCTCCGGCACCACCGAAGTAACGCAAAAGAGCGACGCGAAGTACGTCGTGATAGCACTCTGCGTGCAACTTCCGGCTCAGGGCACCGCTGGTAGTGCCGGTTATCAACCGCAGTCACAGTTGCAACTCATCTCCGATGTCACTCTGCGAAACGCCGACCTGATTAACTACTAATCAAGTCGAGTATCGAAGGGCGGCTGTTCCAATTGAACGTGAGGTTTCTTCCGATGCAGATAGTTCCGGCAAACACACTTGTAGCGCAGTCGCGTTCTGGCGAAAGAGGCGCGGCGCTCATCACAGTGATGCTCATTTCCATGCTCCTCCTGATGGCGGGCGGTTCGCTGATTGCGGTGACCTCCATGTCGGCAGCCAACGCCGCCGACGCGACCGCCGAATCGCAGGCTTATTACGCCGCCGAGGCAGGAACTCAGGCGGTGCTCGGAGTGCTCAGAGGGAACGCCGCGCCCAACCCGCTGTTCAATGCCACCACGACCGATGCCGCAAACAAAATCAGCTTCCTCAAGGCTGTCACACGGTCTTGGTCAAACAAGTCAACCGACCCGTCAACCATGACGCTTCCGGACGGGTCTGTGGTCCCCTACCCGATACGCCTTTCCAGTTGGCTCCCCTACGACGCAACATACACAGACCGTGTCACTCTCAGTCCAAGCTACTCGCTTCTTTCGGGCATCGCCTACGCGGTTGAATCGGTGGGCGACCCGGATTTCTCGAGCATTGTGACCTACTCTACTTCCGGCACCTTCGACAATAACTCATACATCAAAAGTTATGGTAACAGTAGCAACGGATTTACAATCACGTATAACAATCTCGCCTCCACGGTGGTCAACACCGGCGGCGGCGTCTCTAGCACCAACCTTGGGGGCTTCACTATCTCGGCGGCGAACGGTTCGTACACGCTCACCAACGCCCCCTTCAATCTGGTCGTCAGTCAGACGACTCCGTGGGCCAGCACGGCTACCATCAAATGCACCATCTCCGGGACGGTCACGAAATCTGGCACCACCACCACCGTCGCGCTCACGCTGGCGCTCCCAAGTCCGAAATATAACATTGAGGGTGTGGTCTACACGGTTCCCCTCGTCTCGCAACCGTTGACGGCAACCAGCACAACACTGAGTGCAACGGTCACGGCTCCGGAGCCTCGTCGAATTCTGGTGAAAGTGAGAGGCTATGGACCACGCGGCGCGATTAAAAGAATGCAGATGCTGCTCGGCAGATATGCTTTCAATTATTCGCCTGCGGCAGCCATTACCATCCGCAGCCACGACGACAACACCACGGCCATGACCTTCAACGCCGGCAACAGCGTGCAGTATGACTATAACGGTAACGACAAGGCAGGCGGCACGGCACTTCCGGCTTTTACCGTCACGAGCACGCCCGACTACAATTTGCTGACCGGGCTTCCTGCCGGCCAGGTACTCGGTAATCCCGCGGTACAGAAGGTGAGTGTTTCGAGCCTCGCATCCTTCCTGCAAACGACCGACGGCTACTATGGCGCACGGAGCGCTGTTGACTTCCTCAGAAAATCTGCGATGAAAGTGAAATGGCCGCTTAACTGCACCGGGCTTTCTACTCAGTGCGATAGGTACTTCGCCTCCGGCGAGACGCCTTCCGATTTTGGGGCCACGCAGCCGAACGGGCTTCTCACTTTCGTGGACGGTGACGTTGATCTCCCGCTCGGGGGCGGCGCGGGAATGCTCATCGTGACAGGCAAGCTCACAATGAACGGCAGCTCATCTTTCAATGGGCTGGTGCTGGTGCTCGGCGGCGGTAATTTAGATCGATCCGGCGGCGGAAATGGTAACAGTCTGGGTTCGATGGTCGTCGCCAGCTTCGGCTCTACCGGGAACTTTACGGCCCCCATCTTCAATTCCAGTGGTAGCGGTAATTCGTCTATCCGGTACGATTCAGACTGGGTGCGGAGGGCGTTGACGCTGGGTGGGCCGGTTGTCCTCAGCGTGAGCGAATACTAAGAACGGCTTAACGCCTGTTTGTTTGATTTGTGATTGCAGAAACTCTGCTTGAAACCATGATCGCCGGGTTGCAGTCAGACATTCGGATTTCGGACGGAGGCATACTTTCGATGTGGCTGATAGACAGACTCAAAGGGCGTGAAGAGCCTCACGCGGCGACCTCACACAAGAGTCGCGCCGTGCGGGCCGGCGACGCGGAAGACTATAAAGCCGCAGGGCTGGAGATGATGTCGCAAGGCATGTACGAGCCGGCACTGGAAGAGTTTCGCAACGCCGCGCGGGTCGAGCCGAATTGTGCCGAAACGCACTACAACATGGGCGTCATCTATGACCAGCTCTCACAACTCGATAAATCTCTGGCGTGCTACGAGCGTGCGATTCGCCTGGACCCGGAGTTCGTCGAAGCACACTCCAATCTTGGCATGGTTAATAGTCGGATGGGGCGCGGCGTCGAGGCCATTAAAGCCTGTCACCTGGCGATCCGTCTCGATCCCGGCTACGTCGAAGCTTACAACAACCTGGCGATGGCCTATTTCAACTGGGGCAGCTACGCCGAGGCCGTCAAAGCGTGCAGGAAAGCCTTAAAGCTCAAGCCCGATTACGCTCAAGCCCACTATTCTCTGGGCCTCGTTTACGTTGATCTGGGCGAGAAGGAACAGGCGCGTGAGGAGTGCAGAATTCTACAGAAGTTAGACCCGGAAATGGCGGAGCACCTGTCGAGCCTGATTGGCAGATGACAGCGTGGGACTAAAGGCTTAGTCAGTTTGCACACCACTATTATGACGAGGGCACTCGCTTCACCGAAGCCAGTGCCCTCTTCCTCTTTTCGGGTCGTTCTTGACACGCACGGCGCACCGTCGCTACCATCCGCCCGGAAAGAACAGAGGTCGGAGGTTGGAGGTCAGAGGTTAGTAGAAATCTGTTTTCACTGACCTCTCTGCCACTGGCCTCCGACCTCTACTTGTATGCCTGACGTATTGCTGGTCGAGGACAAAGAGAGCCTGCGCCGCGTGCTGCGCCTGACGCTTGAGAGCGCCGGCTACACGGTCGCCGAGGCCGAGGACGCGCGCATGGCGATGCAGGAAGTCGCCCGCGCGCCTTTCCGTCTCGTGCTGACAGACCTGCGTATGCCGCACGGCTCCGGCATGGACGTGCTGCGCGCGGCCAAGGCGGCTGACCCGGAAGTGCCCGTCGTCGTGATGACCGCCTACGGCTCGATTGACGAAGCCGTGCAGGCGATGAAAGACGGCGCGCACGACTTCCTGCAAAAGCCCGTTGACTCGAACCACCTGCTGCTGCTCATCGGACGCGCGCTCGAACAGGCACGCCTCCGCACGGAAAACATTCTCCTGCGCGAAGAGTGGTCGCGACGCTACGGCTTCCCGCGCATCATCGGCGAGTCTGAAACAATCAAGCGCGCCGTCTCAGAGACGCAGCGCGTCGCCACGACCGACACGACCGTCCTGCTTTTGGGCGAGTCGGGCACGGGCAAGGAACTCTTCGCGCGTGCCGTCCATCATCTCTCGCCGCGCCGCGACAAAACCTTCGTCGCGATCAACTGCGCGGCGATTCCCGAAACGCTCATCGAATCCGAACTCTTCGGCCACGAGCGCGGCTCTTTCACAGGCGCGACCGAACGTCGCCCCGGCAAGTTTGAGTTGGCGTCGGGCGGCCCCCTCTGCGTGAACGCGGCGACGACGTGGCTCTCCTCGCGCGTCATTTCGCGGCGCAGTACGGCAAAGAGTTACGCAAGCGCGAAGCCGTCCTGAGCGACGAGGCGCTCGCCGCGCTACGCGCGCACGCATGGCCCGGCAACGTCCGCGAGCTTGAGAACGCCATCGAGCGCGCCTGCATCCTCGCCGACACGCTCACGCTCGAAGCGCGCGACCTCGGCATAGCGATGGGTAGCGTTGACGCGCCGCGCGATGAGCCGCCCGCGTCTTGGGATTTGACGGGCACGCTCAACGAAGCGGTCGAGCGCGCCGTCAGCTCCGTCGAGCGACGCAAAATCGCCGAAGCACTCCGCGCGCACGGCGGCAACAAGACGCGCGCCGCAGAAGAGTTGGGCGTCAGTTACAAGACACTCCTGACCAAAGTTAAAGAGTACGAACTCTAAGCACACACGATGAGTCGAGACGAAGAGGACGAGCAGGCGAGGCCACCCCTCGGTGATTCACAACCGGGCGGCGCGGAGCAAACGCCGGAAGAGCAAGCGGAAGCAAGCGAGCGCGAAGAGGCCGGCGCAGTCGTGCGCGATTTGAAAACCGGCGCGCATCAAGAGGCGGGCATCATCGCCGGTGAAGAGAGCGCGCCCGTCGGCGCGACGACCGGCGAGTTCCCCGTCGAGAAGGCAACAGAGAAGCGCGAGCGCAAGGCGACCAGCACGACGAGGGGAGCGTTCTTCGTCGGCGCGGGCATTCTTCTAAGCCGCATCATCGGCCTTCTACGCCAGCGCATCTTCGCTCAATACTTCGGACTCTCCGCCGCCGGCGACGCTTTCACCGCCGCCTTCAGAATTCCCAACTTCCTCCAAAACGTCTTCGGCGAAGGCGCACTCTCGGCCTCCTTCATCCCCGTCTACGCCGGTCTTCTGTCGCGCGACGAGAATGAGGAAGCCGGGCGCGTTGCCGGTGCGGTCTTCACCATCCTCGCGCTCGTCACGTCGCTGCTCGTCCTCGCCGGCGTGCTTGCCGCGCCGTACCTGATTGCCGTCATCGCGCCCGGCTTCCACGACGAGAAGCGCGAGCTGACCATTCGTCTGGTGAAGATACTCTTCCCCGGCGCGGGGCTGCTCGTGCTCTCCGCATGGTGCCTCGGCGTACTCAACAGCCACAGGCGTTTCTTTCTCTCTTACACCGCGCCGGTCATCTGGAACGTGGCGATGATCGTGGCGCTCAGCGTCTACGGCTGGCGACTGGACAAGTTTCCGCTGGCGGAAGTTCTGGCGTGGGCGTCGGTCATCGGCAGCGGCTTGCAGTTCGCCGTGCAACTCCCGACCGTCCTGCGCCTCGTCAAGCGCCTGCGCCCTTCGCTCGACTTTGTCTCCGCCAGCGTCCGCACGGTCATACGCAACTTCATGCCCGTCTTCACCAGTCGCGGCGTCGTGCAGATCAGCGCCTACGTTGATTCACTGCTCGCGAGTTTGCTCGGCGACGGCGCGGTGCAGGCGCTCGGCTACACGCAGAGCCTCTACACGCTGCCCGTCAGTCTGTTCGGGATGTCCGTGTCTGCGGCGGAACTGCCGGAGATGTCGAGCGCGACGGGGACGAAGGAGGCAGTCGCCGAACAACTGCGCCGCAGGCTCGACGCAGGCCTCAGACAGATCGCCGTCTACATCGTGCCCTCCGCAATGGGCTTCCTCGCGCTCGGCAACGTCATGGTCGGGGCGCTCTACCGGACGGGTGAGTTTAAGGAAACCGACGTGCCTTACGTGTGGGGCATTCTGGCCGGGGCGGCGGTCGGCTTGCTCGCCTCCACGCTCGGACGCCTCTACGCATCCACTTACTACGCGCTGCACGACACGCGCACGCCTTTGCGCTACGCGGTCGTGCGCGTCTTTCTGACGACGGTGCTCGGATATCTCTTCGCGCGCACGCTGCCGCACGCCCTTGGCCTCGACCAAAATTGGGGCTACGGGGCCGCCGGGCTGACCGTCTCGGCGGGCATTGCCGGATGGGTTGAGTTTTACCTGCTGCGACGCCAGCTTAACCGGCGCATCGGCAAGACGGGACTACCCTTTTCTTTCGTCGTCAAGCTCTGGACGGCGGCTGGCCTGAGCGCGGCGCTCGGCTGGGCCATTCTGCTCGGCATCGCCCGGTTTCGCCTCCATCCAATCATCGTCGCGGCTTTGGTCTTAACACCTTACGGGCTTATTTACTTCGCCATCACCTCTGCGATGGGACTGCCCGAAGCTCGCGCCGTCGTCGGGCGCTTCACGCGACTGCTCACAGGCCGCTTCCGGTGAGGCGTTTCACAGGATTCATTCGGGGCGGATAAATTATCGTCTGGCTTTTTTCCTATCTTTTGGAAATCTCCCTAAATTGCCACTTTCACAGAATCAGCGGCAGAAAATGTAGCCATCGTGGTTCAAGCGTGCTTTTAACGCTGATGCCTCTTTTGTCCCAAAGAATAAACCCCAGACTCGTTCGCGACAACGTAAAAAGCGAAGAGAGTTTCGTAGGAAAGGCCAGATTATGAAAAAACTCTACACCAATCTTGTGCTGCTTGCCGGCGCTCTTCTCTTTATCGGCTTCAATGGAAGCGTAGCTCGCGCGGACATCGTTTATCTCGGCCCGAGGGTGGTTCAGCCGTCCGGTCAGGGCGTCGTCCCAACCGTGCTCACTCTTCAGGAGAACAACGCCGTCCCCAACAGAGACTACGTTGAGTCGGGCGCGGTTAGACGCGTCAGCGGTCGCGACGTACTTGAGGGCGATGCCAAACGCGGCATCAATTCCAAGACCATTTCCGCGACCGTTCTGTTCTCCGATCTGAAAAATGGTGCCGGGGTGCTGAACGCCGCCGATCTCGGCATTTATCTTGACATCGTAGAGCCTGGCGAAGACAACCTGCTCACAATTCAAGGGAGAACTTCCTTAGTCCTGACCGCATACGACAATCAGGGCACCGCCTGCGTAAACGGCGGAAAGCCTCCGGCAAAATGCCGGGAGAGCAGGAATCTTAAAGAGCGCGGACGGCTCGACGAGAGAGCTTCGCTACTGAACAAGGCCGGAGTTGGTGGGAAAATCTCACCGACTCCGGCCTTTTGTTAAAAAAAGGCTTTACTAATTTTCTGGAAGCCTGTACATTCTCTTCCACTTTTCTGAAAACAAATAGGGTTTAAGTCTTTACAAGCAATATCAGTGCATTGAAATATTGAAAAGCTCGTGCGGCGTGGACATAATACGTCCACGGTTCAGCACAATAAGCTGGTGGTCTCGTCTCTTTAGCTTGGTTGGGCGGCGTCGAAAGTGCGGTTTCGCGTTTCGCTCTCATGCAATTGGAAGGACAGTGAGCGTGCCCCGCTCCTGTAAAAGTCCAGAAGTAAAAAGAAGCACGAGTGCACTAAAAATAATCTTCAGCAGTCCTGACAAGGATTTTCGGAGGGAAGCAGAACATGAACAGCCGCCTTCTCGCGATGGTTAAACCATTCGCACTCAGCATTTTTGCAATAGCCATCTTCACGCTCGGCCAGAGCGAAGCGCGTGCCGATGAGGTTTTCGTCGCCGGTTTTACCAACGGATGCTTTGGAGCAGGTTGCACGCCCGGTAGCAGCGCTACTTTTCTTGGACTGAGCTATAGCAACTCCACCTTCAGCGGTACGACGGCAAATGGCTCTCGTAGTCTCGGCGGAAACCCGAATCCGGGTGCCAACGTCAACAATCTTGGCTCACTTTCCCTGAGCACAGCCCCGAACACATATAACACGCCATTTACCTTGCTAGTGACGTTCACAGCCCCACAAGGCATCGCTGGCTCCAACTCGGCGACCTTTACAGCTTTAGTCACAGGTACGGTTCGCTCCGACAATCAGGGCGGCGTCTTTATTGACTTTGACAACACGCCGCAACTCTTTACTTTCACCGACACTAACTGCGAACCCGACCCGACCGGCGGCGTTCCCGGACAACAAACCACTTGCGGCTCCGGTAGTTTCTCCTTCAACGTCATTGACACGGCCATTGATCCGGGTCAGACCGTCTCGATTACGGGACGAATCACCGGCGCGAACCAGAATCCCGTCCCAGAACCGGCGACGATGATCCTGCTTGGCACGGGTCTGACGGGGCTGGCGGCAGCCGCTCGCAAACGCCGTAGAGGAAATCAAAAGTAGCCGGGGCAGCATAGCCACAGCGTCTTTAAGGGAAGCCGGATGAGAAGCAATTCTGTCCGGCTTCTCTTTTCCCTTTTGCGGGCACAGAAAAAATTTCCCCGAATAGAGCTTTTTTCTGGAGGCACAAACTCATTGAACATTTCCTTCGGTTACACGAAAAGAGGGTGGCTCGGCGAGGCGGCAGGCGTAGCGGGTAGGCGCAATTAGCGTCTTTTTCTTTTTTTGAGCCTCTTTTCCGATCCTGCCATCTCGAACTCAGACGCCTCCTGTTTGACCCGCTGACGGTTCTCTCTCTATCATCCCTCCCGTGCGAAAAATCATTTTAGCAGCAGAGATGCGCGAGATTGACCGCCTGACCACGGAGCGGTACGCGACGCCCTCGCTGCTCCTGATGGAGACGGCGGCCAACGCCTCGGCCCGCAGCATTGCCGCACACTTCTCCTTCGATCTCACGCGTAAAACGGTGCAGGTGCTGTGCGGTCGCGGCAACAACGGCGGCGACGGGGCGGCCCTCGCACGCGTCCTCTGGACGCAGGGCGCGCACGTGGATGTCGTCCTGTTCGGTCGCGTCGAAGAGACAAACGCAGACGCGCGCGTTAATTTCGAGATCGCGCGCCGTCTGGCGAGTTTCGAGGCGGGGTCTAAGAAGTCTCCTTCGCCGCTGACGTTCGTGGAAGTCGTTGAGTTATCCGATTGGGAAAATCTCGCGAGCGCGCGGCACAATTATGACATCATCGTTGACGCACTCTTCGGCACGGGGCTGACGCGCCCGCTCGAAGGCGTCCACACGAAAGTCGTCGCGCACCTGGAACTTCTCCGCTCGACGCGAGAGCACGCTCAGCAGTCGCGACCATTCATTATCTCGCTCGATCTCCCGTCCGGCCTCCAAGCCGACAAGCCCGAATTCAACGGCGCAGCCGTCCGCGCGGACTTGACCGTCACCTTCACCGCGCCCAAGCCCGCCAACGTGCTGCCGCCGGCTTCGCACTTCAACGGCGAGCTATCCATCGCAGACATCGGCTCGCCGCCATCGCTTCTCGAAGCGACTACTTCAAAACTGTTTCTGGTCGAAGACAGTGACGCACGCAAATGGCTGGAAGCGACTCGCTACGCGCACGGCTCATACAAGAACACGCACGGCCACGTACTCGTCATCGCCGGTTCAAGCGGGATGACTGGGGCGGCTGTGCTGTGCGGGAACGCGGCGATGCGCTCCGGCGTGGGGCTGGTCACGCTGGCGACTCCGGCCTCCGCGCTGTCGAGCGTCGCCACTCGCGTGCTGGCGTCTGTGATGACGGCGTCGCTGCCGGAGGACGCGCGGGGCGCGGTCAACGCAGAGGCTTTCGCTGTGGTTTCAAGTTTGTTCGGGCGTGCGACCGTCATCGCCATCGGCCCCGGACTCACGCATGAGTCGGAGGAGACGCGCGGGTTCGTGCGCGAGGTGGTCGAGCAACGTCGTCTCCCCGTCGTCGTTGATGCCGACGGGCTGAACGCGCTCGCGCCTTGGCCCGCCGGACTGCGCGGCACGCGCGAAGCGCCGATCATTCTCACGCCGCACGAAGGCGAGATGCGGCGACTGCTGGGGACGGACGACCGCGACGCACTCGCGGATCGCGCGCGTGTCGTCTCGGAATTTGCGAGCGCGCATGAATTAATAGTCATCCTCAAGGGCACGCGAACGCTTGTGGCCGCGCCGGACGGTCGCGTCTATGTCATCCCGACCGGCAACGCCGGACTCGGCACTGCCGGAGCGGGCGACACGCTGACCGGCCTCGTCGCCGGCTTCAACGCGCAAGCCTTCGCCACGCTGAAGGGCGACGCGGATGCCGTCGCCGCGACCGTGGCAGCCGTCTACGTGGGCGGACTGGCGGGCGACATCGCGGCGCGCGAACGAGGCATGCGCTCTCTCGTCGCGCAGGACATCTACGAACACTACGGCGCGGCCATTCGTGCGCTCGACTACAGAGGTGAGCAGCCGTGAGCACCGGGACAACTCAAGGACAAATGTTGACGGGCGAGTGGATCACGCACAGCCCGGAAGAGACTTTCGCCGTCGGTCATCAAATCGGCTCGCGGCTCGCGGGCGGCGAGATACTTCTGCTTCACGGCGCGCTCGGAGCCGGCAAGACGGTCTTCGTGAAAGGACTCGCCGGCGCGCTCGACATTGACACGGACGAAGTGACCAGCCCGTCTTTCACGCTCGTCAATCCTTACCACGAGGGGCGACTGACGCTCTATCATCTCGACCTCTATCGTCTCGACGAAGGCGCGAGCGCCGCGCACGCCGTTGACCTTGAAGAACTGCTCGCGGACGAACAGGCCGTGATCGTCATCGAGTGGGCTGAGCGCATGGGACGCTACCGGCTTCCCTCGCCCGCCTGGCATGTCTCGATTGCGGGCGACGGCGAAGACGCACGCCACATCAGAATCGCGAGCGAGTGAGTGCCCCGCACGATAACCCGCGACTGCCCGCACGTCGCCGTCGTGCTAAAATGATTGCGCGAATAACGATCTTACGGAAACAGGCGCGGAGGCTCGTAGGTCTCGCCGTTTCAGACCCGTAGAAACAATCATTCGAGTTATTGAAGGAGAGAAAGAAAATGCCTTATTCCGAAATTTTGATTAAGCCGATGCGCGAAGACCTGACCCGCATCGGGGTCGAAGAGACGCGGACGCCTGAGCAGGTTGAGGAGGCGATCAGGAACACGAAAGGCACGCTGATGGTGATCGTCAATTCTGTCTGCGGCTGTGCGGCGGGCAAGGCGCGGCCCGGCGTCGCGATGGCGCTGCAAAACGAAGCGCGTCCGGATCGCGCCGTCACGGTCTTCGCAGGGGCCGACATCGAGGCGACGGCCACGGCACGCGCGCACTTCGCGCCTTACCCGCCATCCTCGCCGCAAATTGCCCTCTTCAAAGACGGCCAACTCATCTACATGCTGGAGCGCCAGCAGATCGAGAACAAGTACGCCGAAGAGATCGCGCAGGAACTGACGCAAGCCTTCAATCGCTTCTGCGCCCCGGTCAATTCGGCAACCGCATAGCACAAAAGGATGTGGGCGGAGGGATGAAGTAAAAAAGACGCACTTGTCTTCCAACTCATCCCTTATCCCTCCGCCCTCATCCCTTCTTCTCATGTCTCAGCTCACGCTGACCACGCCCATTCTCTCTCTGCCGAAGTACGGCGTCTCGCGGCTCGGTGTGCCGACGGCGCGCAAGCTGGCGCTGGCGCTGGCGAACGTGTCGGGCAAGGGAGACGCGTGCGAGGTGTCGGTCGAAGACCTCCTGAACTACCTGCCGATGCGTTACGAGGATCGCTCGAACCTCGCGCGCGTGGCCGAACTGCGCGACGGGGTCGAGGCGTCGCTTGAGTTATACGTCAGAGTGGCGGGCGGCTTTCAGGTGGGCAAGAATCGCGGGCCGAAAGCGCCGCCGCTGTTTATCTTCGAGGTCACGGCGAGCGACCCGGAGCGGACGGGCAAGCCGGTCGTCGTGTGGTGGTTCGTGTCCGGGCGACAGGCTCAACGCATCGTCGCTTACTACCGTCAAAGATTCACGCGCGGCGCGCGCTTCGTCGCCTTCGGCAAGTGGGAGTGGGACTCGCGGCGCAACACCTTCGCGCTGCATCTGGGCAAGCCCGACGAGTTGGAGATGCTGCCCGGCACATGGACGCCGCCGGAGCACGCGCTGATACGCATCGCGGAAGAGGGAGACGCGCAGGCCAACTCCGACAACGGAGGGCGTGCAGCGGAAAGCGACGACGCGGACGGCCAGAACGCGCCGCGCGGCACGGGAAATGATGTTGACGAAGAAGGTGCCGGCGAAGATGTGGCGTTGGATGAAGAAGCGACTGACCCGGTGCTGGCCGCGATTCACACAGGCCGGCGCGTGCCGGTCTATCGCAAGCTCGGCGAGTTTCGCACGAAGCGACTGCGCGAGATTATCCATGCGTTGATCGGGCTGCTTGATGACGCGGCTTTCAACGAAACGCTGCCCGCCGAATTAATCGCGCGCCAACACCTCGTCAATCGCGGCGAAGCCATCCGTCGTATACACTTTCCGACGGAAGACGCGCCGCTTGCGGAGTACGAGCGCGCACGCAGCCCGGCGCACCTGCGTCTCATCTTCGAGGAATTTTTCTGGGTCGCGCTCGCGATTGCGCTGCGGCGGAGCGAGCGGACGAAGGAACCGAAGGGCGCGCTCATCGAAATCACCGAGCGCATGTACGAGCGCATGCTCTCGACGCTTCCCTTCACGCTGACGAGCGCGCAGGCACGCGCCATCAAGCGCATTCTCGACGACATGCAATCGGACGTGCCGATGAATCGCCTGCTGCAAGGAGATGTCGGCAGCGGCAAGACCGCCGTGGCGCTTTTGGCGATGCTGGCGGCGATGGAGAACGGCTACCAGTCCGCGCTGATGGTGCCCACGGAAATCCTCGCAGAGCAGCACGCGCGCAACATCAAGCGCCTGCTTGCGCCGACGCCCTATCGCGTCGAACTGCTCGTCGGCTCGCTGCGCGCGAGCGAAAAAAAGCGCCTTCACAAAGACCTCGCGTCGGGCGAGATTCACGCCTGCGTCGGGACGCACGCGGTGATACAGGAAGCAGTCTCGTTCAGCAAACTCGGCCTTGTCGTGATTGACGAGCAGCACCGCTTCGGCGTCATGCAACGCGCGGCGCTGCGCGAGCGCGGCTTCAACCCGGACGTGCTGGTGATGACGGCGACGCCGATTCCCAGAAGCCTGGCGATGACCGTCTACGGCGACCTCGACGTGTCTGTGATTGACGAACTGCCGCCGGGACGGACGCCGATCAAGACCGTCGTCGTCGGCGAAGACCAGCGCGCGGGCGTCTACAAGGGAATCGAGCGCGAGGTGCGCGGCGGGCGTCAGGTCTACGTCGTCTACCCGCTCGTCGAGGAGTCGGAGAAGATGGACTTGAAGGATGCGACGCGCATGTTCGAGCACCTGCGCGACCGCGTCTTCCCGCACTTTTCCATCGGGCTGCTGCACGGCAAGATGAAGACTGCGGACAAAGAGGAGGTGATGCGCCGCTTCGTCGCCGGGGAGATTCACGTACTTGTCGCGACGACCGTCGTCGAGGTCGGCGTTGACGTGGCGAACGCCTCTGTGATGATTATCGAGCACGCCGAGCGCTTCGGCCTCTCGCAACTCCACCAGTTGCGCGGGCGCGTCGGGCGCGGCGCTGAGAAGTCCTACTGCATCCTGCTCGCCTCGGAGAAACAAACGTCTGTGGCGCGCGAGCGTCTAGGCATCATGGAAGAAACCAACGACGGCTTCCGCATCTCCGAAAAAGACCTTGAGCTTCGCGGCCCCGGCGAAGTGATGGGCACCCGGCAGTCCGGCGTCCCCACCTTCCGCGTCGGCAATCTCGTGCGCGACATACAGATTCTCGAAGACGCACGCCGCGAGGCCGACTACTACCTGACGACGCGCGGGCGCACACGCGAGACCTCACGCCTGATCGAGCGCGTGCGTGCCGACGCGCGCTTCGGCCTCGCCGCTGTCGGTTGAAAAGTCCGGCGAAAGTTAAGAGAGCCAGTGCAATGATACACACATTACGATGCCCTTCCTGCGGCGCACCCGTGGATTACGACGAGCGGGGCGAGCGCGATACCGTCCGGTGCCCGTTTTGCGAAAGTACGGTGATGCTGCCCCGGCGCGAGCGGCGCGCAGTTGAGCAGCCGCCTGCCGTCGAATACAAGTCTAACAACACGTCGGTGATCGCCGGTGTGATTGTCGCCTTCGTCGCCGTGATCGTCACAGGGCTGGTCGCCTTCTACGCCCTTCACTCGTATTACAGTGCGTCCACGAACGTGAAGCGCCCCGTCAGTTCCCCGAATGTGCGAATCAATCTGCCATTGAAGAACACTAGCGAGGGCGAAGCACAACCCAACCTCAGCTTCGGGAGCGAAGGCACGGGGGCGGGCTATTTTAAGGACGCGCGCAGCATCGCCGTGGATGCAGAGGGGCACATCTACGTCGGCGAGTACATCGGCGGGCGCGTGCAGGTCTTCGATTCGACGGGCAAGTTTCTGACGCAGTGGACGGTTGACGCGAAGATGCCTCTGCGCGGGATGGCTGCCGACCGGCGCGGCACGGTCTACGTCGTGCAGAAGGGCAAGATCACGCGACACGAGGGGATGACGGGCAGGACGCAGGGCGACGTGGCCTACAGCGGGCGCAGCGGCTTCGACGATGTGGCCGTGACAGCCGAGGGCGGTCTCGTCGCCTTCTCAAGCGATGCTCACGACGACATCATCCGCTTCAACTCGTCTGGAGAGGTCACGAAAGTAATCCGCTCGGCCATCAGCGGGCAGACAGATAGGTCTGAACTAACCATTCGTGTAGCCACGGATGGTCTCGGCCAAATCTACGCGCTCGGCGCTTTCAATGACGCCGTCTTCAAGTTCTCGCCCGATGGTCGCTTCCTGACGCAGTTCGGCAGTGCTGGCGACGAGCCGGGACAGTTCCGTGCGCCTCAAGCCATCGCCGTGGACAATCAGGGGCGCGTCTATGTCAGCGACATCAAGGGCGTGCAGGTGTTTGACGCTAACGGGCGTTACCTCAACTTCATGAAAGTCAAAGGCGTGGCCTTCGGCATGGTCTTCAACGACCACAATGAGCTATTCATCGCCGCGCGCACGCAGGTGTTCAAGTTCGCGTTGAACAAGCAGTAAGCCTGTGCGACATGTCGGCGACTCGAAACACCTCGCGCCTCATTTGAGCGACTGCGCGCTGACGCGCGTTTCGGGCTTTCCGTCGTAGGCTTAAACCTGCACGCCGCAAGGAACAAAAAAGGTCTTCCGCGACTCTAAACTCTCAAACGCGAACGTCGAACATTCGGGAAGGCGGCGGGGATGCCTCCGTCGCCGGCAAGAATTGATTTTCCTGTACGTTCAACCTCTGTGCAGCTCAAATTCGATTGCAGGAGATTCCCATGAAGAACTTTTTACGTCTCGCGACGCCGCTCGTGACATTAATCATGGCGCTTTCCGTCGCGTCATGCGCGAAGAAGGAGACGCGCGTGTCGCGCGTGCTGGTGACGGGCGAATCGGACTTGAAAGCGCCGCCCGACACGGCTCTGATCGTCCTCTCTGTGGTCACGCAAAACCAGAAGGCTCTGCCCGCGCAGCAGGAAAACGCGCGCAAAACTGAGGCCGTCATCAAGGCCATCAAAGAAGCGGCGGGCGAAAATGCTGAGATTAAGACGAGCGATTACAGCCTCCAGCCGCAACGCAACTGGAACGGGAGCATGCCGAAGATCGTCGGTTACGAGGCGCAGAACAGCGTGACGTTGAAGACCGGCGCGCTCGATAACGTCGGCGCGGTGATTGACGCGGCGACGCAGGCGGGCGCGAACAGCGTCGAGAGCGTTTCTTTCGTCCTGCGCGAGAGCAACCCGGCGCGCGGCCAGACGCTCGCCGAAGCCTCCAAGCAGGCGATGGACAAGGCGCGTGCGATGGCGCAGGCGCTCGGCGGGCGCATCGTGCGCGTAGTTGAGGAACAGGAGGGTGGGTTCACGAACCGCCCGCTGACGGTAGACGAGAGGCGAGCGGAATATAGCGCTGACACCCAGGCCAACATGAACCTCGGCACATATTCCGCGCAGAAGATGTCAGCCCGCACGCCGGTCGAAGCAGGTTCGCTCAACGTCAGGTCGCAGGTGCAATTAATTGTCGAGATTGAAGTCCCGCCCGATCAAAAATGAGTCCGTTGGTCGGAACTTTCAAACAAGCATCGCGCGCATCGTCGAACGTGTCGGCGACTCGAATCTCCGCGCGTCGTCGTGTTAAATTCAAAGGCGATGCGTATCATCACCGGCCTTTATCGCGGGCGGGTTCTGAAAAGCCCGCCCGCCATGCAGATTCGCCCGACCTCCGACCGCCTGCGCGAGACGCTCTTTAACGTGCTCGCGCCGCGCATCGCCGACTCGCGCGTCCTCGACCTCTGCGCGGGCACGGGTGCCATCGGCATCGAGGCCCTTTCGCGTGGAGCGTCTTTCGTCACCTTCGTTGACCGCGTGCACAAGGCGTGCGGACTCATCGAAGCCAATCTAGACCTGTGCGGCGTCCCCGAAGAACGGACGGAAGTGGTCAAGAGCGACGCGGCGGAATACCTGCGCCACACCGCCGTTGACGAAGGCAAGGGCTGGCGCGGCGGCACACAACCCTGGGACATCGCTTTCTTCGACCCGCCCTACTCGACCGAATACCTTCCCGTGCTCAAGGCTTTCGGCGAGCACACCGCCGCGCTGCTGCGCGAGGGCGGCATCCTCGTCGTCGAGCACCACCACAAGAACACGCTCAGGGATGAGTTCGGCGGTATTCGCCGCTGGCGTATCCTGAAGCAGGGCGACTCGGCTCTGAGCTTCTACGAGTGTGAGTAGAAGGATAAAAGCCTGCCCGGCGCGACGTTTATTTCGTCGCCGGTCGTGGCGCAAAAAATAAATTATCCTCACACGTCCTGAAACGTTAAGATGAATTGATCGGGCGGGGCAGTGTCCGTTCAACAAATGCATCGGCGGGAGGACATACATGAATCCGTCCGGAAGGGAGCGACGGCTTTCACCAAGATTCGGCGTCCGCGTTCCGTGTTTCATCTCTCTACCACTCGAAGAAGAGAGCATTCTTTTCCCACGCGCGAGACTCGACGCCTACACTCGCGACGTGAGCGAATCTGGTCTGGGCATCGCGGTATCGTCCATCTACATCGGCTACGATTGCATCGTCGCACGGCTGAAACTTTCAGGAATGATGCATATGCTCGTACTTGGTATCGAAAGCTCCTGCGACGAGACGGCGGCGGCGATTGTGCGCGATGGGCGCGAGATTTTGTCGTCCGTCATCTCTTCGCAAATCGAGACGCACAAACTTTTCGGCGGCGTCGTGCCGGAACTCGCTTCGCGCGAGCACCTCGACAAGATCGTCCCCGTCGTCGAAGAAGCCTTCACGCGCGCGGGCGTCGCGCTGGAGGAGATTGACGGCATCGCCGTGACGCAGGGGCCGGGCCTTGTCGGCTCGCTGCTCGTCGGCATCTCATACGCGAAGGCGATGGCCTACGCGCTCGACAAGCCGCTCGTCGGCGTCAACCACATCGAGGGCCACGTCTACTCGGTCGTCTTCGAGAATCCGCCGATTGTGTACCCGGCCTTCGCGCTCGTCGTCTCCGGCGGCCACACCAACCTGTTCCTCATCCCCGCGCCCGGCAAGTACAAAGTGCTGGCGCGGACGCGCGACGACGCGGCGGGCGAGGCGTTCGACAAGGTGGCGAAAATGCTCGGACTCGGCTACCCCGGCGGCCCCATCATCGAACGACTCGCGCGCGAAGGCGACCCGCGCGCCGTGCGTTTCAGCGTGCCGCGCATGGGCGACGGGCGACCCGATTTCAGCTTCAGCGGATTGAAGACGGCGGTCTCGAAGCACGTTCGCGAGACGGGACTGCAAGCCGTCGCGACAGGCGAGGAGCCTTCGCGTGCCGTCAGGGATTTGGCGGCGAGTTTTCAGGACGTGGTGGTGCGCTCGCTCGTCGGCACGACCGAGCGACTGGCGCAGGAGCACCGACCGCGCACGCTCATCGTCGCCGGCGGCGTGGCCTGCAACGGCGCGCTCAGGGAAGCGTCGAGCGAGGCGGGCGGGCGTCTCGGCATACCCGTCTACTTCCCCTCCCGTCATCTCTCGACAGACAACGCCGCGATGATTGCCGCCGCCGGCACGGTCAAATTACAGGCGGGCGAGCGCGCCGGCCTCGACCTCAACGCCGACGTGTCACTCCGCCTCCAAAACCTCGATGTCGAAGACGATGCCCTGCGCCGGAGCAAAGTTCGTTACAGACTTTAAGAGAAATGATGAATGCGGAATGATGAATGCGGCAGTGATGAGTGATGAATAAAAAGCAGACTGTCTTCATTCATCATCCGTCACTGCCGCATTTATTGTTTAAATCAAAAGCCGCCTTGCTTCATTGCGAGGGAAGCAAAGCGGCTCTGTCGTGCCGTTGAGCTTACAGTGTGACGCCCGAAAGCGGACACCGCACTCAGCGACAGAGGTGATCTTGTGTGCTGGCGGCTAGGGCTTCGTAGTCGCTAACTGGCTGTCGGCCTGTATCGCGATGACGATGCTCTTAGCGAACTTGAGAGGGTTGAGCGTGTCGAGTTCGACCGTCACCATGTCGCCTTCGCGCAGGTCTTTGAGAGAAACGAGCTTGCCTTCAATCTTCACCTTCGTATTCACGTCGTCAATCGCGATGACGTGCTCGACGCCCGTCCGCGCGATCACAGAGATGTGCTGGTCGTTGACCTCCACGACTTTCGCATTAATCATGCGCGTGTCCGTGTCGGCGTCTCCGCCGCTCGCGGCCAGTGCCGTGGTCGAAAACATTGCCAGCAAGAGTGCGGCGAAGATGCCTGCGAGGTGCATTCGTCTCATCTTTGTTCTCCCGGTCGTATCTGGTGAAATGTAGAGCGCGTTTGATTCCATCGTGCCGGACGATGGCAAGCTATGTGCCGGAGAGCGACCGGAGCTGAGGGGGCGGCTTTTATCGCCCGTGTGGGCTTAGCCGAAGATGTCTCGCACCTTGTCCATCAGTCCCTTGTCTCCGAGGTCTGTTTCTTCGATCTCGGCCAGTTGCTCAAGAAGTTTACGCTGCTCGCGCGTGAGCGTGGTCGGTGTGACGACCGTGACGGAGACAAAGAGATCGCCTCGACCGCGACCGCCCAGCACGGGCATGCCGTGCCCCTTGAGACGAAAGACCGTGCCGGTCTGCGTGCCCGCAGAGATTTTGAGTTGCTCCTGGCCTTCGAGCGTCGGGACGGTGATCTCCGAGCCGAGCGCGGCCTGCGCGAACGTGACCGGCATAGAGGCGTAGAGATTGCTTCCCTGCCGCTCGAATTGTTCGTGCTCTTTGACGTGGATGACGACGTAGAGGTCGCCCGCCGGGCCGCCCTGCGTGCCGCCCTCGCCTTCGCCCGTGATCCGCAGGCGCGAGCCGGTTTCGACACCCGCAGGTATTTTCACTTCCATGCTCTTCTCGTGCTCGACGCGCCCGGTTCCCCTGCACGAGTCGCATGGCGACTTGATGATGCGGCCCGCGCCGCGACAATTTCCGCAGGTACGCGCCACGGAGAAGAAGCCCTGCTGGTAACGCACCTGTCCCGTCCCGGCGCACGTCGGGCAGTTTTCGGGCTGCGTCCCCGTCGCGGCCCCCGAACCCTTGCAGTTGTCGCAAGCCTCAAGGCGCGGGATGCGTAACTGTGCAGTCATCCCGGCAGCGGCCTCTTCGAGCGTCATCTCGAGGTCGTAGCGCAAGTCCGCGCCGCGTTGCGCGGCTGTGCGTCGCGCGCCGCCTCCGCCGCGTCCGCCGCCGAACATATCGCCGAAGCCGAAGAACTCGCCGAGGATGTCTTCGATGCCGCCGAAGCCCGCCGCGCCCCAGTTAGCGCCGCCGGCGCTTGAGACGCCCGCGTGGCCGAAGCGGTCGTAGCGCTCGCGCTGATCGGCGTCGGAGAGCACGGAGTAAGCTTCCGCAGCCTCTTTGAATTTCTCTTCAGCCGCCGCGTCGCCGGGATTCTTGTCCGGGTGGTAACGCACGGCGAGTTTCCGGTATGCGCCCTTGACTTCCGCCTCCGTCGCAGTCCGGCTAACGCCGAGCACTTCGTAGTAATCGCGTTTGCTCATCACTCAATATCGTCAATCGTGAATCGTGAATCGTAAACAGAGGAGAAGGCTTTCTCTATTCACAATTCGCGACTCACGATTGACGGTTTTTCTACAGCCTTTCGTTTGGATCGAGAACCTCCGGCGGCGCGACGCTTGCCCCGTTGCCCGACGGATTCAGCATCGCGAGCGTCACCTGCGTGGCGAGGCGCGTGACTGCCTGGAATGCACTTTGAATTTCTTCGAGTTCCTCCGACTTGATCGCGTCCTCGCCCTGAGACAGCGTGGCGTGAGCATCCTGGCGCTCGTCCGGCGAGAGCGCGCCGCCGTACTCCTTGAGCGAGCGCCCCGTGTTGGCGATCAGGCTTTCAAGTTTGCTGCGCAGGGCGATAATTTCTTTAAGGCGGCTATCCGCGTCGGCGGAGTGGGCCGCTTCGAGGATCATCCGGTCAATTTCGTCCGCTGAAAGGCCGGAGGTCGGCGTGACTTTCAACTGCTGCTGAAGTCCGCTGACTTTGTCCTGTGCCGAGACGTTGAGAATGCCGTTGGCGTCAACTTCAAACGAGACCTCGATCTGCGGCCCGCCGCGCGGCGACGGGGGAATGCCGACCAACTCGAACTTGCCGAGCGAGCGGTTGCCCTGTGCAACTTCGCGCTCGCCCTGCAAGACGTGAATCTCAACGGACGACTGGTTATCCACCACCGTCGTGAACGTCTGGCTGCTGCGCAGCGGGATCGTCGAGTTGCGCTCGATGATCCTGACGAAGAGGCCGCCGCGCGTCTCAAGCCCGAGGCTCAGGGGCAGCACGTCGAGCAGCACGATGTCTTTCACGTCGCCCGTCAGCACGCCGCCCTGAATCGCCGCGCCCATCGCGACGACCTCGTCCGGATTAATCTCGACAGATGGCTCGCGCCCGAAAATTTCTTTAACCGTCCGCGTGATGATCGGCGAGCGCGTCTGCCCGCCGACGAGCAGCACCTTATCAATGTCCTTCGGCTGAAGCTTCGCGTCCCAGAGGGCTTTCTGGCAAGGCTCGACCGTCTGCTCGACGAGGTCGCTGATAAGATTTTCAAAAACTTCGCGCGTCAGCGTCTTGCTGAAGTGCTTGGGGCCGGAGGCGTCCGCCGCGATGAAAGGCAGGTTGATGTTCGTCTCCGTGAGCGACGAGAGGTCACACTTGGCGCGCTCCGCCGCCTCCTTCAAGCGTTGCAGCGCGAGCCGATCCTGGCGCAGGTCAATCGTCGTCTCCTGTTGAAACTGCTCGATCATCCAGTTGATGATACGCTCGTCGAAATCCTCGCCGCCGAGAAAGGTGTTGCCCGACGTGGCGAGCACGTCGAACACGCCATCGTTCAATTCCAGAATCGAGATGTCGAACGTGCCGCCGCCGAGGTCGTAGACGGCGATGCGCTCCGAACCGGAGCGGCCCAAGCCGTAGGCGAGCGCGGCGGCGGTCGGCTCGTTGATGATACGCTCGATCTTGAGGCCGGCGATGCGCCCCGCATCCTTCGTCGCCTGCCGTTGCGCGTCGTCGAAATAGGCCGGGACAGTGACGATGGCCTCGGAAACCGCCTCGCCCAGAAAATCTTCGGCGGCGGCCTTCAGGCGCTGCAAGACGATGCCGGAAATCTCCTGCGGGCTGTAGACGCGACCCTGCACCTGTATGCGCGCGTCGCCGTTCGACGCCTCTGCGATCTCGAAGGGCGAGGTCTGGCGCGCGCGCTCCACCTCCGCCGCCTCGTACCTGCGCCCGATGAGGCGCTTGACGGCATAGACGGTGTTGGCGGCGTTGGTCACGGCCTGGCGCTTGGCGATCTGGCCGACCAGACGCTCGCCTTTATCCGTGAAGCCGACCACGCTCGGCGTCGTCCGCCCGCCTTCCTTGTTCGGAACGATCTGCACCGCGCCGCCTTCGAGCACCGCGACGCAGCAATTCGTCGTACCCAAATCTATTCCGACAATCTTTGCCATAACGTTTTAAGAAGGTGATGAGTGATGAGAGAAAGGCTTTTTCCTATCCCTTATGTCTTATCTCTTATCCCTTATCTCTCATCACTGCCTTGTTGCGACTTTGACCATAGCGGGACGCAGGAGTTTGTCGCCGAGGCGATAGCCGCGCTGCATCTCCGCCGTGACCATGTCAGGTTGGAATTCGTCCGTCTCCTCGGTGGCGACGGCTTCGTGAATGTGTGGGTCGAAGGGCTGGCCCACGGTGGGGACAGACTCGACTCCCAGACCTTCGACGGCGTCGTTCAGTTGCTTTCTGACGAGTTCAATGCCGTGCAGGAAATGGCGGAACTCTTCGGACTCGGTGGCTTCTACAGAAGCCTCTGCGGCGAGCGCACGCTGCAAGTTGTCCATCACGGGAAAGAGGCGTTTGACTACATCGCCGACGACGCGCTGGTACGTCTCCGCTCGCTCACGCTCGACGCGCTTGCGGTAATTCTCGAAGTCAGCCTGCCGGCGCGCGGCTATGTCCGCTAACTCCTGCCGCTCTTCGGCCATCTTCCGCGACTCACCCTCCACCCGTCGCAATTCTGCGCGCGTCGCCACCAGTTCAGCCATCACAGGGCCGGCGGCGGGATCGGCGGAACGTAGCGGCTCGGACGATTCATCGTCGCCGCCCCGCTCGGTTTTCGCCTCGTCATCGGCGTGTGAGACTGTCGTGTCCTGCTCGTTGCGGCTCCTCGGCAACTCCGAGGGGTCTGGGCCGCCTGCGGCGTCGGCGTCGTCGGCTCGCCCACGGCCCTCTTCGTTGTCCTGCTCCGCCCCGCGATCAATCCGTCGCTGAACTTCGGTCGCGTCGTCATAGGCGGAGGCACGCCCGATCTCGTCAGGCGTCAGCTCGCCGCCCCGTCCCGCGTCAGACGTTTGCCCGCGCTCCGCTTTGTCCGCGTCCTCGCCGTTCACAAAGCGCACGGGGATGCGGTTCGGCGTCTGCTTGTTATTGTCAGCCATGTCAGTTTGGTTCATCCATCCTGTCCGAAAGCCCCGGCTATCGCTTCGGGCTTTTTAGTTTGAGCCTAACGACCCGTTCAAGTGCGTGTTACCTCTTCGCGCAGCATACGCTCGACGATGTGCGCGACGTAATTGACCATCGCCATCGTGCGCGCGTACTCGATTCGCATCGGGCCGACGACGCTCAGCGACCCCGTCAGGCCCGACTCTCCGATGCGGTACGGCGCGGTGATGAGCGCGCAGCCTTGCAGCGAAGGCGCGCTGTTCTCGCGCCCGATGACGACGTGCACGTCCGCGAAAACCGGATCGCCCGCGATGCACTCGTTCAGGATTTTGACGAGCCGCGACTTCGCCTCGAACGTGCGGAACAACTCACGCAGGCGCTCGATGTCGCCGAAGTCCGGCTTCGCCAGAATGTTGGAAGCGCCGTCCACGTACACGTCGCCCGTCTCTGCGTCTTCCCCTTCAAGGCTCATCTCGCACAGCAGCACGGCGTTGCGCAGCAGTTGATCGTAGAGCGCCTTTTCCTCGCGCATCATCCCCAGAAGCTCGCCGCGAATCGTCTGTAGACTCTTCCCGCTGAACTCCGCGTTCAAATAGCGCGCCGTGCGCTCAAGTTCATCCTGGCTGAGCGGCTCGTCAATGCGGATGATCTTGTTCTGCACCACGTTCGACGCGAAGACGAGCACGACGAGGATGCGCCCGTCAGCCAGTTGCAGGAATTCGAGGTGCTGGAGGCGATTGTCTACGTGCGGCGGCGAGACCACGATGCCGACGTTCTCGGACAGTTGGGAGAGCAGGTGCGAGACCCTCTCCATCAGCCGGTTGGGAGGCGTGCCCGCTTCCGAATTAGAGAGGCCGAGCGAGCGGTCAATCGCCGTCAGGTCGGCCCTCGACAAACGCGTGTCTCCGATTAGATGGTCAACGTAAAAGCGATACCCTTTATCCGTCGGGACGCGCCCGGCGGAAGTGTGCGGCTGCTCGACGAGGCCGGCCTCTTCCAACTCGGCCATGACGTTACGGATCGTGGCCGAACTCCAACCGGAAGCGCCCGCGAAACGCTCCGAAATGACGCGCGAGCCGATGGGTTCACCCGTTCGCAGGTGTTCACGGATGATGGCCGACAACACGGCCTGCCCGCGCGCGTCGGGTCTCCGGTCTGCCTGTGTTGTCGAGATCGGGCTGCGATTTGCCATCAAGTTTGGTAAACGGGCGTCGGGGCGGCAGGAAGTTGATTCAAGTGGGTGCGCGAGTGTTCGGCCACACGCGTCCTAAATTGTTTACAGCCCCCGCCACACGCTGTCAAGAGCTTATTATTCCTCACGCCCGCGCGGGTGATGAAATTTCGCCGGGCCGGCGTTTCGCTTGAAGTATAACGGATTGATGAAAACCGGCGCAAACAGGCTTACGGAATGCTGCGTCCCGAATTCGGCAGTTTACCGCGAACGTCTAATTCAAAGGCTATGCAGAGTTGGAAGTAAAAGGGAGCTAACATCGGCTCCAAACCTCTCATTTGACGCCACGCCACAAGGCCCTTAATATCGAGACATGTGGTCAGACGCTCCAATGGGCGTGCATCGCGCGCTCGCGCACATTCTCGTCTCTAAACTCCTGCGCCGGCGTGCGCGCGGCTTTTATGAGAAGGTCTACCGGGACTACTCATTTACGCCCGAAGTTCAGCGCAATTCCGATTTCGCGCGCCGACACCGCGGACGCAAAATTGTCTCCGGGCCGCGCGGGAGTTGTTATGATCTCGCGCGTATCTTCACGCGCCTGAACCGCCGTTACTTCGACGGGCAACTCGATCAACCGACACTTACATGGTCGCAACGCCGCACGCGTACCACCCTGGGCCACCACGACGGCGTTCACGACACGATTGTCATCAGCAAGACGCTCGACTCTTCGGACGTGCCCGAATGGTTCGTCGAGTACATCCTCTATCACGAGATGCTCCACATCAAGCACCCTGCCCGTCTTATCAACGGCAGGCGCTACTACCACACAAAGGACTTTCGCGCCGAAGAACAGCGCTTCCCCTTCTACGAAGAAGCGCAACAGTGGCTCGAACGCATCGCGCGCCCGCGTCGGACGCCCCGCACGCGCGCCGCGTAAAAAGAATTCCCGCCGCAAATAATTTTACGAAACTTTGATTCGCGCTCGACGTTTAAACGGGCAGGAAGGTGGGCTCCTCCGAAGAGAGCGGGTGGACATCATGGGCAAACGTCATTCCCTCCGACGTTTCTCTGGCGTCCACCCGCTCTTTAGGTTTTAGCGCACTGATTTTCCCGTGAAGTCTACGTTGTTGCACGTTTCTCTTCCTTCCTGATTCGCCTGACAGCTTCCGCGCCGCTCTTCAATCAACACCATTCAACTGTGAATCCGAGGTGAATCTAAAATTCTGGATCATATACGGGGTTTTAGATTCCAGATGATCTCATCCGAGCCGTCGCATTTCGTCTTTGAATTAGTGGCTGGACAAAGCGCCGCGTCGCTCGTTAGACTACGCAGTTTGTGGTGGACGCCCGCACGCACGCTGTCGCGCACAGGCTTTCAATCACAAGCAAATCTTCAACTTCTTTCTGATTCGGAGCTTTATTTTATGGCAATTGCGGCAACACAAATTCGGCGCGGCATGGTCATCCTGTTCGAGGGCAAATTATGCAAGGTCGTGGATTTTCGCCATCACACGCCCGGCAACCTGCGCGCCATGGTGCAGACGAAACTGCGCGATCTGAGGAGCGGCTCGTCGTTCGAGCACCGCTTTCGCTCATCCGACACGGTGGATCGCGCGTCGCTCGAACAGCACGAGATGGAGTATCTCTACTCCGACGGCTCGCAGCACCACTTTATGAACACAGAGAATTACGAGCAGATGGCACTGACGGAGGAAGACCTCGGCGACATGGCGCAGTGGCTCAATCCCGGACTCCGCATACAGGCGGAGTTCTACGAGGGCGCGCCCATCGGCGTCACGCTCCCGCCGTCCATGGAGCTGACCGTCACGAGCACCGAGCC
>JAIVJG010000154.1 GCA_020200155.1 Acidobacteriota bacterium | reverse complement strand
GGTTGAAAGAAATGTGCGGAGAGCGCCCCCCCTATTCGGATTGTCCATTGATTTTTATCCGACATCGGCTTTATTCCTCCACGACCCTACTTCCGCGCCCAGCGCCCGGCATCACCCGCCGCGCACACAACTTCAATAGGTGTGGTTGCAGCACCACGCTGATATATTTTTCGCCACGTATTACGTTGTGAGCGCCGAGGCCGTTTTCCGCCACGACTTTTCTCTCGGCTGGATCGTGTTCTTTTTCGGCCTATTTCTCTGCCTGGTGGACGCAGTCTGCACCTTTATTCATTACGTGAGTTCGGGATAAGCGAACTCAGAAAACCAGTGCCCGTAATGGACGCCGCCAAACGTTTGACATGAGCCGCTTGATGGAAGGGTTAGGCGTCTCATGGCTCATAGGCACCCCCACGAGGAGCAAACTCAAGCAAGACCACCAAACGACTCTCTTGTCGCGGTTCATACACAAGTCTGTAGTCGCCTACGCGATAGCGCCACAGCCCCTTCAGCTCACCAACGAGTGGTTTGACTGTGTCGCCATGAATAGTGATCGGCGTCTCGGATAGTTCTGAAATAGCGGAGAGTACGCGCCCTTGCAGCTTCTTGTCGAACGTGGCTACAGACTTACGAAAACTGGGCGTAAATGCTATTGACCATGAGGTTGGCTCCGGTTCAGCGCGTGAGAAGGGAACTCTACTATAACAGAATGCATCCCCTTCAATTTCGCCATGTTGCGACGGGGGAGGCACTTCTAGCGACGACCAGTTGGAACGAATTTCCAGCGACGACCAGATGCCATGAAGTTCGTTGGAAAACTCGTACTCGTAGGAGAACGAAACGAAGTTTCCTTGGGCTGCTTCAGAGAGACTTAGGTGAAGTGTTGTCATAGTGTGGTGTGCGCTAGACACCTAACGCCCGGCATCACCCGCCGCTCGAATGCTTCAACGAATCTTAGTCAGTGTTGCGCTTCAAACTTGATGTCAGGCGGCATCAACGTGGCAAGCGCCAGAACTCTGATGTAAAGCCGAGTTCGGAGAATAATGCCTCCGCCTCGTCAATGGTTCGCCTTCTCCATTCCGGCTGACGACGATCAGGACTGTACCATGCCTGTGCCAACCGATTGCACTTGTCGAGCGGTATAATTTCGCCGCGTGGCAGATTCCAGTCCTTACACCACTTCTCAATATGCTCTTCTGACCAGAAGAGCAGCATCGTCTTTCAATTAAAGACAATGTCGTCCCACCAGTGAGCGGCGGGGATAGCGAAATGGACAATACCGCGCGCGCCCTCAAGCGAGCCATTCGTAATCTTCAGATTCATCGCTGTGCTACAACAGCCACATGAAGCCTCAATGACAGCATCATGTTTCAACGTCGCAGGGATGCCCATCACATCCCAGATGCAATTGCCATAGTAGGAGCGACCTCCCGCTTTAACGAGGAAAGGTGTGGGCACAGCTGAGAAAGGGTTAGCCATCAGAATCTGGTCGCTGCTCTTCTGCAAGACGAGGATGTGTCCATCAGCGAGGCGCCGGAAGGATGATTTGACCTCATCCGACGAGTGAGAAAGAGCAGACGATGCTTCCGCTATGGTCGGGGGCAGTCCTTCACGCATGACATAATCATAGACGTAATGGCGGACTACTTTATCGAAAGCGAACTTTCCTTGTTCAGCATCCATACCCTATACCTCCGAATTACCTGACGCATAATGCCCAGCTTAACCGGCGCGCACGAACCTTTGATGATAAAGAACACGCTGGGTGCG
>JAIVJG010000088.1 GCA_020200155.1 Acidobacteriota bacterium | reverse complement strand
GTGCGAAGCATCTCCCACGATTCTTTAGGGTGGGTAATGGCTGTAATTGGACTGTCAACGACGAATAAGACCCGGCACCGAACTCCCGTACACGCACAATCTGTTATGCCAAGATTGGATGGTATCTCATGCACATAGAGGTTGACCCACGAACCAAAGTAGAAGGTCAGGAACATGATCGCTAAATGGGAAAGAAGGCGACGCATGTGAATTATTTTCTCCCCGATAGTTAGTCCCGTCAAGGTTTTCACACTGTCGCCTCTCGATTCAAGTTAGCGGCCTAACGCCCGAATTTGTATGTTGACTGAAGTGGGCTCAAGCATCAAGCTTTTGCCGACAGAGGGTGCCGGAGAAGCTGGGCTCGAATTATGACCCGAAAGAGTCAGTGGGTTAGTAAAGCTCCCGGCATCCATCCCGTGCAGCGCATTGAGGTCGGACAGTATCCAAAGCCGCTTCACCCGAAGCTGAGCTTGCATCTGCAAGTTTGACCCGCGCCCGCCGATTATACACAAGGAGAATATCCGATGACTTTATCTATCCTCGGCATCGACATCGCCAAACTCAAGTTCAACGTCTGCCTCATCAACTCAAGCGGCAAGCTCCGTCATAAAGTCTTTCCCAACACGGCGACCGGCTTTGAGCAACTCAAGGCGTGGCTCTTGCACCAAGGCGTCGAGCAAGTTCATGCTTGCATGGAAGCGACCGGCACCTATGGCGAAGCACTCGCGCTCTTTCTGCATCAGGCAGGCCAGCGAGTCAGCGTCATCAACCCGGCAGTCGTCAAAGCCTTTGCTCAAAGTCGCCTCTCGCGCACGAAAACAGACCGCGTGGATGCCGAGTTGATCGCACGCTTTTGCCTCCTACAGCAGCCACCTGCGTGGACGCCGCCAGCCAGAGAAGTGCGAGAACTACAAGCACTTGTGCGCCGTCCTGAGTCGCTCGTTGAGATGCGCGTGATGGAAGAAAACCGGCTCTCTTCAGGGGTTACAGTCGAGGCCGTGCGCCAGAGTGTTGAAGAGCACCTCGCTTATCTAAACGAACAGATCAAGAGCACGGAAGAGTTAATCCGCAAACACATCAACTCGCACCTGACGCTTAAAGCACAGAGCGAGTTGTTAGATTCCATCCCGGGTATCGCAGAGACGACTGCGGCTCTCCTGCTCTCGGAGATCACAGACATCACACAGTACCGAAGCGCGCGACAAGTCGCGGCTTATGCCGGGTTAGTGCCGAGAGAACGCCAATCGGGAAGTAGTGTCAGGGGGCGGACGAGGCTCTCAAAGATCGGCAATGCTCGCCTGCGCCGTGCGCTCTACTTTCCAGCCATCACGGCGTTGCGGTGTAGTCCGTTCTTTCAAGCGTGGGCCGAAGGGTTACGCCAAAGAGGCAAGAGCAAGATGAGTGTCATCGGGGCGGCCATGAGAAAGCTCATTCATCTCGCTTACGGTGTGCTCAAGACGGGCAAGCCGTTCGACCCGCAGTGGGCAAAATCTGCTTGACAGAGAACACAGTATCTAACCGGCGAGCAATTAACTGAAAGGATAAAAGAGTAGCTAATTGCGAGTCCGGTTGAATGAGTTGTTCGGCGGCCCTCTCGACGTGAGCATCCGCTGCCGTCAAAGAATCAAGAAGGCTCTATGTGTGTTACCGCACAGATAAAACGCTTTTCCGACTGGTTAAATGCTGCTAAACTCAAAGACTCGGTGAGCTCAGCGACGTCCTCCTCCTGTCACAGGGAGGGATTGCCTCGTGAATATTCACAGCCAGCGCTTCAGGCTGCACCGGAAGGAAGCCCACAACCAAAACAGAGGAGCAAAGACCTAAGAACCCTCGCTCTTTAAGTCAGCTACAAAAGAAAGACTGCTTAGCCAGGCATCGATGCACCAAAAGGAGAAAACGGGATGAGAAAACCATTGACTACTAGTAGCTGGGCCATTCCTCTACGCATCGGCTGGTTGCTCCCGCTCGGGCTTGCTTTATTAGGTGCCGTGGTGCTCCCCCACTCAGAGGGACAGGTGCGGTCGCTAACGCCTGCCGCTGTAATTCCCTATTGCATCTCGTCTGCCGAGTGCAACGATGGTTTGTTCTGCAACGGAATCGAGCGATGCCTGCCCGGGTCGGCTGGGGCCGACTCGCGCGGCTGCGTGGCCGCTGAAGAGCCGGCGTGCGCAGCGGGAGTAACATGCGATGAGAGTCAGGCCCGGTGCGTCCTTCCTCCCGATACGAGATGCGACGCTGACCATGACGGCGTAAGGTCCCAGGAGTGCGGCAGCAACGACTGCGACGACCATGATCCGTTTCGCAGCCCCAGACTTCGTGAAGTCTGTGATGCCGACGGCCACGATGAAGACTGCGATCCAAGTACCTACGGGGAACGAGACAATGATATGGATGGCGATGACGACGATCGGTGTCTAAACCGGGCGACGCTGCACGATCTATTCAGCATGACTGGCACCGACCCCGACGACACCAACCCTGCGATCCGTCGTGGATCGATGGTATGCGATGGACCCGATGTGGTCGTAGAAATTGACGTGCCGGGGTGGGTGCCAATGCGTAAGACAGTTCCTTGTCCTACCGGAACCCAATGTGTTGTGCAGCCAAACGGGACAGGAATTTGCATCATCCCACCGGGTAACTATGTGCCGCAGGCATGGGTCGATCGCCGGCCCCCGCTACCTCCTTTTAGTTTCTTCGCTCGTGATTACCGTGCGCCTGCGCCAAACCCCCTGTTAAATCCGTCGGTAACTACCGCCTTGCCCGCAACAGATTCAGTGAGCGGTGACAGAGAAGTCGCGTTGTGTAAGAGCATTCTTCGTTCGGGGCATGTGTCATGGGGCGGCGGAACGTCGTGGACTGAGCTCAATATCAACCTGCTGTGCAATGGAACGAAGAACGGCACGGACACCATTCACTGTTTCGAATCGAACGTCAAGCAAATGGGGTGGTCGAAGGCAATCGAGAAGTGCAAGTGATCTGACGCTTTGGTTCAAGTCGAAAGTTCTTACTCTATGGCAGCGGCTTCTGCGTCGATGCTCCCAGCAAATCGAGTCGCGATTTCTCAACTTTCGTAGACGCATTCTATCGGCGATGTTATACTTCGCGCTGCAATCGTATCTTCATTTCGCGGTTAGGATTCGCTCGAAGTAAATATCACTCTTCGTCGTCAACTCTTGGCCCGTAATCTGTTCGGGCGACGTGTAGGCGGGCGTGCTGAACTGGAGCGATTGATCGTGACCAGCACCTTGACCGGCAGCCTTTATTACACGGACAACTAGCAGGCTTACGCGAGCTTGGCCGTGCGTGGCGAACATATTGTTGTCAGAAAAGAGCGTGGCCGACCCAAAGGGCGCGACCACATCAACGGCATCGAAGGCTTTTGGAGTTACGCCAAACATTGGTTGTATATGTACTGGGAAGTGCCGCAAAAGTTTTTCCATCTTTATTTGGGTGAAATCTCGTTCCGGTTCAATCATCGGCATGAAGATTTACGCCCGCTAATTACGCGGCTTTTGCAGCACATATCGGTTGCTCAAGTCTCGAAAACTTAGTCCAGTTTCTTTAGGCATTACCAAATGTTTTAGTTCAGCTTACGGGTAGCCGCCGAACGCCCGGCATCACCCGCCCGCTATTGCCCTTGAATTTGAGAGCCGCGCTGATGCGGGTCGGGTGCATGCCGTTGTTAGGCGGCAGCACCCCTCGCCCCTCGCTCGACTTTCCGGCGCGGACGCGACCCACTTACGCGATGCTGCCCGACGCCACTAGCTTTCTTCCTTCCCAATCACCGGTTCAAGCAGCCCACGCAACTGGCGCGAACAGATCGCAACCATTTGATCCGCCATGCTGCGGCTATCGCGGGCCTTTTCAATCGGCTCTCGCAGCACTTCTGCGACCGGGATCAATGCCGCCCCGAGTAGTGCCGTGAAACGGTCGAAGTCCGTGTTTTCGGACAGCTCATCCAGAGCACGTTGCGCCATCAGCCGCCACGATTCTTGACCGACGCGACTAGAGAACTCCATTAGTTGATTGCTCATCACATCCCTCTCAGAAATACACCCGCCGTCCGGAAGGCAGATCGAACGATGCTTCATCTCTGCCGCCTAACGCCCGGCATCACCCGCGCCCCAATTCAACGTGCATGAAAAGGGCGCTGATGGGGCGTCGGGTGCATGCCGTTGTTAGGCGCGGTGCTGCAACCCGATCCCCTGGCGCCCGCCCCGGAACGGCGCGAGGAATTTGTTGAACTTGCTCAGCGGAGTGGAGCCCTTGATGATGAACTCCCGCGTGTCGCCCCTAGGTTCTGTGAGGCTGAAAGCGCCGGTGCCCTTCATGCGGGAGTCCGTGTGAAGGGAGGCGTCCGCCTCCAGTCTCCTGACCCATCTCCACAGTTCGCGCGCGCGGCGCCCCCCCAACCGGCCCGACTTCGGCTCCCCGCCGCTGTATAAGCCAGTGGAGCTGTTTTCAGGCCGGATGGGGGTGTATTCGAAACGCGCGCCCTGCCCTTCGGTGTCCTTCCAGAAGCGGAAGCCGTTTCCGCTGCCGTCGTGATAAGTCACGCTCCACGGCGCTCTCTCCGGCGCTTCTCCTTCCGCCTTCGTCCGCGCCGCGCCTGCGGACTGCCGGCCTGGTTCTGCTGGTGGCCCTGTCTGAAAAGCGGCCAGAAGTATCAACGCCGTAATGCTCTTCATCCACATCATACCCTCACTTATCGCTGCGTAACGGCCTGGAACATTTCTCCGCCGGTGCGGACTGTACGGTCAAGGATTTGTTTTGCCTTGTGCCAACGAGCAGCAAGCGCCTAACCGTAACATCGTCCGCTCGATGTACAAGGGCAGGAACGGCACAACCGCCGATGCAGCAACGAGGATAATGGAGAATCGGAGTGTCCGTTTCATCATAGCTTGCGTCTGTATCATTCAAGGATGCGCCTAACGCCCGGCATCACCCGCCCGCACGGAACTGCGGAGTCATCCAAGCTGTCGGATGAAAGCCGCGCTATTCGCGCTCCGGTTGAATGAGTCGTTAGGCGCGGCCTGACAGAAACTACGTCTTCTGTTTTGTGAATGTCTCTGCCTTCAGAAGGTTATCAATGACATTCATGTAAATATCTGGATACGCCTCTTCAATACTCTCCCGAAACATCCTCCTTGCCTCGGCGTCAGCCACCGGAATACTTTGTGCCGCGTCATAAGTCTTTCGGTCAGGCCACTGAGCATAAGCCACCCAGGTTCCATCTTCGGCTTGATGCAGCCGCGAGCCGAAACTACCACAATGTTGATAAATCTCCTCAGTCCTTCTATGCCACCCTTCTAAAAAATTCTTCTCGTGACCTTCCTTAACTTTCCAGTGGTACAAGGCAATGAACATTATGCCCTCCAAAACATTCGTAGAAGTAGCCATGCAAGGATCGAGCGCCTAACAACGGCATGCACTCGACCCGCATCAGCATGGATGTCATGCGCAAGACTTGGATGCTTGACGCATTGTGTGCGGGCGGGTAATGCCAGGCGTTAGGCGTCGGCTGCCGGCTTATCTTTACGTGTCCGCGTAACGCTGAGCCAGAAGACGGCTCCCCAATAGCGGCACCGCCGTCTCCCGCCAGAACTTCGGATCCACATAGCCGCTTGACATGCCGCCGTGGCTGTACTTCTCCACATAAACGGGCTCGGTGTGGGAGATCGGGAACCCAGCCAACTCCTCGAACGCTTCCTCGACGAGGGAGGCGAGACCCTCTGACATGGTAGGGCATTCGACGCCCCCGAAAAAGCGGCGCATATCCCGCCATAGATAGGGGTCGCCGCGAAGGCCCCATCTCACCGGCTCATCCTGAAAGAGGGCCGCTATCATGGAAGATCTTCCCATTCACATTACTCCTGCGACAGACGGCCTAACGCCCGGTATCACCCGCGCCCCTACGCAACGTACATGAGAGGCATGCTGAAGGGGCGTTGGGTGCATGCCGTTGTTGGGCGGTGCCGCACCCGCATGGGCCTAATTCTGAAAGTGATGACCCCATCTTTCGATCATCTGTGGTACGGCGCTTTCGTCAGTGTCGCCTGATGGTCATGCGTCAAAGCGATCAAGTTATCGGTGTACGTCTTCGGACCGCCCCCGGCGCTGTCCCCTCCCGGTGCGCGATAGCTCGAGATAAAGCGTAACTTGCCATCCCCCTTGGCGTCTAATTCGAGCGATGGCAGCTTGATGTCGCCCTCTCTCGCGACCATGTGGTTCATTCCGTAAGACCATACGACGAGCGTCGCGAGCTTATTGGCCAGTTTGTAGTTCTGGTGCTGGTTGCGCTTCTTGCCCCACACGCCGGCCTCGACGAACAGAATATCGAGGTTCTGATCGGGCGTGATCACGGTACCGTCGGGCGTCGCCCAGCCGCGCACTTCGCGGTGGCGGTCTGACTTCAGCCACATCGTGAA
This sequence comes from Acidobacteriota bacterium, assembly GCA_020200155.1. Classification (GTDB taxonomy): domain Bacteria; phylum Acidobacteriota; class Blastocatellia; order Pyrinomonadales; family Pyrinomonadaceae; genus JAIVJG01. The sequence continues at coordinate 4,484 of JAIVJG010000088.1, read as the reverse complement.
CGCCCAAGCGTTGCCGATGCTGTTGGGCATGGTCCTCGCGCCCGCAGCGTCAATCGAGCCGCCTTCGATCTCGGCAGGCGTAACCTTGAGCGTCTTGGCCGCGTACTCGCGGAAGGCGGTGTTCGGCCTGAAATCCGCCTGCCCCATTGCTGTCGGAATGGGATAAGACGGCGGCTCTGGGATTGTTGGAGCTAGGATTATGGCTGCGCTGTGAGAACCACGCAAAATGCTCTGCGTTTGGCCTCGCGCGCAGCCGATGACTACAACAATGCAAAGCAGGATGAAAATCCTTCTCATACTTGCCCCCCAATCAAGAAGATTATCATCTGAGCTCGACTTTCTATCGAGGTTAAATCATAGAGAACACAAAGCGCCTAACGCCCGGCATCACCCGCCGCGCATTCAACGTATTAAGCACAGCGTCTTGCGGATGAGAGCAACGCTATTCGCGGTCGGGTGCATGCCGGGCGTTAGGCGGCGATCTGAGTGAATGGTTCACGCTGAAAGTTTCGCCGAAGTTACCTTTGCGCACGCCTTCCACTCTTCAAAATAAAAACAATACTGAGAGTTGCAATTAAGGCATGTATAACTAGCAGAGCTAGCGCCGCCGTATAAAATCTACTGTTATCAATAGCAAGTTTCAGCACGACACAATAAACGGGGTACTGCAATAACCCGATAGTCATAAATGGTAAATTACTATGAAAAGAGTTACTGTCGAATGTAACCCCCAAGAGAGTGTAGTAAGGGAAGAAGACGGATGCGACGATTGGTTTAATAAATAATTGTGTCAAAATATAAAACACTACCGCTAGGAACAGCCCAAGTAGTATAGAAAACAATAGTTGTAAGAAGGGCGAGTTCTTCATTCCATAAACAAGGGCAGCCAGAAAATAGACGATTGACCAATAATGAAGCGGGACACGCAGCAGGTGATTTGCTGTTCCAATAAATGCAATCGGTCTAACTCCAAATTCTTTCTCAGAATCCCGAAATCTTTTCTCTTCGAGCCACAATCCAACAACTAGGCAGAGTATTCCAGCAAGCAATAAGGCTGATGATATCGGCCACCTATGTTCTTGATAGTATGAATCTCCGTATAATTTGATGGTAACAATGTGCATGAATAAAGCCGACAATATGCCGAAGGTTGGGACGAGTATCCCTGCGCCACGATGAACTTCGATCATTTACTCCTATCCTTTCATACAAAGTATCCCAACAACTTAGGCGCCTAACGCCCGGCATCAGCGGCGCGCACGAGACGTTGAAGATGAGAGACCCGCTGATTGCGCGTCCGCTGCATGCCGTTGTTATGCCGCCCGTAATTGCAAGCACGTTTGAGCGGTAGTCCTTACTTCGGTGGGACCGTCGATGGCGCAATTCGCTGTGGAGCCTCGCCCGTTCGCTGAAGCTCAGCAGCATGGCCTCCCTTCTTTTCAATAAGTGGATCGGCGTGACGATGCAGAAGTTTCCACACACCGTCTTCCCTTCGAAAGATTTGCGTAACTCGCAAAGCCCGCGGAGCCGGGTTGGCTTGATCGACCATACGCACTTCTTCTTGGTGCTCTATAGCCACCGTGAACGCCAGATCGCCACTGACGCCGGTGTTAAGGTATTCGAATTTTTCCGTGGCCCCGCTTTCTTTGAAGTGAGACGACGCCCAATCGAATCGCTCGCCCACTTGTTTCGAACCCTTTTCATGCCCACCAAACGCACCCAGCATTGTGGCATCATCGCCGTGCGAGGCATTCTGCTTCCACAGAGTTGGATCACCGTTGATGAAACGAAACTGGGCCGCTTCCCACTGAGGCAAGAACGCCTGGAAGCTCGAGTCGCTAGCGGCAGTTGGGGGAGCTCCTGTCTTTGTACAGCCGGACAGCGCGGGAACAAGAAGCACGAACAAGAGTATTTTCTTCATAGCGGATCTCCTTAAACTAAACTTTATTCCACACGGCGAAAGCGGTATAACGCCGAATTGAGCCGCGCCGAGCGGTGGAGGTTAGATTATGAGTAAAGAGAAACCTGAAAGCAAAGCTGTCGAGGCGTCGCGCTCGAATGAGTTGTTAGGCGGCGTTTTGGATGGTGTTGTTGTCTTTGCTTACAAGGGCGGAATTTATAACCGTCCGTGTCGACGTGGTATTTGTTTTAGAGAACCTGACGGTGAATTAAGCGATGCGCAACTTGAAGATAAAATTCCAGAAGGTGACTTTGAAATGGAAATCATCGTTCGTAAGAAGAAAGCCGTCTAACGCCCGGCATCACCCGCCGCGCACATAACCTGGAAACCATCCAAGCTAACGATGAGAGGCACGCTGACTCGCGGTCGGGTGCATGCCGTTGTTATGCGGCGATGGGAGCAGAGAACACATTTGAATCATACTTGATCATCTAATTTATTTATCAACCTTGAGCGCAAATACTTTCTCAGCGTTGGTCTGAAACAGCATCTTTTTTTCGCTTTTACTAATCGGCACGTTGTCTGTTGCCGTTACCTCGGCTAAATCGTATTGATACGGATAATCCATCGCGTAAAGCACGCGCTCAATGCCAAGAACCGATTGAAGAAATGTGATGACGGGCGACCAAGCCATTCCACTGGTCGTAACGTAGAAGTTTTCTTTCAGATACTCGCTCGGCTTTTTGTTTAGCTTAGCCGCTCCGTTGCGTAAGCTGGGACGTGCACTTCGATTCATAAAATCGAGCCGCCAGAGCCAGAAAGGGAGAGCCTCGCCGCCGTGTCCAAGAATTATTTTCAACCTAGGAAATCTGTCGAACGCGCCGCTGCGGATAATCGCCAGCGCGTGCAGACCCGCTTCGGCTCCGAATCCTAAAATCGCGCTTTCCAATCCTCTTTCCACATAGGGCATAATCATCGCCGGAGGCGGTGTTTGCGGATGCAAATAAATCGGGGCATTTAATGCCTGAGCGGCTTCAAAAATGTCCCAAAATTTGGGGTCGTCCAGAAACTCACCGCGCGTGTGCGAATTGATAATCACGCCTTTGAGTCCGAGGTTCCGAATGCCGCGCTCAATCTCTTTTGCCGCGGCTTTCGGATCTTGAGGCGCAGCCGCAGCGAGTCCGGCGAAGCGAGTCGGATACTTGCGAACCGCTTCCGCCATTTCATCATTGGTCGAAACTGCGAGAGCGTTCGCGGTCGCTTTATCGAAAACCTGAACGCCCGGAGATGTCAGCGAGAGAATCTGCATATCAATGCCCGTCGCGTCCATATCCCGAATTCGTCCCTCGCCAATGTCAGACAGGCGTGAAATTAGTTGAGCGCGTGAACCGAGACGCGACCAGAGAGCGATGAATCCGGGATCGTCAATTGATTTATCGGCTGCCATCTTGAGATAAGTTTTCAAAAGTTCGGGCGGAGCCCAAGCTTCTTCGGTAGCGATTCGCTTGTAGCCCACCTTTCGCCCGATGCTGTATGTCTCGAGTGATGCGCCAGCCTTGTGTTCCGCCGCCACAACTGTAGTAGAAGTTATTACGGACGTTGCCAAAACGTCCTGCAAAAAAGACCGGCGGCTTTGTTTCATACAATCTCCTTAAGACAGGCTGAGTAACACGCTTGCCTAACAGTAGCAGAGTTGAATTTGATTTGGCTTATTTTCCAACGGCTCTGACGCTATTAAGCAGCGATAGCCGCATAACGCTGGCATTCACCTGCTTTCTGCCCGAAGCGGCGTTGAATGATGACAACATGGCGGGCAGAAAGTCAGGTGCAATAACTTGTTGTGCGCCGAATATAGAAAGGAACGCGGAGCGATGCAAGAAACAAAACCCGAATCTATGATTTGTGTGCATTGTAAAAAGCCCGTCAAAGTTGAAGCAGCACGCTACGAAGTGTTTGAGAAAATGCACTGGGTATGCTTTCACCTTAACTTTGAGCATGACGGCGATCCAGATGAACCATGCCAAGACCCGGATTGCTTCTGGATTACTGATGTTTATAGATAGGCGCACAACGCCGGGGATAACCGGCGCGCATTCAACCTTACGGATGAGAGGCACGCTTATCTGCGCGTCCGGTTCATCCCCTTGTTAGATTGCGCCTTCTGAGGAAACGAGGGTTCTGGCTTAATTGGTGGTAACGGTGCAGCAAGATCAATAAGTTCAGGTTCTTTAGATGGCTCCAGATAGACACACTTGAAGGTTGCAGGTTCCCACAACCTCCGTAAATCTGTCCATGCCCCATTAGCCAGAATGACGGAAACTTCCCACAAGGCAGGGGTGACGCTGCCGATAAAGAAGCACAGCAGAATGGTGAAGGTGGAAATGGCAGCACGCCGCATAAATACGATTTTCCTCTCAACACAGGGACCGATCAACACTTTCCTGCTAACCACAGCGAAGCTAATCTAACGCCCGAATTGAGATGGCGGCGCGCAAGCACGCAACAGCGTCGCAGGAATAAACTTGACAGCCATGCTATCGCCGCTCATCTCCAATGAGTTGTTATGCTCGCCGTTCATGGCAGA
>JAIVJG010000153.1 GCA_020200155.1 Acidobacteriota bacterium | reverse complement strand
CGGCATTGACGGACTCAAAGACCAGCACGAGAAGATTCGTCAAAAGCCCGGCTCGTGGGACATCGCGATAGACACGGCCAGACAACTGCAAACCATCAAGCGCGAATACCCGCGCCTCGACATTCAGACGTGCACCTGTTTTATGAACACGAATCAGGACACGATCTTCGAGTGGTACGACTTTCTCAAGTACGACCTCCGGCCCGACAAGGTCAACTTCAACTACATACGCCCGCCCTCAGCCGACCCGAAAGAGTTGGACATAGACCACATGCGCTACGCACAACTCGCGCGGATGATTGACGACGACTCGCGCCACGCCGCCATCAAGAACAACTACGGCGGCAAGGCCGGCTACTTCAAGGCCGCGATAGACATCTACATGCACGGCCTCATCGCCAAGTCGCAGGAAGAACAGAAAGCGCAGATGACCTGCTACGCCGGCACGGCAGGCGGCGTCATCTACGACGAGGGCACGGTCTCGTCCTGCGAGAACCTCGACGCCGTCGGCAACCTCCGCGACTACGACTGGAATTTCCAAAAACTCTGGCTTTCGCCCGCCATGCAGGCACGTCGTCAAAAGGCGAAGGACGGCTGCTTCTGCACACACGAGTCGAACAGTTACTACCCCAGCCTGCCGTTTAACCCGAAGCATTTGATTCAAATCAAACGGCTGGAACGCGAGATGAAGAAAGCGCGCAGGGAACACGAGCGACTGGAAGAGAAGGCAGATGGACTTGCTATCAAAGCATGAGCCAGTCGGTTTGTATTTAAGGACTGACGGTATTAATTATGACGAAAAGAATTTATAGCCTCACTTTCGCCGTTCTTTTTCTCGCGCAAGTTGCCTGTGGGCAGATGCCGAAAGGGAAAGCTGTTGCCGGGCCGCCCGCACCAACTCCGACTACGTTCTCAACACCTGAAATAGATCGCGCCAAACTCAAGACGCAGGCAGAGGAAATCGGCAGGGCATTTATCAGCGGGGATTTCGAGAAGGTCGCTGACCTCACGTATCCGGGAATCGTTCAAATGGCTGGCGGACGGGCACAAATAGTTGCTTTTCTCAAAAAGAGCATGAAAGAAATGCGAGCCGGAGGATTCGATATTGTGTCAGTGTCTGTGGACGAGCCGACGCAGGTCATAAAAGTTGATAAGCGACTCTTCGCAGTCGTGCCAACGACGATGCGTGTGAAGGTTCCACAGGGTACTTTTGTCGGGCCGTCATTCTACATCGGCGTGTCCGATGATGGTGGTGAAAAGTGGACGTTTGTAGACGGAAACGGCGGCGCTAATAAGCAAAAGTTAAGGGCATTGTTCCCGTCCGCAGCGGACAAGCTGGAGTTGCCACAGGAAAGACCGCCGGTGCTGGACACTGGAAAACCTAACGTCTAGCATCAGATTTAGATTGCCATGTTTCGAGAGCGCGTTCCAAAAATCCTTATCATCTCATCCGACACCGGCGGCGGGCATCGCTCGGCGGCGGCGGCGATTGTCGCGGGCGTGCAGAAATTCTGGCGGAGCGATTCTTACACTGTGCGGACGGTGCGCGCCATTGAGGACTCTCACCGCCTGAGCGAGAAGATGGTGGGCGTCTACAACTGGGTGCTGCGGCACAGGCAGCACTGGATGAAGTATCTCTACTGGTTCATCAACCGCTTTCGCCCGGAGACGCGCGACTTCTTTTACCGTCGCAGCGTCGGCTTCATCCGCGAACTCTTCGAGCGCTGGTGCCCGCACGTCGTCATCAGCGTCCATCCTCTGACGCAGCACGCCATCGCGCGG
>JAIVJG010000087.1 GCA_020200155.1 Acidobacteriota bacterium | reverse complement strand
ACGAGTTGTCCGAGTGTCTCACGCGCGCCGCCGTCGTCTTCTGCCATAAAGTCTCCCTGAGCCATCTCAACCGGAGCCGACCGCTCTCGCCGCACATGATAGGACAAACGGAGGCCAGTGCGTGAGGCAGAGCGTTAAGGCTGGCTGTCAGAATGCTCGCCCTCACGGACTTGGCCGGCGCATTTTCGTCTAACCCGTCAGGAATTGCCCGACGAAGTTGCGCAGTTCTTCGAGCGAAGAGTCGGCGATGAAGCGGAAGACGCGCGCGTCGCAATTCGCGGGCAGATGTCTGGCGGTGACGGGGTCTGTGATGACGAAGGTGCTTGAGCGCAAGCCCTTCTCCCAGCCCTGCGTGCGCGCGTCGCGGAAGTTGAGCGCCGAAGGGTCAACGCCCGCCGCGACGAGGACGACGCGCGACCATTCGAGAAACTTCGGCCAGCGCGAGACGACGGCGATGAGCGCGTCGGGCGGCGGAGGCTTCTCGGCTTGCAAAGACTCAGGGATGGAGCGCGTGTGCAAGAGCAGGAGGGTCGTGCCCGGAGGCAGCGCGGCGCGCACCCTCTCCGCCTGCCCGTACAGCGCGACGACGACGGCCCCGGCCAGACGCTCCGCGTCGGCGCACTCTTCCGGCGCGGCCACGCTCACGCGAAAGCCCGTCGCCTCCTCGATCTCCGCCGACAGAATCTCGCGCAGGTCGGGGTCGGGTTCGGCGACGAGGAAGTGGTCGGGCGGCTGCAATTCGAGCCAGTGCTTGATGCGCGTCTGAATCTCCGCGAGCGAGAACCCCTGCACGCGCGCGAAGCTGAGGAAGGACGAAATGAGTTGATCGAGTTCGAGCGGAGTGGAGAGCGCCTCGGTGGCGGACTCTGCGAGGGCGCGCACGTACACGCCGCTCCCCTTTCTGAACTCCAGCCAGCCGCGCCGTTCGAGGTCGCGATAGGCGGCGCTGACCGTGTTCGAGTGAATGCTGAAGCGCCGCGCCAATTCGCGCGTCGAGGGCAGACGCTGGCCCGGCTTCAGGTCGTCGCTGATGATGCCGAGCATGACCTGCCGCACGAGTTGCTCGCGCAGAGGCACTTCGCTGTTCTTCGAGAGCCACAGGCGCATAAAAAAACAGTGGCGAGTGACGAGTGGCAAGTGACAAGAAAAACTTGACTCGTCACCCGCCGCTCGTCACTCGCCATTGCTGTTGAAGGATCAACGCGAACGCTTCCTGCGTCCGCCGGTGAGAGTTTCGATGACACCGGCGACCGTGCGGGCGACTCGGCCCGCAGCGCGTCCGGCGGTTTCGGCGACCTTCACGGCGATCTCTTTTTCACCGTAACTAGTAGCCCCCCTTGCGTCCGCCCTTGCCGCCGCTCTTACCTCCACTCTTGCCCCCACCCTTGCCGCCGCTCTTACCGCCGCCTTTGCCGCCGCCTTTCGACGTGCCGCCGCGCCCGGATGCGACTTTGCCGCCACTCTTCCCGGCCCCACCTCCGTATGAGCCACCTTTGGCCGCACCGCCTTTGCCTGCGGAACCCTTCCCGCCGCCTTTGCCCGTGGAACCTTTTCCACCGCCTTTGGGCACGCCGCCTTTACCGGCTCCGCCGCCCTTACCGGCACCCTTCGGGCCAGTGGACTTACCGGCTCCGCCGCCGCTGATGCCGGGCCTTGGTCTGACAGCGCCCTTTACGGCACCCTTGCCGCCGCCTTTCGCAGCGCCGCCTCCGGCACTACCACTGCCGCCAGCCTTCTTCGCGGCTCCGGCCTTGCCCGCACCGGCTTTGCCGCCCTTCGCAGCGCTGCCACTCTTACCAGCGCCGCCTTTGGCCGCACTACCTTTGCCGGCTCCTCCCTTGCCTGCGCCGCCGCCCTGAGTTCCGCCGCCTTTGGGCGAGCCGCCTTTGCCCCCGGCACCTTTTCCGCCGCCTTTGGGTGCGCCGCCGCCGTAAGCTCCGCCTCCGTAGGCTCCGCCTTTGGGCGCGCCGCCACCTTTGGGTGCGCCGCCGCCTTTGGGTGCGCCGCCGCCGCCGGTCGAAGATGCAGCGCCACCAGAGGCTCCGCCTCCGGCAATGTGTCAGCGCAAAGAGCTTGCTGCGTTGCGGCGGAGAATATCATAACTTTCAACGACGCGAACCACTCTTTCGCAACGAACTGAAAAATTTTCGACGAGCCGCAAACATTCTCCACTCGCTCGCCTGCGACCCCCGGTCGTTATAGAATGTCCGTGCCGAAAATTACCCGTACTAAACCTACGCGCGTAGAAACAATGGACGCACTCTCTTCCGCCCTGGCCGTTTTGACGGCGATGATTACGCCCGCCGTCCTGATCTCGGCGAGCGGCACGCTGATTCTCTCGACGACGACGCGTCTCGCGCGCGTGATTGACCGCGTCCGCTCTCTCTCCGCCGATTTTGAGGAACTGGCGCACGGCGAAGGGCAGATGGAATTGAAGGAAGAAAGACGCGCTCTCATTTTCAGTCTGCTCGACATGCTGACGAGCCGTGCGCGCCTGCTGCAACGCTGCATGACGGTCTTCTACACGTCGGTCGGCGTCTTCGTGCTGACCAGTATTTCCATCGGCATCGTCGCGGCCATCGGCGGCGCGCAGTACACATACTGGATTCCGGTCGCGCTCGGACTGCTCGGCGCGCTCTGCCTCTCTTACGGCAGCACGCTTCTCATCTTCGAGGCGCGCCTCGCGGTGCGTGCGCTCGGACAAGAGATGGACTTCATCTGGAAGCTCGGTCGCGCTCTCGCGCCCGCCGATCTCGTCCAGCAGCACAGCCCGCACCACAACCGGCTGACGCTCAGACGCCACCCGTGATCGAACGACCTTCATATCTCGAACTCTACGAGACGGGCGAACTCGCGCGGCGCGTCGTCGCGCTCGAACGCCTGCTCGAACGCTGCACCGTCTGCCCGCTCGACTGCGGCAACAACCGTCTGGAAGGCGAACTCGCGCGCTGCTATTCCGGTCGCCTCCCCATCGTCTCGTCCTACACGCCGCACTTCGGCGAGGAACCCGCGCTCGTCGGCACGCATGGCGCGGGCAACATCTTTTTCGGCAACTGCAATTTGCGCTGCGTCTACTGCCAGAACTACCAGATTTCACAGACGCACAAAGAACAACTCAAAAACGAGGTGACGCACGAGCGTCTCGCCTCGATGATGCTCGAACTACAGGAGCGCGGCTGTCACAACATCAACTTCGTCAGCCCCACGCACTTCGCGCCGCAGCTTGCGCGCGCCGTCCTCTTCGCCTGCGAGCGCGGACTGCGACTGCCGATTGTCTATAACACCAACGCCTACGACTCCTTGGAAGTGCTGCGCCTGCTCGACCGGATAGTTGACGTTTACCTGCCTGACTTGAAATACGCCGACTCAGCCGACGGCTACACTTATTCCAAAGTTCCCGGCTACACCGAACACGCACGCGCCGCCCTGCGCGAGATGCACCGTCAGACGGGCAGCAGCCTTGTCTTCAACGACGCTGGACTGCTCCGGCGCGGCCTCGTCATACGCCTGCTCGTCCTGCCCAACGACATCGCGGGCGTCCGCGAGTCGCTCGAATGGATTAGAGAAAACCTGAGCCGGCACGTCGCCGTCTCGCTCATGGCGCAATACTACGCGACGAACAAGGCCGCGACCGACGAGCGCTACATGCTGCTCTCGCGCCGCATCACCGAGTCCGAGTGGCTAAGAGCCGTCTCCCTGCTCGACGAGTTAGGCATGGAAGAAGGCTGGATGCAGGAGTACGACGGGGCATCGCATTACTATCGCCCGGACTTCAACGACAGCGAGAAGCCGTTTAAGGACATCAGAGATTTTCAGTAAACGGCACGCGGAAGGATCTTCGACGGCCATCCATTTAGAACAGGCAATTGACAATATCCATGAAAGTAGAAACCGGCCAAAAGGCAACTGACTTCATCTTGAAAGATGGCGAAGGCAACGACTGGCGACTCTCGAATCAGCGCGGCAAGACGGTTGTGCTCCTTTTCTATCCGGGCGATGAGACGCCCGTCTGCACGCGGCAACTCTGTTCGTTGCGCGACCGCTGGGAGGAATACGTCGCGACGGGCGCGGAGGTCGTCGGTATCTCGACGGACACGACGCAGGCGCATCGCAAGTTTGCCGCGCATCACAGCCTGCCGCTCCGCCTGCTCGCGGACACCGACGGCAAAGTCGCGAAACTGTACGGCGCGACTTCCTGGCTGCCCGGTCGCGCGGCCCGCGCCGTCGTCGTCGTTGACGGCGCGGGACGTATCAGTTATCGCAAAGTGCTGCCGCTCTCGCTCTTCCGACCCAAAGACGACGAGATCATCGCCGCGATTCGTGCCGCGCAGGAAAGCGCCCCGGCTCAAGGTTGATGAAAGCGCGGCGGAGCGGGCTTGTGATATGTTATCCGGCACGGCGAAGGTGATTTTTTTTGATAAGTTTTAAGGAGAAAGTTTGATGGCGGAAGAGATCAAATGCGCGCGGTGCGGGCAAAAGCGGCCCGCGCTCGGCTACGCGCCGTTCCCGAACGCGGTGGGGCAGCAGATCGGCTCGCAAATCTGCCAGCCGTGCTGGGCCGAGTGGCTTCAGAAGCAGAACATGATTATCAACCACTACGGCCTCGACCTGATGAAAGAGGACGCGCAGGATTTCCTCTTCGACAACATGAAAGCCTTCTTCTTCGGCGGCGGCACCAGCGCCGACATGGCGCAGATAGATACGTCGAAAGAGGGCACGGTCAAATGGTGAAAAGCGGAGTCTGAAGGACTGCGGGCCGGGCGCACGGCGAATCGGCTGGCGCGCTTTTTTCAGGCGGAAGCCAACACGATGCGCGTGCCCGGCGGCTTCTCGCGCGGGCAAATCGCGCGCTTCGTCGAACTCTCCGGCGGCAGGACGACACGCATGCAGGCGCGAAATGTGGCACGAAAGGGGCGGGCGGCGGACTGGCCCGGCTTGAAGAATTCTGAATCCCGGCCACTTTTTCTACACTTCCTTCTTGCTTATTGGGCGTATCTTTGAATAATATGCCGTCCGGCTTCAAGCCGCCCGAGGGTTTCATGCCGTCTTCCAAGACGAATGCTCGCTCCCTCTTCCGGAAAGGGCGCGCATTGGATGCATCCAAGGGTCAGCAGATTTCGTTCTATAGAACACACTAAATCTCAGGAGACAACATGAAAAAGAGCACACTTGCATCACTCGTCGCGGGCGCTGCGCTCGCCGCGTTCTCCGTCGGATGTGGTGGTAGCGATAACGCGAACGTGACCGTCAACACGAACGCGAATCGCGCCGCCAACACCAACATGGCGAACATGAACACCGCACCGGCGACTAACGGGAACGTGACGATCTCAAACGCCAACGTCACGATCAACACCAGCAACGCCAACATGCACACCAACACCAACATGAACGCCAACACGCACAGCAATACCAACATGGCGAACATGAACAAGAAGCCCTAACAGGACTTCTATGTCGAAGTATCGGCCCCGCCGGAGCGCACTTGCCCCGGCAGGGTCGGCATTCATCGAAGGGGCGCGGAGATGACGGTCTCCGTGCCCCTTCGTCATTTCCCACGCCTTCCCGATTCGCCCTGACCCGCCCGAAAACCTCTCCGGCCTCTTGTCGTCCCGCCGCGTCGGCGTTAAGATAGGCCGCAGTTTCAAGCCCTATCGCCTTAGAAGTTCGACGCGACGGAGCGGACAGGTCTCCGCCTGAGCGGCGTCTCGCGTTTGAGCATGTGGGCTAATCTTTATTTCGGTAGATACAAGCACAGGAGAGACTATGAACAAGATAAAGCTGATCGCACTCGCGGCGGGCATGGCTCTGGCCGCACTGGCCGCCGGCTGCGGCGGAGACTCGAACGTCAACGTCAACGCGAACATTAACCGCGCCAACGCCAACGTCAACGCCAACGCGGTTGTCGTCAACAACAACAGGGCCGTGAGCTATAACGCCAACATGACGCGCGAGGAGTACGAGAAGAATAAAGAATCGTACTCGGAGGAAGCCAAGAAGGGCGGGCACACCGTCGGGTCAGGCGTCAACGACGGCTGGCTGTGGACGAAGGTTCGCGCCGCGCTGCTGTCCGCCGACGACCTCCGCGACTCGACGATCAACGTGGACGTGGACAACGCCGTCGTGACCTTGCGCGGCACGGTCGCCAACGGCAACCAGAAGATCAGGGCCGTTGACGTTGCAAAGAAGGTTGACGGCGTCAAGAGCGTCACCAACAAGCTGGAAGTCGCGAACGCCGGCTCGAACGCCAACGCGAAGAAGTAGGGTCGGGAAGCAAGGATAGAGGACGGAAGGGTGAAGGATGAAAGCGCGGCTCTTGAGCTTCTGCTTTCCCTTCATCCTTCCGCCTTCATTCATGCCTTTCGCCCGGTGCGAAACTTTCTGTTCCACGGCTGCGTAGCAGCAGACGCACTCGCCGCAAGTATCTTCTCTGTTCAGTGCGCCCTCGCCTGAGTTGATCTTGACTGTGGTTGCGCTCCCTCATTATTAAGTTGTCCAAAAATTTGTACGCGCTTTGCGCTTGAACCAAGACAGGCATTGCTTTCCTGCCTGTCCCACGCGCACGAGGTTTTCGCGCCGCAATCCTGTCCGTCAACTCAGAGAGCAAACGTCTATGCGAAAAAGCCATAGTAGATTTCTCGCCGCGTGCGTAGTCGCGTCGGTCGCCGCTGCCGCATGGCTCGCCGCGCCGCCACGCGCGGGGGCGCAACGCGGCGGCACGGGCATTGATACCTACGCCATCACCAACGCGCGCATCGTCACCGTCTCCGGCCCCGTCATCGAGCGCGGCACGGTCGTCTTCCGCAATGGCCTGATCGTCGCCGTCGGGGATCGCGTCGCCGCGCCGCCCGACGCGCGCACGATTGACGGCACGGGGCTGACGGTCTACCCCGGACTATTCGACGCCAGCACCACGCTCGGCATCCCGCGCCCGACGCCGACGCCCGGCGGCGCGAGCGGCCCCGGAGGCGCAAACCCGTTCGCAGGTCTTTTCGGCCCGCCGACCGCGCCCTCCGCCACGTCGCCCAACTCTTCGCAACTGCCCGGCCTCCAGCCCGAAATTTTAGCTGCGGACATCATCCGGCCCGGCGGCACTGAAATCGAAGCGGCGCGCAGCGCAGGCATCACGGCGGCGCAGACTACCCCGCGCGGCAACATCTTCCTCGGCCAGTCGGCCATCATCAACCTCGCCGGCGAGACGCCGCAACAGATGATCCTGCGCACGCCGGTCGCGCTCTACGTGGGCTTAACGCCGCTCGGATCGGGGCAGTATCCCGGCTCGCTGATGGGCGTCTTCTCTTCCATCCGTCAGCTCCTGCTCGACGCGCAACGCTACCGCGAGTCCAACGAGATTTACGCGCGCAACCCACGCGGACTGCGACGCCCCGACGTGGACAAGTCGCTCGCGGCGCTCCTGCCTGTGCTCGCCAGACAGATGCCCGTCGTGATGCAGGCCGACCGCGAGCGAGAGATTGACCGCGCGCTCGATCTGGCGCAGGAGTTCAACCTCCAGATGATTATCAACGGCGGGATGGAGGCCGACCGCGTCGCGGCTCGACTGAAGGCGATGAACGTTCCCGTCCTGCTCTCTCTGAACTTCCCGAAGCGCACGACCGCGCCCTCGCCCGAAGCCGACCCAGACCCCGTGCGCGTCCTGCGCGAGCGCGTCGAAGCGCCGAAGACTGCGGGCCGTCTCGCCGCGTCGGGCGTTCGCTTCGCCTTCCAGTCCGGCGGCATGACGACGATGACGGACTTCCTCGCCAACGCCGCCAAAGCCGTCGAGCAGGGACTCGCGAACCTGCAACAGCAGGGCGAGCGTCTGTCCGGCTCGATTCAGGGCCAACTCGGTTCGGGACAACTCGCAAGCGGCACGATCAACGGAAGCGACATCCGCTTCAGCGTGCCCGTCACGCTCCCCGGCCCCGGCACGCAGACCACGGACGCCAACTTTACCGGCACGCTCAACGGCAATCAGATGAGCGGCACAGTGCAGGTCGTCGGTCGCGGCCCCGGCACTTTCACAGGTACGCGCGGCGGCGGCGGCGCAACGCCTTCCGCCACACCCGGCACCGGCGGCACGACGACGACGCCTGCGCGCCCCGGCGCGATTCCGCCCGACGGCACAACGACGACGAGGCCGCCAGCGGCGGCTACAGGCACGGAGGCCGTGAACCTTTCGGGCACGTGGTCTATCAGCGTCACGCTCGGCCCGAACGTCGTCCCTTCAACACTCGTCCTGCAACAACAGGGTTCGAGCCTGACGGGACGCATCGAGAGCCGCCTCGGCTCCGCCGACATCAGCGACGGCTCGGTCAACGGCAACGGCTTCCGCTTCTCGACCCAGTTGGAGATCGGCGGCCAGAGCCAGAGCCTGATTGTCGAGGGCACGGCCAGCGGCAACCAGATGAGCGGCAACATCACCACGGCGCGCGGCCAGTTACCTTTCAGCGGCACACGCAATCCTTAAATGCCGTGATGAGTGATAAGTGATGAGGGATGAGCGCAAGGCTCTTACTCGTCGCTTATCACTTATCACTCGTCATTCGTCACTGTTTTTGAGGAACTAAACATGAAGAGACTTTTGTCATTCGCGATTTGTCTGGTGATGCTCGGCGGGACGTGGGGCGGCGCAAGCGCGGCGCTCGCGCAGGGCCAGAGGAGAGGGCAGGGGCGAGAAGCTCAACCTCAAGGCGGCGAGACGCTGATTCGCAACGCCACGATTCTGACCGTCTCGCACGGAACGCTTGCTGCCAGCGACCTACTCATCAGGAACGGCAAGATCGTCGCCGTCGGCCAGAACCTGAAAGCCGCCGCGAACGCCCGCGTCATAGACGCCACGGGAAAATTCGTCCTGCCCGGCATCATTGACGCGCACTCGCACACGATGATGGATGGCTCGGTCAACGAATGTACGCAGTCCGTCACCTCAATGGCGCGCACGCAGGACATACTGAACCCGACGGCCATCAACATCTATCGCGAACTGGCGGGCGGCGTCACCTCCGCGCTCCTGCTGCACGGCTCCTGCAATTCCATCGGCGGCCAGAGCACGACGGTCAAGTTCAAATATGGACGCCCCGCCGCCGAGTTCATTTTTCCTGGCGCGCCGCCGGGCATCAAGTTCGCGCTCGGCGAGAATCCGAAGCGTACCAACTTCACGCAACAGCCCGGCCAGCAGCGCTACCCGGCGACGCGCATGGGCGTCGAAGAAACGATTCGCGGCGCATTCACACGCGCACGCGACTACAAGCGCGGCTGGGACGAGTTTCGCGCCGCCACCGCTCGCGGCGATAAGAACGTGTTGCCGCCGCGCCGCGACCTGACGCTCGAACCGCTCGTCGAGGTGCTCGAAGGCAAGCGCTACGTCCACTCGCATTCCTACACCGCCGACGAGATTGTCATGCTCATCAATCTCGCCGACGAGTTCGGCTTCAAAGTTCGCACCTTCCAGCACGTCCTCGAAGGCTACAAGGTCGCCGGCGAACTCGCGCGCCACGGCGCGATGGCTTCCACCTTCGCGGATTTCTGGAGCTACAAGGTCGAAGCCTACGACGCCATTCCCTACAACTCGGCGATTATGACGCGCCACGGCGTCGTCACCTCCGTCAACTCCGACTCGGACGAGCGCGCACGCCGCCTCAACATTGACGCCGCCAAGATGATGCGTTACGGCGGGCTGACCGAAGAGGAAGCGTTGCGGCTCGTCACGCTCAACCCGGCGATGCAACTTGGCGTAGACTCGCGCGTCGGCTCGATTGACGTGGGCAAGGACGCCGACCTCGCCATCTGGACGGCACACCCTTTGAGCGTATATTCACGCGTCGAGACCACCTTCATTGACGGCGACATCTTCTTCGACCGCACGCAAGACCTCGCGCACCGCACGCAGCTTGAACAGGAGCGCAAGACTCTTGAGCAGGCCGACGCGAACAAAGCGCCCGCCGCCGGTGCGACGCCGCCCGCCACGCCGCGCCCGCCCCGTCGCGCTTACACGGACGATGACGACGTTCAGGACGAAGGAAACAACCAGCGATGAGGAACACACTACGCACAAACAGGGCAACGGCGCTGCTCGCCGCCGTCGCGCTCGCCTGCCTGTTCTCCGGCTTCGCACGCAGCGCCTCGGCGCAAAACATCGCCAGCCCTTCGGTGCAGACGATGAGCACCGCGCCCGGCACATACGTCATCCGCAACGCGCGCATCGTCACCGTCAGCGGCCCCGACATCGAGAACGGCATGCTCGTCATCAGCAACGGACGAATCACAGGCGTCGGCGCGAACGCGGCAGTTCCCGCCGGTGCGACCGAGATTGACGCGCGCGGCCTCTCTGTCTTCCCCGGCATGATTGACGCCGAGACCAACATGGGACTCAACGAGATCGGCGCTGTCGGCGCGACGGTTGACACCAACGAACTCGGCGACATGAACCCGAACGTCGCGGCCATCTGGGCCGTCAATCCGCACAGCGCGCACGTTGACGTGACGCGCGTCGCGGGCGTGACGAGCGTCGTCACGATGCCGCAGGGCGGAATCATCTCAGGTCAGGCCGCCGTCCTCAATCTCAACGGCACGACGCCGCGCGAGATGAGCATCGTGCCCTTCGCCGCGATGGTCATTGATTTCCCTCGCGTCGGCGGTGGTGGCGGCTTCGCGGCCTTCGTCGCGGCGCAGCAGGGCATCACGCCCGAAGCCCTGACGACCCGCGACCGCCGGGTCGAGGAGATGCGAAAGCTGATGCGCGACGCCGAAGCCTACGGTCGCGCGCAGGACGCATACACGCGCGACCCGAAAGCTGTGCCGCGTCCCGACGTGAATCTGCAATTCGCCGCGCTCGTCCCTTACGTGCGCGGCGAACGTCCGGTGATGCTCCGCGCTGACCGCGAGCGTGACATACGCGCCGCCGTCCGCTTCGCCGAAGAGATGAAGCTTAAGACCATCATCGTCGGCGGCAGCGAGGCGGGACGCGCCGCCGCGTTCCTCAAAGAACACAACGTGCCGGTCGTCCTCGACAGCGTCCTCAATTTACCCTTACGCGAAGACGACGCCTACGACGAGATGTACGCGAACGCCGCCAAACTGCAAGCTGCGGGCGTCCGCTTCTGCATCTCGACGGGCGACAGTGGCGCGCACGTCCGCGACCTGCCCTTCCACGCCGGGATGGCCGCGTCGTTCGGACTGCCGCGCGAAGAAGCGCTCAAGTCCGTCACGCTCTATCCGGCGCAGATCATGGGACTCAGCGATCAGATGGGTTCGATTGAACAGGGCAAGCTTGCCAACCTCGTCATCACAGACGGCGACATCCTTGAGCCGCGCACCAACATTCGCTACCTCTTCATCGGCGGGCGGCAGATACCGCTCGTCAGCCGCCACACGATTCTCAATGATCAATTCAAGGACAGGAAATAGACGGCGCGCGAGATGTCTTTAACGGAAAGGGAGGCCGAGCCAGTCGCCTCCCTTTCTTCATTCCCGCCCTTCGCAACGCACCCGCACTCAATTCGTAAGGCAACTGCAACCATCCAACCGCTTGATTCGGCGTATCGTTCCCCGATACCAAATCACGGCTCAACAATTTCGCGCCCGCGCACTCGCACGCCGGTTGTGCCTTTCAACAAGGGCACGCGCGCCAATCTGAGGATGGAGAGGAAACAGATGAGACTCAATCATGTCGGAACACTTCGGTCATTCGTCGCCACGCTTTTACTGACGCTCGTGCTCGCGCCGCTCACGTTCGCGCAAGGCAGCGGCACAACGCCTTCCACGTCGAACGCGCGCACCAACGTAGCTGCGGGGCAGAAGATGAAAGTCAAAGGCGTCGTCATGCGGCGCGACGCGGACACCTTCATCGTGCGCGATCAGAGCGGCGCGGAGACCGTTGTGTTGTTGAGCGACCAGACGAGCGTTAAGACGAAGGGCGGGGCCTTCGGCGGCGGGACGAGCTTCGGACAGACGGCCATCCTGCGCGGCTTAAATCTTGAAGTCGAGGGGCGAGGCGACAGTTCGGGGCGGCTCGTCGCGGAGAAGATCAGATTCTCCGACCGAGACCTGCGGACGGCGAAGGCCGTCGAGGCCAACGTCACGCCGGTCGAGAATCGCGTCGGCACGGCTGAAGGCAGGATCGGGCAGGTCGAGCAGAACGCGCAGCGTATGTCCGGCCAACTGGACGAACTCGCCGCCGTCTCGAACGCCGCGAGCGGCGGAGCGGTGGCCGCGCAGGAAGCCGCCAACAAGGCCGTCGAGGGCGTGCGCGTCGCTAACGACCGCGTCTCCGCGCTCGACGACTACACGGCGCAGCAGAGCCTCAACGTCAACTTCAAACTCCGCAGCGCCGCGCTCACGCCCGAAGCCAAACGGACGCTCGACGAGGTCGCCAAGTATTCGCAGGAAGCGAAGGGCTTCATGTTTGAAGTGACCGGCTACGCCTATGATTTTCGCGGCAAGGAAGCGAACCGGCAGTTGAGCCAGCAACGCGCCGAGTCGGTCGTCCGCTACCTCGTCGAGACGCATCGCGTCCCGCTGCGTCGCATCATCACGCCCTACGGCTACGGCGCGGCCCCGCAACCCATCGCCGAAAACACCACGCGCGAAGGGCGCGAGCAGAACCGTCGCGCAGAGGTGCGCGTGCTCGTCAATCGCGGACTGGCGCAACCCGCGACGGAGATGAATCCGAGCAAAGTCACTTCGGCCACGCCGCCGCAGTAATTTCGACTCCTTCCGTCATCTCGCGGAAGCCACCCGTCAAGCCCATCGCGGCCCTTAACTCTGAGCGCCTTTGCGTGAAATCAAATCCGCACGCAGAGGCGCTCAAAGCTCACACCTCCCGGCAAACCACGCTTCGACTTACGCCGCCTTGCCCTCTCTCTAATTCGGCACAATCAACTTCGACGCCGGGAGCATCGCCGGCAGGCCGCGATGCTGCCAGCAACGGCCTGTGCCTCGGACACGCCGCCGGCACGGCGTGCCCTTCTTCGTGCGCGCTCCGCAGATGGAGATAATCTCTTCTGGGTCGGTCGGGCGTTCAGTGGGCGAGCCGTCCGGGCCGTAAGCAGGTTCGGGCGTCTGTGCGGCGCGACCCTTCTCCGCCCCCGCGTCGTTGCGCGGCGCGCTTGCCTCTTTCGATAAGGAGGCTAACGACAACTCCCCGCGCCCGACGACCAGTGGCGGAGGCGCAGGCCGCCCCGCACGGCCCAGTAGGAAGCCGCCACCCACGAGCGTGGCGCTCAACATAATTGGCGTGACGATTCGACGTTTACGAAAACGCCCATCGCAAGCGGCGCAAAAACGCCGGCTCGTCCACACACGCCATCGCGCACGCTCGACACGTGCGCCGCATTCGGCACAAAAATTCGGTTTGTACACTGCGGAAGCATCTCCTTTCCGGTGAGAACGCCAGGCACGATGCGTCTTTCAAAGAGGGACGGCGAGGACTCGCATGCTTCGTGGGTGTGACGAGTCCGCGCCCGCGCATTATACGCCCGCACGTGCCCCGGTAAAGGCCTATCGTGTGTTTCACGCGCAAGCCTTCGTTGCACACGCGGGACATACGTGCTATAGTGCCGACTGCTCCCGGCATCGCGGAATCGAGCGGCAGGCCGTCTCTCCCGAACGTCCCGTCACGTCTGAGTGTTCTCCCGCAC
>JAIVJG010000171.1 GCA_020200155.1 Acidobacteriota bacterium | reverse complement strand
CCTCTTTCAACGTCTCGCTGGCCGCGCGCTTTACTCAGACCCCTCTCTGCGCCCCAGCCCGCACGTGCTCGCCATGAACACCAAGGCACAGTCGGGCCTGTGGCCTTACGGCATCAGCGGCGACCTGCCGATTGTGCTGGCGCGCATCAACAAGTCGGAAGACTTGAACACGGTGCGGCAACTGCTGCGCGCACACGCCTATCTTCGCCTGAAAGGACTGGCGATTGACCTCGTCATTCTCAACGACCACCCGCCGAGCTACGCGCAGGAGTTGCAGGAGGAAATTCAGTCGCTGGTGCGTTCGAGCAGCGCACAGGCTTTGCAGGACAAGCCGGGCGGCGTCTATCTCCGCCGCGCGGACGTGATGCCGGACGCAGACAGAATTCTGCTGCACGCCGTGGCGCGCGTCGTCATCGTGACGGAGCGCGGTACGCTCGAAGAACAACTCGTGCGCCGGACGGGCGAAGGAGAATTGCCGCCCGCCTTCGTCCCGCGCGCCCCTTCGCGTACCTACCCGGAGCCGCCCTTGAACGCCCCCGAACTCTCCTTCTTCAACGGCCTCGGCGGCTTCAGCCACGGCGGGCGCGAATACGTGACCGTGCTCGGCGAGGGACAGTGGACGCCCGCGCCCTGGACGAACGTCGTCGCCAACGAGCACGACTTCGGCTTTCAGGTAACGGAGACCGGCGCGGGCTACACGTGGTCTGCCAACAGCCGCGAGAACCGCCTGACGCCGTGGTCGAACGACGCGGTCAGCGACCCGCCCGGCGAGAGCATCTACCTGCGCGACGAAGAGACCGGCGCGATCTGGACGCCGACGCCCCTGCCCGTCCGCGAGGCGGAAGCCTACGTGATTCGACACGGGCAGGGCTACACCGTCTTCGAGCATACGAGCCACGGCATCTCGCAGGAACTACTCCTCTTCGTCCCGCTCGACGCGCCGGTCAAAATCTCTCTGCTGCGTCTACGCAACAACACAGACCGCCGCCGCCGCCTGTCCGTGACGAACTACAACGAACTGGTGCTCGGCGTGCAGCGCGGCGCGTCCGCGCCCTATCTCATCACGGAGATTGACGACGAGACGGGTGCGATCTTCGCGCGCAATCCTTACAACAACGAGTTCGCGGGGCGTGTGGCATTCGCCGGCGTCAGCCTCGACACGCGAAGCGCGACCTGCGACCGCAAGGAGTTCATCGGTCGCAACGGCAGCCCCGCGCGTCCCGCCGCGCTGCGGCGCACACATCTCGCGAATCACGACGGAGCGGGACTCGACCCGTGCGCGGCGTTGCAAGTGGAAATAGAGCTTGGGCCGGGCGAAGGGCGCGAACTTTTCTTCATGCTCGGCGAGGGCGAGAGCAGGGAAGAGGCGAACGAAATCATCAAGCGCTTCCGCCAGCCGAATGCCGTGGGCGCAGCCTTTGAGCGCGTCGTCGAGCGTTGGGACGAGATGCTTGAGACCGTGCAGGTGCACACGCCCGACGCGGCGATGGACACGCTCCTGAACCGCTGGCTGCTCTGCCAGACGCTGGCCTGCCGCGTGTGGGCGCGCTCGGCGTTCTACCAATCCGGCGGCGCTTACGGCTTCCGCGATCAGTTGCAGGACGTGATGGCCGCCATCTACGCACGCCCGGACATCGCGCGCACGCAGATTCTGCGCGCCGCCGCGCACCAGTTCAGAGAGGGCGACGTGCAGCACTGGTGGCATCCGCCGACGAATCGCGGCGTCCGCACGCGCTTCTCCGACGATTTGCTGTGGCTGCCCTACGTGACGAGCTTTTACGTGAGCGTGACCGGCGACAGCAGCGTGCTTGATGAGATAGTGCCTTTCCTCGAAGCGCCGCTTCTGGCGGAAGGCGAGGACGAATCCTACACGCAGCCCACAGTCTCAGCCGAGACGGCCAGCCTGTATGAGCACTGCGCGCGCGCGCTCGACCGCAGCTTGAAGACGGGCGCGCACGGACTGCCTTTGATGGGATCGGGCGACTGGAATGACGGCATGAACCGCGTCGGCAACGTCGGTCGCGGCGAGAGCGTGTGGGTCGGATGGTTTCTCCACAACACGCTTTCGCAGTTCGCACCATTTTGCCAGGCGCGCGCAGACGCCAGGGCGAAAACTTATTTTGAGCACGTCGGCAAACTCAAACAGGCGCTCGAAGCCGAAGGCTGGGACGGCGACTGGTACAGGCGCGCGTACTTCGACGACGGCACGCCGCTCGGCTCCGCCCAGAACGAAGAGTGCCGCATTGATTCGATAGCGCAGTCGTGGGGCGTCATCTCCGGCGCGGCGGACACGCAGCGCACGCAGCGCGCGATGGCTTCGGTCGAGGAATACCTGATCCGGCGCGGCGACGGCCTCGTCATTCTATTCAACCCTCCGTTCGACCGTGGCGCGCTCGACCCCGGCTACATCAAGGGCTACGTGCCGGGCGTGCGCGAGAATGGCGGGCAGTACACACACGCGGCGCTGTGGGTCTTGATCGCCTACGCGCTGCTCGGCGACGGCGACCGCGCGGGCGAACTCTTCGCGCTACTGAATCCGATCAACCACGCCTCGACGCGCGCCGGGCTGCATAAATATAAGGTCGAGCCTTACGTCGCGGTCGCGGACGTGTACGCCGTCTCGCCGCACACGGGACGCGGCGGTTGGACGTGGTACACAGGCTCGGCCAGTTGGATGTACCGCGCGGGGCTGGAATTCATCCTCGGCTTCAAGCTGCGCGGGGAAGTCTTAAAGATTGATCCCTGCATCCCGCGCGGCTGGCGTGAATACGAGATTGATTATCGCTACAAGTCTTCGCGCTATCACATCAAGGTCGAGAACCCGCACGGCATCAGTCGCGGCATCGCCGCCGTCGAAGTGGACGGCGCGGCGCAGGGAGCGGACGAGATCGCGCTCAGGGATGACGGAGCGAGCCATCAGGTGCGCGTCGTGCTCGGCGAGCGTGCGGCGATGCCAGAAGGTGAGGAGATAGTGGAAGCAAGACGTTGATTCGAGCGAGACGTGCCCGCTTGTTCCGGCCTTTATTTGGGAGGGCGTCGCGACTTTGGTGGACACATGGCGAACTCGGATTATTCAACTCGTTGAAAATATACGTCCGGGCTGAACGGGAACCGCTTGCAACTTCGTACTAATGTAGTGCATCATAGTTGCCAGTTACTCCTTCTCTCGCGCGTCAACGGTGATGCGCTCCCCGTGCAAAAGATAGACGGCGGCGTTCAGGATGGTTCGAGAGTAGGCTGATTTCAACTTCAGAAGCCGCTCACAAGAGCATCCGAACGCGAGCCTTCGCTGCTACCGTTACACCGAAGCCACTTCAATTCGAAGCTTCTCTCAATACTCCCACGGGGGAGAGGTACATCTTAATGTCAATGAAACTTTACGTCGGCAATCTCGCATTCCAGACTTCGAGCGAGGATTTGCAGCAACTGTTCGCTCAGGCCGGGACGGTCGAGTCGGCTTCCGTAGTCGAAGACCGCGAGACCGGACGTTCGCGCGGCTTCGGCTTCGTCGAAATGTCTTCCAAGGAAGAGGGCGAGGCGGCCATCACGCAGTTCAACGGTAAGGAAGTCAACGGACGCAGCCTGACGGTCAACGAAGCCAAACCGCGCGAGAATCGCAGCGGTGGCGGCGGCGGTGGTCGCGGCGGCTTCGGCGGCGGCGGCGGCGGTCGTGGCGGCGGTGGCGGCTACGGCGGCAACCGTGGCGGCGGCGGCGGTGGCGGCGACCGCACTCCTCGCTGGTAAGAGTTTTCTCTAAACCCAGCGACTCTCGAAACAGAGCGCCCCTGGCAACGAAACATTCCTGCCGGGGGCGCTTTGGAATATTTCAGCAAGACGCCCTCTGAACTAGACAGAGCGGCGCACGAAAAGGAACTAAATGGATTTCTCACAACTGGGACTGCAACCGGCGCTGGTGCGCGGCTGCGAGGCCCTCGGGTACACAGAACCCACACCGATTCAAACGCAGGCGATCCCTGTCGTGTTGAGCGGCTCCGACTTGATCGGCTGTGCCGAGACCGGCACAGGGAAGACAGCCGCGTTTCTTCTACCAACAATTCAAAGGATGATGGACACGCCGCGCCCCGGCGTCCGCGTGCTCGTCCTTGCGCCGACGCGTGAACTCGCCACGCAGATCGAAGCGAGCTACAAAGAACTTGCCCCGAAGAAGGCCGCGCGTTGTGCGCGCATCATCGGCGGCGCGGCGCTCTCAAGGCAGTGCGAAGATTTGCGGCGCGGCGCGGGCGTCGTCGTCGCGACGCCGGGGCGTCTGCTCGACCACATGGAGCGCGGCTCCGTTAATCTCTCGAACGTGGAGGTGTTGGTGCTCGACGAGGCCGACCGCATGTTCGACATGGGCTTCTGGCCCGCCATCCGCAGGGTGCTCGCCGTTCTTCCGAAGAACCGGCAGACGTTGCTCTTCTCAGCAACGATGTCGTCGGCCATCGAAGACCTCGCGCGCACGACCATGCGCGCACCGAAAGTTGTCGAAGTCAACCAGCGCGGCCACGCGCCCGCGACCGTCGAGCAGACCGTCTACCCGGTCGCGACCGAGTCGAAGACGGCGCTTTTGCTCGACCTGCTGGAGCGCGAGCGTTTCGAGCGCGTGCTGGTCTTTACACGCACGCGGCGCGGGGCCGAGCGCCTCTCGCACATCCTCGAAGCGCGCGAGCACAAGGTCAACCGCATCCACGCCGACCGCACGCAGCCTCAACGCGAGGCGGCGCTGCGCGGCTTCAAGGACGGACGCACGCGTGTGCTCGTCGCCACAGACATCGCTGCGCGCGGTATAGATGTTGACAGCGTTTCGCACGTCATCAACTACGACGTGCCCGCCGCGCCGGAAGACTACGTGCACCGCATCGGACGCACGGGTCGCGCCGGAAAAGTCGGGCGCGCGATTACACTGATGACGCCCGCCGAGGAACCGTCTCTGCGCGGCATCGAGCGGCTGACGGGCCAGTTGGTCGAACGCGTCTTGCTGCCCTCCTTCGGCGGGGCGCTGGCGTCCGTCGCATCGTCCGCCAGACCGGTCTCGTCCTTCAAAGGGGCGAGCAAAATCGGTCGGCGTTCGTTCCGCCCGCGCCGGGCCAGATAAACGGGACGGGGAAATTTGAAAGGCCGCGACCCAAACGGCGACGGCCTTTCATGCCCCACCCGAAAAGTCATCGGCAATCGTAGCCTACTTACTTTTTCCACACGAGCGGGAGTCGGAGCACCTTATGAGCGGAGCAGCTAAACCCACAGTCAGCGTCTTCAGCAACGCCCCCTACGAAGAGGAATGGCCGGGGATAGATTCGAGATTCCGGCTCATCGTCGTGGCGGCTTTAAGGGCCAAACAACTCCAGCGCGGCTCGCCGTCCCGCATCGAAGCTGATCCGTTGAAGCGCCGGAACACGAGCATCGCCCTCGAAGAAGTCAAACAAGGCCTCGTACCTTTCACGACTACTAAGAAGGATCAGAAGGACAATGGTGATGACGAGCGACTTTCACACGGAGAATCTGAGTGAAGAGTCCTTTGAAGAGTCAAAGAACGTTAAGATGAGCGGGCTGCGCGTCTATTTCAACCCGGCGGGCGCGGACACGCATAGAGAGCGTGGCGTCTTCTACAGCCGGCGCGAGGACGGCCCACTCTATCGCTGGCGTTACGACGAGGCGCGCTGCCAGTGGCGCGGCTCTCGTGTTCATCCGGCGAATTTAAGACTCAACCTTCTCAGCATTGCCAGTTGGAAGATCGTGCCGACCGAGTTGCAGGCGAGGCTGGGCGAACATTATCTCGAATAGAACTTCTCAAGAATGATGCTGACTGCCTCCGCCGCTGAACAATTACCGCGCAACGTTCTCCGTCTCAACTGGACTCACAGCTTTCTGGTCGTGAGTTTACATCTCTGCGGGCTTCTCTCACTCTGGTTCTGGCCCCGGCGAATTGACCTCGCGCTTTTTCTGGGCCTGTACCTCTCCACGACGTTCGCCATCGGCATCGGCTATCATCGCCTGCTCACGCATCGCGGGTTCAGGTGTCACACATGGATGCGGCGCGTGCTTGCTTGGACAGGCGCGGCGGCTTTGCAGGGCGGGCCTGCGCGCTGGGCCGCGATTCATCGTCGCCATCATCAAATGACGGACAAGCCGGGCGACCCGCACACGCCGCTGATGGGTTTTCTGCACGCGCACGTGGGTTGGGTGATGTGCCGCGACGCAGAGGACGGCAGCGACTATCGAGAGTTAGTGCCGGACGTTCCCGGCCAGGATTTCTGGATACGCGTGCTGGATCAAGGGGTGCTGTTCACTCTGCCGTGGTTGCTGACAGGCGTGCTGTGCTACGCGGTCGCCGGCTGGCGCGGCGTGCTCTGGGGAACGGTGGTCAGGACTCTGTGCCTGTGGCATCTGACGTGGTGCATCAACAGTGTCTGCCACGTCTGGGGCCGACGCCCGAATGCGACGCGCGACGAAAGTCGCAACGTGTGGTGGCTCGGCCTGCTCACGCTCGGCGAGGGCTGGCACAACAATCATCACGCGCGCCCGGCGTCGGCGGTACACGGCTGGCGCTGGTATGAAGTGGATGCGTCGGGCTACGCCATCCGGCTGATGGCCCGGCTCGGCCTCGTCTGGAAAGTCGTCAGGGAGCCGCGTCTCTGACGGCATGGAGCGTATAAAAGCGGAGATTTACACGGCTTTCAGGCCGCGAAACGAAGAGCGTCCGCGCTTTTGTGGACTTTGAGAAGCGCGCTCTCCGGCTCGAATCGGCGTCGGCCAAAAATGCTTATGTATTGCGGCGTACATAAATGATAAAATCCCCTTGAATAATTCACCTCTCGACATCAGGAGTGAGGCCCCTGCTCCTTCCTTGTGTCATCAGTTGCTTATTCATGCCATAGACATCCCAGGGGCTAGAGGTTGGATTTCAGTTGATTGGACGGAGGAGGCGGGAGCATGAAAATTCTACTCTACAATCCTGACAACGGCGTGACGCGCAATTTCATGCCTCATCTCTGGATGTTTCTACTTCAGTCGCTCACGCCGCCGGGCCACGAGGTGGTGCTCGTTGACGGGAACGCACGCGCCATGAACGACGACGAGATCGTGCGCTTCGTGCGTGAGCAGAACATAGGACTCGTCGGCATCGGCGCGATGACAAGGATGGTGGCGAAGGCATACCGCGTCGCGGACGCGCTTCGTGCCGCGGGCGTCCCCGTCGTGATGGGCGGGCCGCACGTCACGGAGGTGCCGGACGAAGCGCTCGGACGCGATGGCGGGCCGCGCCACGCAGATGCAGTGGCGCTTGGCGAGGCCGATGAGACGTGGCCGTTGATCGTCGAAGACGCGGCGCGCGGGCAACTCAAAGAAGTCTATCAACCGGAGCGCGATGCGAAGGGCCTGGATCGCAAGCCGAGTTTGCAACCTTATCCTTCGATTCCGTGGGAGACGCTCGACCTCGACCAGTTCAGCCTCGTGCCGAAAATGTTTCGCACGATGCTGTCCAAACTGGGCGGCGGCTGGGGAACTTTCCACGTCGTGCCGCTGGAGACGGGGCGCGGCTGTCCTTACGGCTGCGAGTTCTGCACCGTCACCGGATTCTTCGGCGACTCGATCCGCTTCCGCACCAACGAATCGGTCATCGAGGAACTCCTGCGCCTCAAGGAACGTGCGCGGCGCGAGCGCGGGCAGCTCGCCGTCTTCTTCATAGACGACAACCTCGCCATCAACATCAAGCGCACGAAGTCTCTGCTCAGAGACATCATCGCCGCCAACGCACAGGTGCCGTGGGTCGCGCAGATCAGCGCCAACCTGCTGCGCGACGAGGAACTCGTTGACCTCATCGCCGAGTCGGGCGGCAAGTGGGTCTTCATCGGCATGGAATCCATTGACCCGGCGAACATGGCCGACGTGAACAAGAATTTCAGCAAGCCGAGCGAGTACGCAGGCGTCCTCGAACGCCTCGCACAGCGCAACGTCTACGCCATCACCTCTTTCATCTTCGGCATGGACAACGACACGACGGGCGTCGCCGACCGCACGCTCAAAGAGATACACAGTTGGCCGCCCGGCCTGCCCGTCTTCGGCCAACTCACGCCGTTCCCAGCAACACCTCTGTATGATCGTTTGCAGAAAGCGGGCCGGCTCGCGCGCCCGAAACACTGGATGGACTTCGCGCCCTTCGAGATGGCGCACGCGCCGCTCAAGATGACGATTAAGGAAGCGCGGCAGGAAGTTAACCGCGCGTGGTCGGCCTCCTACAGCCCCGAACGCAACGCACAGGCTCTCGATGCAATCAAACACGCGCCTCTACAGTACCGCATCAGCCACCTCGTCGCGCGCCTCTTCTTCCACGGCATTTACTTCCCGCAGATGGGCAAGCGCGCTTGGCTCAAACTGATCGGGCAAAATCGTCGCACGATTTTTAAGTTGAGCAGAGAGGCCGTCTCCACCTACCGCGCCGCGCCGAAGCGCAACTCAAGCGTCGCCGTGACCGCGCCGCCAAAAATTGCTGAGTGAAGAGAAGACTAAGGCAGACATCCTCGCCGTAAGCGAGGGCAGGAGAGCAGAGGCGGAAGGGTGAAGTGAAAGGGTTGACTCATCGAATCAACCCTTTCACTTCACCCTTCCGCTTTTCGCCTTCCCATACGGTCGGGCGTCTTCGTCAGTGGTCTTACAGGTAAGCGTCGAGGAACTTGTTGATCTTGTCCTGAGCGATCTGCGAACCCCAGCCGTTAAAATTGTAGTCGAAGCCGTGGCTGGCCCACGGGAGGTAGAGGTACGTGTAAGACACGCGCGCCGCCGCAAGCTTCGGGATGATGCGCTCGACGTTTCCGGTCAGGACGAGTTGGTCGTGCCCGCCGTGCAGAAAGAGCGTGGGCGGCGACTGCGCGCTGACGTGCTCGATGGGTGAGGCCGCCGCGTAGGTTTGCGAAGCGTTGGCGGGCGAGCCGCCGAGGAAGTTCTCTAATTTGCGCGGAGTGTCTATCACGTCCGGGCGACCCGTATGAGTGTAGTCCCAGACAAGATCGGTCGGCCCGTAGAATGAAATCACGGCGCGGACGCTCGTGTCCTGAGCGTCGCAGGAATCAGTCTGGCTCGACGGTTCATGCGCGGTGTAGGCGGCGAGCAGCGCCAGTTGTCCGCCAGCCGAACGCCCCAGAAGCGCGACGCGTTCGGGGTCAACGCCGTACTGTGCGGCGTGGCTCTTGACCCAGACGATGGCGCACCTGACATCAAAGAGCTGCGCCGGGAAACGGTGTGCATCGTCCGCGAGCCTGTACTCCGCATCGAACACCACGCGCCCGCCTTCCGCCAGCCAACGGTCGTAACGCGCGAAGTCGCTTTTCACCCCGCTACTCCAGGAGCCGCCGTGAATCACGATGACGGCTGGCAGCAACGCGAAGGCGCGGTCGTTCGCCTGTCGCTCGCCTGTTGCGGGGCGTCGCGGCTGGTACACGTCAAGCCGCAGCGGTCGTCCAACGGGGCGTGCGAATTCAACGTCGCGTTGCACGTCAACCGGGATGCGCGCGGCGGCGCGTTCGATCCCGAACAGGTAACGTTCCCACGAGAGGCTCACGCCCTCGCGCGACGCGACGCTGAAAGCTTCGACGACGGGCATAGCAGCACAGGCCACCGTCAGGAGGTTGAGCGCGAAACCGATGCGTGCCGGTGCGCTGCGACTCTTCATCAACAAAGCCGCGCCGCCGCACAGCAAGCCGACCGCGCCCGCCAGAACCAGCCAGACGCTCCACTCGCTCGCGCCGACCGCCGCCAGCCAGAGATCATGCGAAGGAGCCGGTAAGACAATCAGCGCGCCCAGAAACGCGCCCGGCGCGGCGAGCAGCCAGCAGATTGCCAGCAGCACTTTTCTCACGACGATGCGACGCCTTCTCGACCCGTCCGGCGCTGTTTAAAGTAGAAGTAGACCGGCAATCCAAGCGCAATCAGTATCAGCCCGACCGCCGACTCGACCGGACTCGTCTGTATCGTGTTAATAACCAGCCACGCGGCCACAAGGATAAAAAGAAAGGGTACGACCGGGTAGCCTAATGTCTTGTAAGGGCGCGGCGCGTGAGGCATCTTGCGGCGTAAGACGAAAACGGAAGCGGCGGTGATGCCGAAGAAAACCCACAGCGCAAAGATCGTATAAGTAGTGATCTGGTCGAACGTGCCCGTCAGAGCCAGCACACTTGCCCACAAGCCCTGAAAGATGATGGCCCACACGGGAACACGCCCGCGCTTACTTGCCTCGCCCATTCGCTTAAAGAACAGACCATCTCGTGCCATCGCGAAAGGAATGCGCGCGTTCGACAGGATCAGGCCGTTGAGCGCCCCAATCGTCGAGACGACAAATGCCACGGAGATAAAAGCTGTTCCGACAGGGCCGAGGAAAGTCTGCGCCGCTTTCGTCGCGACAGGCAGCGCGTCGCGGTGGGCGGTGGAGTTGGAGGTCAGGATTTCACTGATGGGCAGGGCATAGAAATAAGAGAAGTTAGTCAGCAGGTAGATGACCAGAATAACCAGCATGCCTATGATTAAGCCCCTCGGAACATTGCGTTGTGGATGCTCGACTTCACCCGCCACAAGCGGCAAAGCATACCAGCCGTTGTAAGCCCAGAGCGCCGCCAGCATGGCCGCTCCGAAAGATTGTATCCCGCTCCATTGCGGCGTGCCGGGAGCGGTTTGCAGGTGCGCCAAGCTTGCGCCGGGGGATAAAAAGAAAACTCCGCCGACGATGGCAACAATGCCCAATAGCTTCGCCCCCGTCAGCACCGACTGCACACGCCCGCCGACCGCCACGCCGATGCAGTTGATGGCCGAAAATAAAACTATCGCGGCGACGGCAA
Organism: Acidobacteriota bacterium; assembly: GCA_020200155.1. Taxonomy (GTDB): domain Bacteria; phylum Acidobacteriota; class Blastocatellia; order Pyrinomonadales; family Pyrinomonadaceae; genus JAIVJG01. The sequence continues at coordinate 28,661 of JAIVJG010000171.1, read as the reverse complement.
CCACCTGCGCCAGTCCGAACTGCCAGTGAAGCTCCTGCCCGAACAGATGAAAAGTACGCTCGACCCAGGCTCCACCCAAAGGGATGAGCGCTGAAAGAAAGATCGCAAAGCCTGTGCTAATGGCAGCCATGGAAACATCGCGCCGAGTTCCGCGTAAGTCAGCGCCCCGGCCAGAGAGAGGAGGCCAGCCGCGACCCACGCCAGCAGGACTAAAGCAGGTGTGCCCAACTGTTGAGTCATCACAGCGGTCTTCAGGAAAACTCCGGTTCCGATCACCGTGCCGATGACCAGCGCTGTCGCGTCCGTCAGCGTCAAAGCACGAAGCAGTGGGTTTTTTGTTTCAGTCATAAATCAACGTGTGTTCAAGATAAAAATAGACGCGATTGCCAACGGGCAAGTTGGGGCCTCGCTCCTGATGTCGAAAGAGCCTAACACTCTTTCAAGTGCCTTGACGACGTTATTGAAGAAATTATAAACGTTTGAAACTACCGGCGGGTGGGATTAATCTGCACGAGAACTGTCGCGGGCTTCGTCGTCGCCTTCGCCGCGCCGCCGCAACTGCCACAGCCTGTCTCGCATTCAGTCGCAGCGTTTTCCCCACGCCGTCGAAACGAACGCAGGCGCGCCAGCCCACGCCGCCCGACGTAGAGGCACGCGGCCAGAATGATGAGCGCCACTGCGAATGTCTGCCAGTCAAACTTCATTTCGATTCAACTCAAACCTAACAGACGCCCGCCCTGATACGTGAGGAACGACGCGACGTAGGCCAGTACGAACATATAGCCGAGCATGAAGATGGGCCAGCGCCACGAGTTCGTCTCGCGGCGGACGACGGCCAGCGTGGACATACACTGGCACGCCAGCACGAAAAAGACCATCATCGAGACGGCGACGAGCGGCGTCCACGCCGGCGTCCCGTCGGGGCGTTTGGCGTCGCGCACGGCCTCGATCAAGGAGGGCGAGTCTTCCTTTCCGTCCGCCCCGACGTTGTAGACGATTGAGAGCGTCGAGACGAGCGTCTCGCGCGCGGCGAACGACGCGATGAGGCCAATGCCCATCTTCCAATCGAAACCGAGCGGCGCAATCGCCGGCTCGATGAGGCGTCCGAGTTGCCCCGCGAAGCTCTGCCGCACCTGCTCGCCTTTATCTACCCCGCCCGGCGCTTCGCCGTTTCCTTGCTGAACTGCCTGTGTGCTGGCTTCCGCGCCGTTGCCCTGTGCGCTCTGCGCGATGGTCTGGTCTGCCCCTGCCTGCGGCGAAGTAGTGGCGCGTGGGAACGTCGCGAGCGCCCAGAGCAGTATCGAGATGGCGAGTATGACGGTGCCCGCGCGCTTCACGAAGAGCCAAGAGCGCGAGCGCATCTGCTGCGCGACGTTGACGAAGTTGGGAACGCGGTAAGGCGGCAACTCCAGTACGAGCGGCGGCGGCGGCGCTTTCAGAATCGTGTGCTTCAGAATCCACCCGACGATGATCGCGACAACGATGCCGAGCAAATACATCGAGAGGATGATGAGCGCGCCGACGGAGATGAATCCGAAAAGTTTTCGCTCGGAAAAGAAGGCCGCGATCATCAGCGTGTAGACCGGCAGGCGCGCCGAGCAACTCATAAACGGCGCGATCATAATGGTCGCCAGACGGTCTTTCGGGTTCTCGATGGTGCGCGTCGCCATGATGCCGGGAATGGCGCATGCGAAACTGCTGAGAAGCGGCATGAACGCCTTGCCGTGCAAGCCCACTCCGCGCATCAGCCTGTCCATCAAAAACGCCGCGCGAGCCATGTAGCCGCTGTCTTCAAGGAGCGAGATGAAGAAAAAGAGCAGGAGAATCTGCGGCAGGAAGACGAGCACGCCGCCGACGCCCGCGATCACGCCGTCGGCCAGCAAGTCCGTCAGCAAGCCTGCGGGCATCCGCCCGCGCAACGTGTCGGCCAGTGCGCCGAAGCTCTTGTCAATCAAGTCCATCGGCAGCGTCGCCCATGAGAAGATCGTCTGGAAGACGAGCAGCATGACGAGCAGCAATATGATGGGGCCGAAGAATTTGTGCGTCACCAACGCGTCAATCCGCTCGGTCGCGCTAGTGCGTTGCCGTCCCTGCTTCGCGCCGCGCACGACCCCTGTGGCGACCTCCTCGATCCAACCGTAGCGTGCCGTCAGAGGCTCCTGCCACCAGCGCGGGTTTCCCTGCGAAAGCCGCTCCCGCGCCTGCCGCACAGCCTCGCGGCGTTTCTCTTCCGACGGCCACTCATCCGCGTAGAGATCGCGCAGCGCCGTCTCCCGCCCGCCCGCGCCGGAGAGATTCGTGATCTCCTCTTCGGCCCGCGCAGACAGACACCAGTTCGTCCCCGGCGCAGGCTCTTCGGCAGCCACGACGACAGCGCGTGCGAGTTCTTCAATTCCACGCCGCTGCCTGGCGACGACCGCGACGACCGGCACGCCGAGCGCGTCGCTCAGTTTCTTCTCGTCAATCTCAAGCCCGTCTCCTTCGGCGAGGTCAACCATTGTCAGCGCGATCACGAGCGGGCGACCCATCTCCAGCAGTTGCGTGACGAGGTAGAGATTGCGTTCAAGGTTCGTCGCGTCAACCGCCGCGACGATCACGTCGGGCGCAGGCGTGCCGGCGACTTTGCCCGTCAGCACGTCGCGAGCGATCTGTTCGTCAATGGATGCCGCGTCGAGGCTGTAGAGGCCGGGCAGGTCAATCAGGCGCGCGTGGGGCAGTTCGGGCGCGAGCGGCCAGACGCCCTCCTTGCGCTCGACGGTCACGCCGGGATAGTTCGCGACCTTCTGTCGCAGTCCCGTCAGCGCGTTGAAGAGGCTCGTCTTGCCCGCGTTGGGATTACCGGCCAGCGCCACCGTCAAAGGACGCGCCGCGCTCTCCACAGTCGCCTGCTCGCTTAGTCGGGAAGGGGATTCGAGGGTGGTGCTCATAAGAAGTGACAAGTGATGAGTGATGAGTGATGAGATAAAATCTTTGTCTTATCACTTATCACCTGTCACTTATCACTACTGAGATCGTTTGCGCTTCGGAGCGGCGCACGGCGAGATGATAGTTGCGCACGCGGACTTCAATGGGGTCGCCGAGGGGAGCGGCTTTGATGACACGGACGGGAGCGCCAGGCACGACACCCATCTCCATCAGGCGGCGAGCCACCGCGCCCATGCCGTTGACGTTCAGCACGCGCGCCGTAACGCCGGCGGGCAGGGAGTCGAGAGACAAGGGGGCTGCGGCAGCCGGGGGCCGCGTGATGTCGTAAGCGATGCTTTGGTCGAATAAGAGAGAACTCATGTTTGCGTGCCTTCCAACGAATAATCTGTCCGACATACGGGCCGGAGCGCTGCCCGTCCCAGTGATGAGACTATAACCTAATTGAAAACTAATTTCAATTTCAAATTGACGCAAACAGGGCGCGTTCCAGCATTCTCAATTTTCCATCTTGAGGCTCAAGTGTTGCGACGGGCAGGCGCGTGTGGAAGCGGTTATTGCCGTGTGGTGGAGAAATTGTGTCGGGCGCTCCGGCTGAAGGCTATGTGTTTAGACGCGCCACGATGGCCGTTGAGTCAGAGAACCGCTGCCTATTCGAGCGTCGTCGGGATGATCGCCAGGTCTGCGCGGACGGGGCCGAGCGGCGTCTGCGCCGTGAGTCGAAGCGGCAAGCGCCGCTTGTCCGTGCTGACCCAGAGGCGTAGTCCGAGGCGGTCGCCCTGCGGGTCGCCCGTCGTGAGCGAGAGTTCGACTGCGGGGATTTGCTTGCCGCCGAGCAGGATTGTCTCGCGCTTGATGGCGACGATGTAGAGCAGGCGAGGGCGCTTGTTGAGCAGGAGCGAGACAGCGTTGCGCTTTCCCACAGAGAGGTCGAACGAGCGCAGGGCGTAGAAGACGGAGATGAGATCGTGCGTGCCGAGCGGCATCTCGACGCGTGTGCCGTCGTCGAACAGGGCGTTGCCGGTTGGCTGATCCACGGAGATCGTCCACCGGGCGCGTCGCCTGCCTTCAAGTAGACTCAACTCTGTGCGGAAGGGCAGCAGCGTCGCGGCGTCCACGTAAGAGTTAATCTGGTCGTTGACGGGAAACAAACGCTGGCCCTCCGGGCTGGTCAGGATTGCGGCGCTGAGCAGGAGGCCGTCGCGGTTGAAGTATTTAGCGCGGGCGCGTACCTGCAAAGACGCCGAGCCGACGGGCTGCGCGGCTCCCCCTATGAAGAAATTGTAGTTCAGTTGTTCGCCGACGGCGAACGGCAGGTCTGGGAGCGGCGCAGGCACGCCCGCGTTGTTAGGCGTACCTGTAGGATTTGGATTGACCGCGCGTCCCGGCAGCGGCGGCACTATGCCGGGGCGCGGGGGCAGAAGAATGCCGGGCATCGGGTTAACCGGATTGCTCGCCACTGCCGGGGCGGGCGGCTGCGCGGTGAGTATCTCGGCGCTGGCGAGTTCGGCGCGAATCTCTCCGGCGCTGTGCTGGGCCGTGACGAGCACGGGGATGTGGCGCGCGTCGTCCGTGAAGTTGACGCGCAGGCGATATGCGTCCGCCGAAGAATTGGCTCGCACGCGCAACTGCGTGGCGATGGTGTTCGACGAGCCGACGTTGGTCTTGAGCAACTCGCGCCCCGTCACTTTCAACTCCGCATCGTAGGTCGTGTCTGCGTTTTGCACGGCAAGGGCATAAGTTGCGCCCTGCGCGAGAGGAAGAGCGCGGAGGCGGAAGAGCGCGGAGACGAAGTCGAAGGCTCCGGAGAATGCGCCCGCCGTCTGCTTCGACGGGATGGCCGACGCCCCGGCAGGCTGGTTAAAATCACGCGCCGCGTCGGCGACGCGCTCGCCTTCACGCACGATCTGCTGCGCGCGGAAGGGAAGGCCGGTCGAAGGGTCAACGTAGGTTATGTAGTCGTTGTTGATGGCGTAGAGCGCCGCGCTGACGACGCCTGTGGTCTCGACGTGCGCGCGAAGCTCGACGCCTTCGCGCCCGAAGTAAGTTCCGCGTCCCGTGACGAGGAGTTCGACGTGCGCCGCCGTCGGGAAGCTCGAAAAGGAGACGGTGTAGGAGAGACGTTCGCCGACCTGATAGGGAGCAGATGAGAAGGGGCTGGCGGTGACGGCGCTGCGACTCTGCGCCGGAGCGCAGGGCGGCAGCAGCAAGGCCAGTAGGACGAACAACGTCGCGAACGCGTTGAGCATTTGTGTTCTTCGATGCAATAGATGCTTACCCCTTTACATTGTTCGTCAAACCCTCGACCCTTCAAGCCAGAAACTCTTCGATGCTCTTCAGAGTCTTCAACGCCGCCCGGAGTTTACACGTCGGATGTGCGTACACTGTTCCGAAAGCTCGCGAATGGATCAAAAATCGTCGAACTCTTTGAGCCATTCGCGGACGCGCACGCGGCTTGAAAGGAGCGCCGTGTGGCCCGTGCCCTCCAGCAGTTTCAGTCGCGCGTGCGGCAGACTGCCGGCCAGCACGCGCGCCGCTCCGACGCTGTCAAGCAAATGGTCGGCGGTGCCTGCGACGACGAGCGCGGGTATTTTGATGTCCTTCAGGCGCGGGCGCAAATCCGTATCACGGATGATGCGCAGGCGCGAAGCGTAACCCTTGTAAGGCACGACGCGTGTGAGTTCGCGGAAGAGCCGTTGGTCTTCCTCGCTCACGTCGCTGCTGAAGAGCACGCGCCGCGCAGACTTCGTGCGGTGCGCCTTCACCAGAGAATACGGCAGCAGCGAAAAGAGCGCGATCCCGATGCCGATTTTGGCGCGGTGCGCGAAGCGCGCGAAAGTGTTGACGAGGATCATGCGCTCGAACATCTCCGGGTGCGCGAGCGCCGTCGCCAGCGTGAGCAAGCCGCCGAACGACTCGCCGAGAAAAGTCGCGCGCTCGAAGCCTGCGTCTCGCACGGCCAGTGCGAGGTCTTCGACCAGACGCTCAATCCTGTATGGGCCGTCCCCGCGCAGAGGGAACGTAATCACCGTGTGGTCTCGTTCCATCTCGGCGGACTGCTTGTAAAAAAGCTTGCCCGTCCCGTCAAGCCCCGAAACGTAGACGAAAGCCGGGCCGCTACCTTGTTTGCGATACTCAGGAATCATCTCGAATAACAGCAGGCAGAAAGGAGTCTGCGGAAGTCAGTCACCGGCAACGCATCGAGAGCATTTAGCGCCGGCTTCAGTCTCAACCATTCAATTCTCAACGGCATTGTTTCGACCGTCTTCCGTCTTCCGCCTGCCACTTTCCATCTCCTCCACGATCTCAAGCGCGGCGCGTGCCGGGTCGGGGGCGTTGAGGATGGCGCGTCCGACGACGAGATAGTCGGCTCCGGCGCGGACGGCCTCGGCGGGCGTCATTACGCGCTTCTGGTCGTCGTGCGCGACACCGGCGGGGCGCACGCCCGGCGTGACGAGCAGGAAGCCTTCGCGTTCGACGGCGGCGCGCACCGGGGCGATCTCGTGCGGGGAGGCGACCACGCCGTCGAGTCCGCATGCGGCGGCGAGTTGTGCGAGCCTTCTGACCTGCGCCTCGACGGATGGAGCCGCGATGCCAATCTCCGAAATCGTCGCGGCGTCGGCGCTCGTCAGGACGGTGACGGCGATCAAGGCGGGCTTCTCCCGGCCCAGTCGCGTCGCTTCGTTGGAAGTCGCTTCGGCGGCGCGACGCATCATCTCACTGCCGCCGGAGGCATGGACGTTAAAGAGCGAGACGCCGAGCCGCACGGCCTCTTGGCAGGCCGAGGCGACCGTGTTGGGGATGTCATGGTACTTCAAATCGAGGAAGACGCGTCCACCTTCGCCTACTATCTCACGGACGACATCCGGGCCGGCTGCTGTGAACAGTTGGGCGTTGATCTTGAACATCCCGACGTGCTCGTGCAGCATCTCCACAACTCGCCGCGCCTCTCGCGCCGTCTCCACGTCAAGCGCGAGGATCAATTTATCTCTGGCCGAGCCGTCTTTCATCAACATTGTCCGCGACAAAAAGAGTTCCTCCCCAAAGTTAAACTTTTTCTTCGCGCCTTTCGAGTGAAACCGATTTCTGAGACAAAGGCGCGAAGGTGCGAGAACGCTTCTCCGCCCGGCGTCATGCGGCGGCAAGCTCTTCGGCGCGGCAGCCGACGGCATCGTCGAGAGAGGGGAAGCCCTGACGATGGATAATCTCCGCGAGACCTTCGTTGATGTCGCGCGCGACGCCCGCGCCCTCGTAGATGAGACCTGTGTAAAGCTGGACGAGGCTCGCGCCGGCGCAAATTTTTTCCCACGCGTCGGCGGCGCTGAAGATTCCGCCGACGCCGATAACCTCCATCGAGCCGCGCGTCAGGCGGCGAAGCTGCGCGATCATGCGCGTCGAGCGCAAGCGTAAAGGCGCGCCGCTCAAGCCTCCTTCGCCGCAGGCCGCGACCTGAGGCGCGGGCGTGTTCAAGTCCGTGCGACTCGTCGTCGTGTTGGTCGCGATGATGCCTGACACGCCTGCGCGCCGCGACACGTCAACAATCATCTCCAACTCGCCCGTGCTCAAGTCCGGCGACACTTTGACCAGCAAAGGCACGGGTGCACGCGCCGTCTCCGCCGCCGCTTCGCGGTTCGCGCTCTGGAGTTCAGAAAGGAGCGCGGAGAGGCGGTCGGCGCGCTGAAGCTCGCGGAGGTTGGGCGTGTTCGGAGAGCTGACGTTGATGGTGACGTAGTCTGCGAGGGGACGCACAACGCGAAAGCTCGCGAGATAGTCGCCGGTCGCGTCTTCGAGTTCGACGGCGCGGCTCTTGCCGATGTTGATGCCGAGCACGCAGCCGGGCCTTTCGCTTTTGAGATGCTCGACGAGCGCCGCCGCGCCTTCGTTATTAAAACCCTGCCGGTTGATGAGTGCGCGGTCGAGTGGCAGGCGGAAGAGACGCGGTTGCGAATTTCCGGGCTGCGGGATGTGCGTCACGGTGCCGACCTCTATGAAGCCGAAGCCGAGTGCCGCCATCTGCCGCGCCACAAGGCCATTCTTGTCGAAACCCGCAGCGAGGCCGACCGGGTTGGCGAAGTTCAGCCCGAAGCGTCGCAGGTCGCCGAACAGCCGACGCTCGAAACGCTTGCTGGCAAGTCGTCGCAGAGTTTCTGTGCCCAGTGCTAAAGAGAGCGTATGGAGCGCCATCTCGTGTGCCGTCTCCGGCGGAAGTTTGAAGAGCAGGGGGCGCAGGATTTTGCGATAGAGCATGGGCGCGTCAGTTGAATTTGAGCGCATGTGTGCCCGCCGTCTCTTCAGGCACAGCCGTCAACAAGCAACACTTGCGGGGAGCGCGAGTTAAAGCGTGGACGAGCGTAACAGAGCGGCGGAAAGAGTGTCAAAAGAAGGGATGCGGGCTGAAGGACGCGGGGTGAGGTGAAAGACAAGAGCCTTCTTTTCATCCTTCCGCCTTTATCTCTTTGACGCGCCGTTCAAGGTCGGCGGTGATGTGGGTGGGTTCTGTGCCAGGCGCGTAGATGACCGGCTCGCCGAACATGACGGTGACGCTGCCGGGCAGCGCGAAGATGCGTCGCCCGCGCCGCTTCAGTTCGGACAGCCCGTCAATTCGCACGGGCACGACGGGGACGCTCAGTTTCGAGGCCAGTAGTCCCGTGCCCTGCATGAAGGGGTTCAACTCGTCGTGCTCTGCGCGTGCGCCTTCGGGGAAGACGAGCAGGCTGTAGCCACGATCAACGCTCTCACCGGCGAAGTCGAAGCTACGGCGGAAGCCGCTCTTCTGCGGCAGCGAGAAGGTGTTAAAGAACGTGACGACGAGCGCGTACTGCACGCGCCAGCGCACGCGCTTGAGCCACGCAATGCCTACGGGAGGCCGACGCCACCAGCGCAGGCGTTCGCCTTCCTGCGCGATGGCGAGGCGGCGACGAAAGCGGCCCGGCAGTGCCGACAGGATCAGCGCGTGGTCTATGTACGTGATGTGATTCGAGACGAACAGCACCGGCCCGCGCAGGGAGTCGAGATGGCGCTCACCGCGCACGCGCACCCAGCACAGCATCGAAGTGATCGGCAGCACGACGAGGTAAAAGAGCACGACGCGAAGCCAAGAGACGGGGAAGCGCTGTGCCCATTCCGGGTAAGGATAGCGTGAGGCGCTGTCCGGCACGTTTGCGCCGCCGCGCCGGACAATCTCCTCGATGTCGCCCAGCGTCGTCGCGGCGGTAAAAGCTGCCTCGTCAATCTCGATCTGGTAACGGTCTTCGAGACTGCTCAACAACTCGACGCGTCCGAGCGAGTCGAGCTTTAGATCAGTCTCCAGCTTCGTCCCTTCATCGAGACGAGTGTGCGCCTCTCCGCTCATGCGCGCGGCGATGGAAGAGATGTGAGAAGGGATGAGGGATGAAGGATGAGGGATGAGGCTGTCAGTTTGAGTTGCCTTACTAATCCTTCCGTCCTCTGCCTTTATCCTTTCGAGAATGTCGCGCTTGCGGACTTTGTGCGTGGCGGTGCGCGGGAAATCCTGTTCGGGCCAGACGAGCCAGCGGAGCACCTGCTGGTGGCGCGCGAGAGCCGCGTTGGCGCGTTCGACGACGGGAGCGGGGTCAGCCTGCGTGTCGTGCATGATGATGACGGCCAGAGGTTCCGGCCCGTGCCGTCCCTCGACACCGACGACGGCGCTCGCGCGTACTTCCGGCTGGCGGTCGAGCGCGGCCTCGATGTCTTCGGGGTAGATGTTGAGGCCGGCGGCGGTGACGATCACGTCCTTCCTGCGTCCCTTGAAATGGATGTTGCCGTCTTCGTCCATCTCGCCGAGGTCGCCCGTGCGCAGCCAGCCTTCCTCGCTCGCCAGAGGCTCGACGCCGTCCTTCCAGTAGCCGGGCGAGACGTTCGCGCCGCGCACGAGAATCTCGCCGTGCTCGTCGAGCCTGACCTCCTGTCCCGGCAGAATTTTTCCCACCGAGCCGCGCGCCGACTTGAAAGGGTGATTGACCGTGATGAGCGAGGCCGTCTCCGTCATCCCGTAGCCTTGCAGGACGGGGAAGCCGAGCCGCCGCCAGAACGTCTCCGTCTCTTCGGCGAGCGTCGCGCCGCCGGCGACGAACGCCCAGAACTTCCAGCCGAACCGCCTGTGAATGCGCCGAAAAACCCACCAACGCCTGACGAAGTGCCAGTCCTTCGTCTGCGCCAGAGCCTGCCTGAATCGCTCGCCGCGACCGCGCGACTCTTCGCCTCGCTCGACGTGCTCGCGCAGAGTGTCGAGCAGGCGCGGGACGGTGACGACGACGGAGACGCGCTGCCTGCGGACTTGCTCGATGATCTCCGAAGGGTTCAGCGAGTCCTGGAAAAATACTTCGCCGCCGATCAGCAGCGGCACGAAGATGCCCATGAATTGCCCGAAGACGTGGCTGAGCGGCAGCAGATTGAGAAAGCGAAGAGGGTGTACGAGTCGCTCCCAGCGGAGATATTTCCGCATCTCCACTTCGAGCGGCGCGAGGTTGGCGAGAAAATTCCTGTGCGTCAGGCACACGCCCCTCGGCTCTGCGGTCGTGCCGGAAGTGTAGATGATCTCGACGAGGTCTTCATCGGAAGCGCCTTCGATTTTGAGAGGTTCTGTTGAATGCCGTGCCAGCGCCACGTCCAATTCACCGAGCAGCATGGAGGGAATATCTAACTCTGCGTCGCGTCGCGCCTGTGCGCTAACGAGCAACAGCCTTGCTTCAGTTTGTCGTCGCACGCGCGCTACGAAGTCCGGCGCGCTCTCCACGTCCAGCGGGACGACGATCACGCCGCGCAGCACGCAACCGAAGAGCGCGGCGATCCACTCCGGGCTGTTCTCGGCCCAGAACAGAACCCTCTCGCCCTTGTTGATGCCGCGCGCTTCGAGTTCGCGCGCAAATTGAAAAGCCGTCTCCGCCACGCGCGCGTAAGTCCATCGCGACACTCTCAGGCCGCGCCGGTGCGCGAACGCCGTCTCCCCGCCGCGCCTCAAGCAATCATCAACAAAGCTAACCAGTGAAGTCCGCATAAAACTCTCACGCAACATGGTCGCGCCCTAATTTGAGAATCTTACTCCGGTAAATGCCGGCTTGTAATTTCAAACCAGGACACTACTGACATTGTCACTCTCTTCTTAATGACGCGCGGCAATCTTGCAGGGCGTGTCTCTGAATAAAATACCGGAAAAAGACGCGCCAGCCTCCTCTGCTCGCCACCAGACAGCCAGCACCGGAGGCCGGTAGTTCTCTGCTGACACGCCGGAAGTTGACTTCGATCTGAGCCGCTTGATGCCCGATGGTTCGCGCGTCAGTTACACGAATTATGACGCGGAAGTTCAGGACTTCATCAGAGCTGGGACAATCTTCTGCATCTTCCATCCTTCCGTTCCTCTGTGCTAGTATCCCCGCCGATGGAATTCGTCGAAAAAGCACGCATCATGGACAGCATGCGGATTAACCGTGCGCTGGCGCGGCTGGCTTCGGAGATTGTGGAAGACAATCACGGCGCGGGGCATCTCTATCTGGTCGGCATCCAGCGGCGCGGCGTGCCTCTGGCGAACCGGCTCGCGGACAAGATCGCAGACCTCGAAGGCGAGCGCCCGCCCGTCGGCATCCTCGACATCACGCTCTATCGCGACGACCTCTCTACCGTCGGCGCAAATCCAATCATCAATCGCACGGACTTGCCCGTTGATGTCGAAGGCAAAAACGTCCTCCTGATTGACGACGTGCTCTACACGGGGCGCACGATCCGGGCCGCGCTCGACCAGTTGATTGACTTCGGCAGGCCGCGTCGCGTCCAACTGGCGGTGCTGGTTGACCGGGGCAAGGAACACCGCGAGTTGCCCATCCAGGCGGACTTCGTCGGAAAATCCGTGCCGACGAAAAAGAGCGAGATCATCAAGGTCATGCTCAGCGACATAGACGGCGACGAGGGAGTCGCCATCGTCGAGCGACCCCAGACCGAAGGGAGTTAAAGACAGCGGCCAGCGTTGGCCGCTTTTTTGTGCGAGAAGGATAAGATGAAGACTGGCCTGGCGCATCAACATCTACTTGGCATACGCGGGCTGTCCGCGAAAGAGATTACACACATCCTGGACACGGCGGAGTCGTTCAGGGAAATCTCTGAGCGCGAGATCAAGAAAGTGCCTGCGCTGCGCGGGCGCACCATCATCAACCTCTTCTTCGAGCCTTCGACGCGCACGCGCACGTCTTTCGAGATCGCTGGCAAGCGCCTGTCGGCGGATGTCATCAACGTCAGTTCTTCATCTTCGAGCGTGTCCAAGGGCGAGACGCTTTTGGACACGGCGCGCAACCTCGAAGCGATGGCCCCAGACCTGATCGTCATCCGGCATCCGTCGGCGGGCACGCCGCATCAACTCGCGCGCATCTGTCGCGCCTCAATCGTCAATGCCGGCGACGGCGCGCACGAGCATCCGACGCAGGCCCTGCTCGATGCGCTCACCATTCGCCAGCACAAGAGCCGCATCGAAGGTTTGCGCGTCGCCATCCTCGGAGACATCCTGCATTCACGCGTGGCGCGCTCGAACGCGCACCTTTTGACGACGCTCGGCGCAAACGTCGCGGTGGCGGGGCCGGGCACGCTTGCGCCGCCGGAGTTCGCCGCCCTCGTTCAACGCGGCGGCGGGGAGTTGCGCGTCGAGCAGCGCATCGAGGACGCGCTGACGGGCGCGGATGTCGTGATGGTCTTGCGTATCCAGCGCGAGCGGCAGGACGCGGCCTTCTTCCCCTCCTTGCGCGAGTACGCGGTGCATTACGGCCTCAACCTCAAGCGTCTCTCTCTGGCCGCGCCCGACGCCATCGTGATGCATCCGGGGCCGATGAATCGTGGCATCGAGATCGCCTCGGACGTGGCCGACGGCGCTCGCTCGCTGATTCTGGATCAGGTCTCCAACGGCATCGCCGTCCGCATGGCTGTGCTTTACCTGCTCGCGGGCGGAACGGGAACGGCGGCAACGCCACCCTCTTCAAGCTCGACCGCTCAATCCGTGCCTGAAGATGACACGCTCAAAAACGCGCGAGGGTATGAGCGAGTACATGGTTCTTAACAAGCGTGACGGGGACGAGAAACTAAACGCAGGCTTTTCTTGATACGTTGAAGGCGACGAAGCATGAGATTGCTGATTGTGAACGGCTACGTGGTTGACCCGACGCAGGGAATCAACGGCGGCAGGGATGTGCTGATTGAAGATGGGAGCGTGGCGTCGCTGCTCGCACGCGGCGAGGCGCGGCCCGAAGGCGCGGAGGTCTTCGACGCGACGGGCCTCGTCGTCGCTCCCGGCTTCATAGATTTGCACGTCCACTTGCGCGAGCCGGGGCAGGAGTACAAAGAGACGATTGCATCGGGCGCGGCTGCCGCCGTCGCGGGCGGGTGGACGAGCGTGTGCGCGATGCCGAACACAGACCCCGTCAACGATAACCCGGCGGTCACGAGCTTCATCATCGAGCAGTCGCAGGCTGTGGGCCTCGCCAACGTCTTCCCCGTCGGCGCGATCACGAAAGGCTCGAAGGGCACGGAACTGGCCGAGATGGGCGAGATGAAGCGCGCAGGCATCGTCGCCGTGACGGACGACGGGCGGCCAGTCCCTTCGCCGGGCATGATGCGCCGCGCGTTGGAGTACGCGCGCGGGTTCGACTTGACCGTGATGGATCACTGCGAGGATAAGTCGCTTGCCTCCGGCGGCGTGATGCACGAGGGCGAGTGGTCTCTGCGTCTCGGCCTGCGCGGCGTCCCGGCGCTTGCGGAAGAGTCGGACGCGATGCGCGACTGCGCACTTGCAGAGTTGACCGGCGCGCGTCTGCACCTCGCGCACGTCTCCACGCGCGGCGCGATTGATGCAGTCAGGCGCGCGAAGGAGCGAGGTCTTGAAATCACTTGCGAAGTCGCGCCGCATCACTTCACGTTGACGGACGAGGCCGTCGAAGGCTTTGACACGAACTTCAAGATGAATCCGCCGCTCCGCAGCCCGGAGCACCTCGAAGCGATCCTCGAAGCCCTCCGCGACGGAACGATTGACGCCATCGCGACCGATCACGCGCCGCATCACGCCGACGAGAAGGCACTCGAATTCGATCACGCGCCCTCCGGCATTACGGGATTGGAGACGGCAGTCGGCCTTGCGCTCGACCGCCTCGTGCATCAGGGCGTGATCGGGCTGGAACGACTGGTCGAACTCTGCTCCGTGAATCCCGCGCGCATCTTCCGCCTCGCCGAACGCGGCACACTACGCGCGGGCGCACACGGCGACGTGACGATTCTCGACCCAAACCTGCAATGGACGTTCGACGCCGCGCACTCAAAGTCGAAGAGCCGCAACACACCTTTCGACAACTGGACGATGCGCGGCGCGGCGGTCGCCACCATTGTCGCGGGGCGTGTTGTATTCAGAAGGGAAAAGAAGGAAACAGCAGGCGAGAATTTAACTACGGCGTGAACAAAAGCAGCAATATTCTGGAAGTGAGCCGCCGCGCATAAAACGCAACAAGCATTCAAGTCTTGCGGATGAAAGCCGCGCTCTTCGCGCTCCCGTCGAATAACTTGTCAGGCGTGTGTTTCAGACTATCCAGTCCCGCTTCGTCGCCACTCAGTCACGCGGAATTAATTTGCATCGCAGCGCCGCCGTTGTGAATTCCCGTGTCAAACGGTTAGCCAGCATTTGCAACTTCGCGATTGGCACAGCTTCAAATCGCGCAAACTTGAAAGGGCTTTCCCTCACGATACGTTCAAAACGGCGGATTGTCATTTGGTTTAATCCACCTTCGACTTCCTGAAACCGTGTCGCACCATCCGACTTAAAATCAGACCGCCACCGAATTAATGCCTCTTCGGTAAAGATAAGATGCGCCCAGGGAAAGACTGAGAATGAATGTCCGCCAAGTGGGTGATACCAAGGCGGGCCGAACGATGCTATCACGTAACCATCGGGCTTAAGCATCTCACGCATCATTCTGAGCATCGCCGCCGGATCGTTGAAATGCTCGAACGAATCAATGGCAACAATCACGTCGGCGTGTTCGTCTGTCTTTGTTGCAAATGTGCAGCGATCACCGACACCGGATTGCCTGGCTCGCTCACGCGCCGCAGACAGAAACCTCTCTTGAATATCAATACCGACGACCTTGCGTGCGCCGCGCTGAGCCATCTCAACAGATTCCGAGCCGGAACCGCAGCCGAAGTCTATAACTACTTTGTCCTCGATGTCGCGCCAGAAATCGTTGCCAAGCAGGGTCTCAAGTTTACTCTTATCGACATAGACGCTGCCATCCACATCGCCGGTTTCACCAACTTTGCCAATCTTCCTAAGAAGACTGTAGCCGAGCGTGCCGCCGATTAGCCCCAATTTTTTACTCCTTCCGCCATAAAATGAGCGCCTGACGCTGAAGCTAAGCTGCCCGCCGCCATATTAAATTTACGCTGAAGGACAAGATTGCCGGCGGCGTGTCAGCCTGAGCGACTCGTTAGGCAACGTCGGGAGATAGAAGCGTATGCTTCCATAGGGGTTGAGAAAAGACAGCCCCGCGCGCGAGCGTGCGCTCAATCCGTCGGCTTGCCTGTCAGAAGCGCCTCGCAGGGGAGCGTCTGCGGCCCCTGCTCGGTGCAGATGGCGTACTGTGCGCCGGGATACATCGTCACGCCCGCGTGCTCGCCCCGCGCGTTGATGGCGTAGAAGTTGATTCCGAAGCTTGGCAAGCCACGGCTGTTGAGCAGTCTCTTTTCGACGGTGTTGGCCTTGATGCGGCGGAGCGCTTCCATGCCTGCGTCTTTCGGACTGCGACCGCGCCGCATCTCCTCAACGATGAGGAACGAGCAGAGGTTATAGAGGTTGGCCTCGCCGCGACCAGTTGAGCCTGCCGCGCCGACCGCGCCGTCAACGTAGAGACCCGCGCCGAGAATCGGCGAGTCGCCCACGCGGCCCGGTATCTTCCAGGCCAGTCCGCTCGTCGTCGTGACGCCGCAAATCTCGCCTCTGGTATTGACGCCGTCGCAGTTGATCGTGCCGTAAAAATGTTCCTCACGAATCAGACCTTCGGCGACCATCTTCAAGCCCTCGCGTCGCCAGACTTCCGCGCGCTTCGCAGGGTCGAGGTAGTGCGAAGGGTCTGTGCGGCGCTTCCATTCGAGCCAGAGCTGGCGCGAGTGCTCGGTATTCAAATCCTCTTCGATCTTAAAGCCCATGCCCCTCGCGAATTCCTGCGCGCCGCGCCCGACGAGCAGGTGGTGATCCGTCTGCTCCATCACGGCCTTCGCGACGAGCGAAGGAGTCCGCACGCCTTCGAGCGAGGCCACCGCGCCCGCGCGCTTCTTCGGCCCGTGCATGCACGAAGAGTCGAGCTGCACGACGCCCTCTGCGTTCGGCAGACCCCCGTAGCCGACGCTGTCGTCCAGAGGGTCAAGCTCCACGATGTTGACGCCCGCGATCAAAGCGTCGAGCACGTCCGAGCCGCCCATCATCAGCGTGAAAGCCTTCTGCACGCACGTCATCTCGCCGCCGTTCTTGAACTTGTTGCCGTTGGCGGACGAGATGACGACGGGACGCGCTGTGCCTTTCGTGATGACCGCAGGCGACTGGCCTCGCAGCGCCTTCGGCGTCGCCACGACTAGGCCGGCGACCGCTCCGTTCCGAATAAAATCACGTCGTTTCATCTTTTTGCTCATCATGCCCTCCGAAAGTTTTTTTGAACCCACAGCTTCGATGTCAGCGTTTGAACACCACGCCGTCCTTCATCACGAATGAGACGTGCTTGAGAGCGTTGACGTTCTCCAAAGGATTCTCAGGCACAGCGATGATATCCGCCGCGAGGCCGGGACGAATCGCGCCGCGCGCTTTGTCCACGCCGAGCAGTCGCGCGGCGTTGATGGTCATGGCCTGAAGCAACGCTTTCGTGGGGACGCCAGCCTCGACCCAGGGGTCTATGCCGGACATCGCCATAGTGCCGCGCGTCTGTCCCTCGACCGCGTCAATCACGTCCGTCCCGTAGGCCATCGTGATGCCGATCTTGTACGCGCGTCGCAAACGGTCAACCCATTTCGCGTGCGCGACGCCAGTCTCGACGTTTGCGAGAAACTCTGTGCCGACGAGCACGACGCCGTTCTTTTTCGCGAGCAAGAGGTCTTCGTCCGTCATCACCGGGCCGTGCTCGATGGAAGCGACGCCCGCTTCGGCTGCGTTGTGTGCGCCCGCGTGCGTCCAGCAATGCGCGGCGACTTTCATCCCCGCCTTCGCCGCTTCATTGATGATGAAGCGGATGTCTTCAGCCGAGTAGATGTAGTCCTGATCGTCAACGACGATCTTGATGACCTTCGCGCCGTAGTGGACGTTCTCGCGGACGCCTTTAATCATCTCGTCGCGCGTGTCTGCGAAGAAGTATTCCGGCTCGGCCAGATTCTTTTTGTCGGGTTGCAGGTGAAACTGGCCGCCGTAGGGCGCGATGATGCGACCGGCGTTAATCATCGTCGGGCCGGGAATCAT
Organism: Acidobacteriota bacterium; assembly: GCA_020200155.1. GTDB lineage: Bacteria > Acidobacteriota > Blastocatellia > Pyrinomonadales > Pyrinomonadaceae > JAIVJG01. The sequence goes on along the minus strand of JAIVJG010000171.1, from coordinate 11,260 downwards.
CTTGCTTTCGAGCGCGCGGCGGACACTGGCGCAGGCGTAGTTGCCTTCGTTGCCCACGTCGCGCACGGTGGTGAAACCGGCGTCGAGCATCGCACGCGCGTTGACGACTCCCTCGATGGCGCGGAACGAGTCCGGGTCGTTGAGAGTGGTGAAATAGTAACTGCCTTTGTCTCTCTCCGCCTGCACCGTCATGCAGAGGTGCGTGTGAGCGTCGAAGAGGCCGGGCAGGACAGTCAAGCGGGAGAGGTCAATCAACTGCGCCCCCGCCGGCACGGCGACGTTCGCGCCGACCGCTTTGATCTTTCCGTTCTCGATCAGGATAACTTGATTGGTCGCCGCCGTGCCCGTCTCAGGATCAAGCAGACGCCCTGCACGAATCGCCGTCGTCTGTGCGTGCGTGTGCGCGTGCGCCAGAAGGAAGAAGAGGATTGCAAGGAATTGACGAATCATCAAACGATCTCCCGAAGTTTAACCGAATTGCTGGAGGCTCTTTTGAACTCTGCGCCTTCGCTGAGATTCATTAATGCGTAAGTGCTGAATCAATAAGGCTGGCGAGAACGTTTGTATCTTTATCCCTCCGTCATAGTCAAGATTGAAATCAAGTTAAAGAGAGTTCGACGTGAGCGTCTCCGCCGCCTGATGTGCAAAGAGGCAGAGCCTTTCCGACCGGAACTCATCCCAAAGCATTTTCGTGCAACTCAAGTTTCACTCCGGCACATCTCAAACCTGCGCCACGCCGCTTTTTCTCGAATAGCATCGCCGCGTGCTATGATGACCGCGCTCTCCCAGGATTCTTTTTGAAGTTAAGGAGATGCAATGAAGCCACGCCGTATATCGTTAATAGTTATTCTCCTCGCCAGTGTTTTGAGTTTGACGGCCTGTCCGAGCCGGACGACCATCAACAAGATCAACGGCGATCCTGGTCGCTATCATAATAAAGAGGTGGGCATCGCCGGGACTGTCACAGAGAGCTACGGCGCGCTCGGGCAGGGCGCTTACGAACTCGACGACGGCACCGGGCGCATGTGGGTGATTACGGATCGCGGCGTGCCTTCCAAAGGCGCACGCGTCGGTGCGAAGGGACGCGTCTACAACGGCTTCACTTTCGGCGGGCGTAACTTCGGGACGGTGCTCAGAGAGTCGGGCCGCAGGGCACAGTAAGCGCGTGGGAGCTTGCCTGTCAGCGGTGATTCAAACACAGAGGCTCTGCGCCCAACAGTCACGATGCAGATCGTCCGCAGCCTCGATGAACAATTCGCGCGTTTGCACGAGCGCTCGGCGGCGCTCGTGCGCGCCGTGCCTCCGGAGAGACTCTATTGGCAGCCGCGCACGCCAGACGGGCGCATGCCCGTCTATTCGTGCGGCGAGCACGTCCTGCGTAGCGCCGCCGCAGTCGAGCAGACCTTCGGCGGCATCACCGTCAACTTGTGGGACGACCCGTTCGAGTGGACGCTGCCCGAAACGCTCCCGACGCCCGGCCACGTCATAACCTATTTGGACGAGTCGGAAGCGACACGACGACGCGCTTTCGCGCTCTTTCGGTCGGACGCGGAGCTTTTGCAGGAAATCGCCGCGCCGTCCGGCGAGATGCGGACGCTCTACTCGCTCGTGACGGAGACGCTCGTGCGCGCCGCGCATCATCAGGGTCAAGCCTTCGCGACTTTCAGGCTCTTTTCCGACGAACGACTGCCGCCTGTCTGAAGCGCGTGCGAACTTTGCGCGACCGGCTGACGTAAAACCGTGCCAGTTGCGCGTCGCTTTCTTCCTGCGTGACGCGTGAAAGGCAATCCACACTAGAGAGGTGCGGGAAAATGTTTTGCCCACAATGCGGACAGCAACAACTTTCCGGTGAGGTGCGCTTCTGCTCTCGTTGTGGATTTCTACTCAAGGGCGTGACGGCCCTGCTCGCCAGCGGCGGCGAGCCTCCGACCGGCGTTGTCGTGGCTGGCTCCGGTGAAGCCTCGCCGCGCCGCAGAGGGGTGCGACGGGGAGGCCAGTTGATGCTCCTCGGCATCTTCCTCGGCCCTTTTTTCGCCATCCTGCATGAATTGATCCGCACGTCCGAAGAACTCGCGCTGGTCGGCGCGATTGCATTTCTGGCGGGCCTGCTCCGGCTCGTCTACGCACTCTGTTTCGAGGACGGGCCGTTGCGACAGCAGCGTTCCGCGACCCAGTTCGTCTACGTGCCGCCCAAAGTCACGCAAAAGGAAATCACGACCGGGCGCGGCGCGCCGGAACTCCCACCGGCGCAGGGCATGCAGGCGCGCGGCTATGTTTCCCCGCGCGTGAACACGGCTGAAATCAGCTACCGACCGAGCGTGACGGAGAACACCACGCGACTGCTACCCGATCAGCCGGACGAACCGCGACAGGAATGACGCCGAGCTTCGCCCGCGCCCCGACAAAATACCTTTCATCTTTTGCGCCCTGAGACAGACGATGTCGCAACCTCCACGGCCAGACGAAAGTGTGACCACGGATGCGCCGGACACCGGACGCACGGACGCCTCGACGCTCGCCGGCAGGCTGCGTGCACGCATACGGCGCGAGGGCGCGATCACGTTTCGCGAATGGATGAGTGCGGCGCTCTACGCTCTCGCCTTCGATACGTCTTCGACGAGACGAGCGCAGACGCGCGCTCCCGCGCCGCAGAACTCCTCTCGCCTTTCGCCCGTCACATCGAATTCCGAAACCTCGACGAATTCGACGCGCCGTTTGAAGCGGGCGTCATCTTCTCGAACGAGTTACTCGACGCACTACCTGTCCATCGCGTCGTCATGCGCGACGGCAAGCTGCTTGAGCTTTATGTGAGCCTGAACGTTGATGGCGCTTTCGTGTGGGTCGAGCGCGAGCCTTCAACCACGCGTCTCGCAGAGCACTTCGAGCGTGCGCGTGTCACGCTCGCCAAAGGGCAAATTGCGGAAATCAATCTCGAAGCCGAAGCGTGGATCGAACGCTCCGCGCGCACGTTGCGACGCGGGTACGTCATCACGGTTGATTACGGCGACGAGGATGAAGGACTGTACGGCGCGCCGCACCGCCGCGAGGGAACGTTACGCGCTTTTCGCGGGCATGCTTTCGCCGCCGACGTGCTCGACAAACCCGGCCAGCAGGATTTGACGACGACCGTCAACTGGACGCAAATCAAAAGGGCAGGCGAGCGCGCCGGGCTTGAAACACTCTCGCTCGAACGTCAGGATGCTTTCCTGTTGCGGGCGGGCTTACTTGAACAGTTGGAAGTTGAAAGTGCGATGGCCCGGAGCGAGTCGGAAGTCGTCCGTCTGAGGCTGGACGCGCGTGAAATGATTCTGCCGGGCGGCATGAGCGAGCACTTTCAGGTGCTCGTGCAAAAGAGGGTGGTGTGAAATTTACGCCGCTCCCGGCTTAGTCCGCGTCGAGGCTGACGCCGAAGCGTTCAGCCATGCGGTAGAGCGTGCGGCGGTCTATGGCGAGGATTTCCGACGCGCGTGTGCGGTTGCCGCCGACCACTTCGAGGACGTGAATCAGGTAACGCCGTTCGAGTTCGTCGAGCGAAGGCATGTCTTCGTAGAGCGCAGCCAGCGGCGAGCGCGCCGCCGCCGTCCGCACCTCGGCGGATTGCAGCTTCGGCGGCAAGTCTTCCGGCGCGACCTCCGCGCCGCGCGCGTGCAGCGCGGCATACTCGACCGCCGATTCAAGCTCACGCACGTTGCCCGGCCAGTCGTAGGCGACGAGAAACTTGAGCGTCTCTTCCTGAAAACGCAGGCGACCGCGTTTCACCCCCTCAGAGGCCGCGCGCCGCAAAAACCTCTCGGCCAGCAGAGGGATGTCTGTGCGTCTCTGGCGCAGTGCGGGCACGCGAAGCGTGACGACGCTCAGGCGGTAGAAAAGGTCTTCGCGAAAGTTACCGGCCTTCACTTCCTTCTCAAGGTCGCGGTTGGTGGCGGCCACGACGCGCGCGTCAACGTGTGTGGTGCGCGCCGCTCCGACGCGTTTGATCTCGCCCTCCTGCAACGCGCGCAGGAGCTTGACCTGCATCGCCTGGCTCGTCTCGCCGACCTCGTCGAGAAAGAGCGTGCCGCCCTGCGCTTCTTCCCAGAGTCCTCTGCGGTCGGCGGTCGCGCCTGTAAACGAGCCGCGCACGTGCCCGAACAATTCAGCTTCAAGCAGCGTCTCGGTCAGCGCGCCGCAGTTGACGGCGACGAAGGGGCCGCCCTGTCGCGGGCTATGCTTGTGAATGGCGCGTGCGACGAGTTCCTTGCCCGTGCCGCTCTCGCCGATGATGGCGACGGTCGAGCGCGAGGGCGCGACGCGCGCGATCTCTTTGTATAGCTCGATCATCGAGGGCGCGCGTCCCGTCAGTCCCGTGTCTTCGTAGCGCGACGTGATGGCTTCGGGCGACGCCTCTTCGGACGCCTCCCGGCTTGCGCCCGCCGCGCGTTCCAGTGCGCGCCGCGCCGTCGCCACCACTTCTTCGACTTTAAAAGGCTTCGAGACGAAATCCCACGCGCCTTCGCGCGACGCTTCGACCGCCGTGTCGAGCGTGCCGAAACCCGTCACGAGGATGACGGGACACTCTGCGCGCAGGCTTTTCAGGAGGTCGAGTCCGGTCTGCTCGGCCTCAAGATTGATGTCGCTGACCACCAGGTCGAACTTCATGCGCCCGGCCAACTCCAGAGCCTGATCGGGTGTCTGCGCCGCCTCGACGCTCCAACCCTGCGTCGCCAGAATCTCGCGCAGCAGTTCGCAGGAAGCCTGATCGTCGTCAACGACGAGTATGCGTTTCATCTCCGTAATGAACTAACCCTTCTGCGGGACGAGTTGGTCTGCCGTCGCAACTGCCGGGGCTTCGTCCGGCGCGCCGTGCCGGGTCGCCGCCGGGAACCTGAGACGAAAGCGCGTGCCCTGGCCGGTTTCACTCTCGACTTCGAGGCTGCCGCCGTGGTCGCTGATTGCCTGGCTGACGACGACGAGGCCGAGTCCCGTGCCGCGCCCACGCTCTTTGGTCGTGTACAGCGGGTCGAAGATGTGCGCGCGGACTTCGGGCGTCATGCCGCAACCAGTGTCGGCGAAATCCACGAACACCTGCGGGCCGTCTCCATCATCGTGCTTGAGAAAGGTGCTGACGTTAAGCTCGCCGCCCTCGCGCGTCGCGTCGAGCGAGTTGTTGATGAGGTTGAGGAAGACTTGCTGAAGGCGGTCGGCGTCGCCGTTGATGTGCGGCAGCGATTGATGCAAAGACGCGCGCAGCCGGACGCCTTGCGCTTCGAGCGCGGGGGCCGTGGCGTCGAAGATGCGCCGGAGCAGGGCATTGAGGTCGAGCCGCTCCATCTCGGTCGTGTCGGGGCGCGTGCGGTCGAGCATTCGACGGACGATGCGCTCGATGCGCTCGATCTGTGTGCTGATGGTTTCCAGTCGCTTCCCGGCGGCGACGGCGTCGGGCGGCAGGCTCGCGCGCAGAAGTTGGACGTGGCCGCTGATGAGGTTGAGCGGCGTGCCGACCTCGTGCGCGAACTGCGCGGCGGTCTGCCCGGCGGCTGCGAGGCGATTGAGTTCGATCAGGCGGCGCTGCATCTGCTCGCGCAGCAGGTAGGCTTCTTCGAGTTGCTGTCTCTGCTGCTCGATGTCGGAAGTCGCCTCGCGGACGAGCTCTTGCAGAAGACGGCTGTGCTCCTCGCGCTCCTCCGTCATCTCGCGCAGGCGCGCGATGAGGCTGTTGAACTCGCGCGAAAGTAGTCCCAGTTCGTCCCCTGCGCGCAAGGGGGCTTCGGCCTGTAGGTCGCCCGCCTTGGCACGGCCCATCGCCGAGAGGAGTCGTCCGACCGGCCCGTAGACCAGCCGGCGGAAAAGAAAGTATGTGGCGATGGTGATGAGTACGACGGCGGCAAGTGCGAGCCAGATGGCGCTCTGCTCGTAACGCATTGCGATGGATGGCGCGTCGTCGAGTCTTTCGATGACCTCGACCGCGCCGCTCAGCCGCCCGCCCTCTGTGACGGGCGCGAAGACGCGGTAGAGCGAATCCCTCGCGCTCGTGGGGCGCACCGAGATACTCTTCGAGGCGAGGCCGCCGCGCAGCGCCGCCTTCGTCTCTTCGGGAATCTCGTCCGCCGGCTCGCTCGTCGCCGACGCCGCCACCTCGACGAAGACGCCGCCCACGCGCTCCCAGATGCGGACGCTCACGGCGTCTGGCCGCGCGCCTTTCACGAGCGCCGCCGCGCGCGCCAGTTCCTGCGGGTCGCGCGGACTGGGCATCTGGCTGATGTGTTCGGCCAGATTGACGGCCTGGAGTCCCGCCAACTCCTTCTGCTCCCCGCGCACGTCGTCCGCCACGCGGATGCTGATGAGCACGACAAAGACGCTCAGCGCCGCGAGCGTGATCGCGGAAGTCAGCAGAGTGGTTTTGGTGTGGAGCGAGAGCGACCGCATACGGATCATGAACCTGCCGGACACATGAGCTACGAGCTGTCTCATTCTTACACAAACCTCTGCGCGAATGAAGAAGTCCGGGTGGTTGGCTAAAAGCACATGCGGAGCGAGTCGCTAACTCCCGCTTCAAGCCTCGTTGACGTTCGCGAAGCCGTTAATAGCGGAAAGGCGCTGCTATTCCGGAGAATAACCGCGCCCTTCATTCGTTCCGGCATCTCGCGAGGTGTGAATACCTCTCGACGCCCGCTCTCTTGAGATAGCCCATGACCTGACCGTCCGACTCCGAGCCGCCCGGCATGGTCGCACTATCGGGGCCAGACTGCGTCGGCAAACACCTTACTTCGGGGCGCTCGCCATGCACTGCTTCTTGGCCGCGCGTGCCGCCGCTTCCGCCGCTTTGCGCTCCTTGCCCTTCCTGGCCTTGGCGTCCTTAATCGCCGCCTTGTAATCGTCGTTGCACTTCTTGACCGCCGTCATATGCTCGGCGCTGTGCTTCATTACTTTAGCCTTAGCCATGACTACTGCGGGCGCGCACAGGGAAAGCGCGAGCGCCATTGACAACGCCGTATTCTTCAAAATGTTCTTCATCGTCTGCTCCTTCTTCAAAGTCTTTATTTTCTGGGGTGAAGACTGGAAAGCTTCACCGTCGAATTCAGGTAGCAAGCGAAAGGCCACAGTCCTCGCGCTATGTAGCAGACATGAAATCACAAATGCTCTGGAAAATTTAAGACTTGAATGAAGAGAAGGTGTGCGCGGCTCAACTTGATTGTGGCTGTTTTGTCGTCAACCACAATTCAGCCACACAGGTGCTCAATTCGGAAGCGGGCGTAAATCCGGTATCTTTGCTCACGGATAAGCTGCGATATGAGTCAGCAGTACTTCCTTGACTTGATCGTTAAAGCAGCAAGGATGCTATCGCAGCCTTGCCCTCTAACTACCAAGTTCAAAGTTGCACTTCAAAGTTGAAATTACGTAGTCTGCTTAACTACCAGAGACCCTCACATTATTTCATGCAAGCTGTGTTGTCTCCGTTGACCATGGCGTTTAGCGCATCCACAGTGTAATCCCCTGCCGTCGTGCCGTCGGCCATCATTACTCCGTCGCTTGTCATCACACCATCGCCAAGCACGTCCCCATCGTTGAGCGGCAGGGTATTACCGAGCAGAACTCCGGTGCCACAGAAGTAGGTGCCCTCACTCAATGTAATGCCTGTGCTGATGAGGATGTTATTGCCAAGCAGCACGCCATTTGAAATCATTGTCCCGTTGCCGATCAGCACGCCATTGCTGATCAACACCCCGTTGCCAAGCAGCGTGCCCAGTCCGTAAATTTTCTGGTACTTGGTGATCAACTCTGTCCCCGTGGCAGCAGTCTGGCCGATGTTGATGCCCTGCGCCCAGGTGACGGTCTGTGAAGCAATGATTGATTGAGGCGTCAGCGTCGGGCCGGTGGTCAGAAGCGGCGCGCCGAGCGGGGTCGTGGACGACAAGTCGGTGCGAATGCGCTTTGCCAAATCAGTCGCGCCGCGCACGTTGACCTCGCCCGCGCCCTGCTCGAACATGTTGTAGCCGGGGAGTTGCTGCGCCGTGTACATCAGAGCCATTTTAACGAGATTAGGAGTTAAGCTCGGATTCGCCTGTAGAACCAGAGCCGCCGCGCCCGCGACGGCGGGTGCTGCCACCGAAGTCCCGCTCATCCACATCATCTTCGCGTTTGCCGAGGTGTAGGAATTAACCTGCGGGTAGTTTGTGAAGATATAATTATTCACCGCTTGCGCGCCGACTATTTTATTGCCGGGGGCGACTAAATCAGGCTTGACGAGATTGTCATAATGTTTGACGCCGAGCAGGTCAGTCGAATAGCTGCGAGTCGGCCCGCGCGAACTGTAGGTCGTGACCGTGTCGTCCGAGCGCGCGTCTGTGCCATAGGTGTTCGTGGCTCCGACCGTGATGGCGGAAGGCTCGTTGCCCGGCGAATGGATACCGCCGTAGAGCTTACGCCCACTGCTGTCTTTGCCGTTGTTGCCTGCGGCGACGACGACGACGATGCCCGCATCCACCATTCGGCGCACGGCCTTGCACGCCGGATCGTTCTGGTAAGAATCAACGGCTGCCATGCCGAGGCTCATGTTGGCAACGCGAATTTTGTAAAGACTGCGGTTGGCTAAAACCCAGTCCACCGCATTGAGCAGCCCGGAGAGCGTGCCCTTACCCTGTGAGTTGAGGACTCGCACGTTGACCACATTAGAGTTAAATGCCATCCCCTGATACGTATTGATTGATGTGGTTGTCGTCGTCGAGACGTTGCCGCTTCCGATAGCCATCGAAGCGACGTGAGTGCCGTGGCCGTAGGGGTCGGTCGTAATTCCTTCGCCGGTGAAATCCACGCTCTTGACGATGTGGTTCTGTTTGTTTGAAGTGAATGATATGTGTGCGCTATCGACACCAGAGTCAAAGATTGCAATGCCGATGCCGGTTCCATCCAGGCTCCCCCTACCGGAAGTCGCAGCAAGCCCATACGCGCCGGTGGTCGTTAAGAGATGACCGCTTGATTCAATCTCGCGGTCTGGCGACACATACTCGACATCATCACGGGCGGCCAACAGTTCGACGGCGTAGGTCGGCAACTCGACGACGCGCTCCTCAAGGTTACCGAATTGCTGTTTCACATCTCCGCCATGAGCCTGAATAGCCTCATCGTGTGCTTTACCCCAGCTATACGAGGGTTGAACAATGACGCGCACACGTTCGTATCCGCGTGCGTTATGCACATGCTCCAGCAAGTCTTTAGAGAGCTTGGCGTGAGGGAGTTTTTTCGTCACAGAGCCGGCTTTGACGTTATTCGTGCCGAAGCCGCCCGAAATTATCGGGACAATCAACGAGACGGCCATAACGCATGTCAACCAGACGTTGAGTTTCTGTTTTCTCATCTCTACATCCTTGGGGCAATCTGTCAGATATTCGGAGGTGCCGGCCAAAACTGGCTGTCCCTCGCCTAACCGCATTATCAAGTCCCATGCCACATCAGGCTCGCGGGCACAACACATCAGTTTTTCAATCTTTGCCTCACTTGAGCCGTCCCTGATGCTGTGGCGTTAGCGAATCAAGACATCTAATTGAATTATTGAGCGGTCAGCCTGACGAGTTCCGTCGGAATTTCTCAACCCTCTGGGAGGGGGCACTTTGCTCACGCGACGAAATAGAAGCCCCGATCCGTAGATCGGGGCCTCCGTATTTCTGCGTACGATTGGATGAAGACTAATGAACTATGGTGAGAGAGGTGTTAGCTCACTTTCGAATCTGGCTACCCATTACACGTAACTGCAAGGCGCGTGAATTGGGCGGTCGCCACTCCGTTGGCATTGATGGTGATGTGGGCCGTAGCGCTTATTCTCAAGTTATCAGTTGAGCCTTGGCTGACGAGCAGCACGTTATCAACAGTAGTGACCTCGCTTTGAGGCCCGCTGCTGTTGAATGTGGTCTCGACGCTGTTGACGCCACGGTATGTGATGCCCGATGGTGATGTGCCGCTCACGTCTTGATAATTGGAGTGAATGGTAACGTGAGTGCTGCCGTTAGCGTCCGTCGTGGAGTGAACAACCATGTGTACCGTTCCGCTGAGGATGACGGGCTGCCCGTTACAATCCGTCACCGTTTGATTGACTGGCATCTCCACATTAGTCGTGATGGTAGTGGCTTGTGCCATTAACAACTGCGGCTGGATAACGAATAGCAGTGCAATCGCGATGGCTAGTGCGATATACATTGGAACTTTTCTCGTGCTTTTTAGCATTTCTTATTTAATCTCCTGAAGTTGGTAGAACGTTGGGTGGTGGGTCATCTTCACTGCTGCGTAATATAGAGATAAGCAATCTTATCTCTGAGGCATAAGGAGGGAGCCGCTGGTTCTCACCGTATGTTGAATTTTTAAATTCGAGTGGTGAGTTAACCACTCGAAAGGAGATCTGTCTGTGCGTTAGCATACATAGCCAAAACACAATCCCTGTTAGATATTGAAAACGACCAACTACCTGACGTTGTTGCTGAGACTACATTCCCCCCTTTGAAACATACTTGAGTGTCCAGTGTTAATAACAGTGGCAAGCATCATGCCGTGAGACTATTGTGCCCTTAGTCGTTGGGTGGAGCAGAAGAACACCAATCGAACTGATTGAAAAAATTCATTTTGACCAACTGGCTACTCAAACTGACCGCTCCGGTACTTACACGACAGGACGCTCCGCAACAGGTGGAAGACTTTCTCCAACGGCATTCGACAAATAACCCAAAACAACTACGGCACACTCCTTGCAGGATTACCGGCAGGCCCGCTTACCACTTGTGGTAAGGGCAAAGCTGAAAAAACTCTCGGCGCGACCCGAGCCGTCACCGGAGGTTAGCCTCCAAGGTGTGTGCCGGCGACGACACACTTTGTATGAAATAGTAAGGGTAGAAAAGGCGAAAGCGATGCTGATTGCTTCCGCCTGTGAATCCTCCGAATTCCAGACTGGAGAGAGTAGGGCGATGAGTTTTCAAACATGACAGCAATACTTTCCGGCGAAGCACTTAAATATATTTCAAGGTTGAGATACCTCACATGAGATTACCGGGCAAAGAACATCACCTCAAGCTTCTGACGTTTCTGGTCGTCGCGCTGGGCGCAGTGGCGTTCGTCTACTCGGCGCTGCGGGTAAACTCTGCACAACTCGACCGGCGATTTCTGCTTTTAGCTGTCATTACTGTCATCTTCGGTTCACGGATTACTGTTCAAATTCCACTCATCAAGAGCTACATTTCAGTTTCGGATACATTTATTTTCCTCATTATGATGATGTTCGGCGGCGAGGCTGCTGTTC
>JAIVJG010000086.1:1245-8747 GCA_020200155.1 Acidobacteriota bacterium | reverse complement strand
CGGCATCTACCTCGACGACTTCGGCACAGGCTACTCCTCCCTGAACTACCTCCACCGCTTCCCCTTCGACGCGCTGAAGATTGACCGCGCGTTCGTCAACCGCATCGGCGGCGACGAGAAGAACCAGGCCATCGCGCAGGCCATCGTCACACTCGCACACAGCCTCGGCATGTACGTCATCGCGGAAGGTTTGGAAACCACGCACCAGTTGACGCAGTTGCGAAAGCTGGCGAGCGAGTACGGGCAGGGCTACATTTTTTCAGTCCCGATGGACGCCGAAAGCGCGGGAGCGTGGCTCGCGGAGAGACTGGGCGGAAGCCGCCTGACGGCGGAGGCCGGGCGCGAAACAGTTAATCATTGAGTGAGTTTCGATTGTGGCTTCGCACGCTTCCCCGTGAACCATTCCACGGCCCCTCGCGCGATCTCCGGCGGAACTGTGTGCGGGCCGTCGAACTCACGGTAGCGCACGTCGTAGCCGGCCTGCGCCAACTGCGGGACGAGCCTGCGGCTACATGAATCTATCGGGAGCACGCGGTCGCGCTTGCCGTGCGAGACGAAGAAACGCGGCAGGCCGTGGCGCACAGCGGCGGCTGCGAGGCCGGGCGAGAATGCCAAGACGTGCGTGAAGAGGTCGCCGTTGATGATGCCGAGCGAGAGCGCGTAGGATGCCCCGTCGGAGAAGCCGCCGACCGCGACGCGCTTGTGGTCAACGGCGTAGCGCGCGAAGGTCTGTTCCAGCGCGCGGTTGACGACGGACACGTCCGGGCCGTAAGCGCCGAGGATGATGTCCCACGTCCGCCCACGCGACGCGGGCGCAAGCAGGATGATGCCCGTCTCGTCGGCGAAACTCTGGAGCATAGACATGCCGCCCTGCGCGTCGCCGCCCGCGCCGTGCAGCATCAGCGCGAGCGGAGCCGGATGCTCTGCGCGGTACTGCGCGGGCACGTAGAGCAGCCCGTCGCGCTGGCCTTCAAGTCCGAGCGGCTGCAAGCCCGCCGGCCCCGTCTCAACAATTTGCTTCTTCGGGCGCGCGGCCAGACGACCCTCGCGCGCGGCCCTGTCATTTTTCTCCTGCTCCCTGTCCCTGCTCATAGACGTTTCCCCCTGCGTCCGTCCGGCGGGCTTCCGCCTCGACATCATTAAGGGCACGGCTCCCAGCGCGACTCCGAGCAGTCGCCGCCGGGACATAAGCTGGCCGCCGTCCTTCCGGCTCATCTTCTCTCGCACTCCTTTCGCGGCAACTCGACGAAAGCCGTCTTCGCAATCTCAGCCCGCATAAAACACCCGACTCATTTTCAACACAGACGCGCTCTGGCGGCAAGCCGCTTTCAAGCATCATCACGCGCGGCGGACTCGAAGAGACGCCGCAGGCGACGGCTTGTCGTTTCAGTCGTCATCACCGATACTGCACGCTTCTTGAAGCGACGTTTTTTGGATGCAAATTCCCTGATGGAAGCCGAAATTACGAAAAAGAAAATTCGCGGCAGGCCCGTGCGCAGCATCGAGGAAGGCGAGATCGCGCAGGCGTATCTCTACATGCTGTGGGGCGCGTCTGCCTTCGCGGTGATGGGCGCGCTCAGCCATCTCGCGGGCGAGCGTTGCGGCTGGCAGATCGTCGCGGCGGCGCGCACGTCCGTGGCGTTCGTTTTCTCGCTCGCCGTCGCCTTCGCGTGGCGCGTCCGGCTCGTGCTGCTCAGGCCGCGCGTGCTCTGGATGCGAAGCCTCGTCGGAAGCGTGGGCGTCCTCAGCGCTTTCTACGCGCTGACGCACCTGCCCATTTCCACCGCCCTGACGCTCTCCAATACTTTTCCCGTGTGGGTCGCGCTGCTGGCGTGGCCCGTGCTCGGCGAGCGCCCGACGGCTTCCGTGTGGGTCGCCGTCGTTGCGGGCCTGGCCGGGGTCGTCCTCATCCAAAGGCCGGACGCGCAGGGGAGTTACCTGGCGTCCTTCAGTGCGCTCGGCAACGCCGTCTGCACCGCCGTCGCGATGATCGGTTTGAATCGCCTGCGCGGAGTTGACGCCCGCGCCGTGGTCGTACACTTCTCCGGCGTCTCGACCGTGGTCTGCCTCGCGCTCCTCGTCTTCTCCGGCGCGGGCGTTGACTACGTGCCGCTCGGAGACGCGCGACTACTCGCCACTCTCGTCGGCGTCGGGCTGGCGGGGGCGGCGGGGCAACTCGGCATGACGCGAGCCTTCGCGCTCGGGAATCCATCGAAGGTCGCGGTCGTGGGCCTCATGCAGATCGTCTTCGCCTGCGCCTTCGACCTGCTTTTCTGGCGGCGACACTTCGACGCGAGGATGGTCTGCGGCATCTTACTCGTGACCGCGCCGACCGCCTGGCTGCTCGCCCACAGCCCCCTGCGGCGCAGCGCCTCGATTCACCTCACCAATTAAAACATTGCCAGCCAGCCCCGTTTGATGTAGATAATCAGAGGTGTCCGGGCAGAAAGTAAGTGAGCCGGCGAGAGCACTCACATAAAAGCAACATTGGAGTAAGGAGCAACTGCTTAAAAAAAGCTGTCGCCACACTACGACAGCGGAGAGAAGACAAAATTGGAATCAACTCACAATTCCTCACCCTTCGCCGAGAAGCGAAGACACCCTCGCGTTAAAGTTTCAATTCACGTTGATTGGGACGTGGGCGGAAGAGACCACTACCGGGATCGCATCACCAGCCTCAGCGTCGGCGGGTGCTTCATCCAGACGCGTGTGCTGGCGATTCGCGGGCAAACCATCTTCATCTACCTCTGGCTCGCGCCCGACCGCCAGAGCGTTCTTCAGGGCCGGGTCATTTACAACATGGAGAACGTCGGGCTGGGCGTGGAGTTCGAGAGCCTCAGCGCCGAAGAAGTCGCCAGGATACAGGCTCTGGTCGCGCACTATCTTTAGACGAAGACGCCGCAGTGTTTCGTCGCGCCTTCATCCGACAGCCTCAGCCGCCGGAAACGCTTGCCGGGCCGCGCGAAGCGGTGTCCCACGGCAGCCATGTAGAGACCCGGATTGATCCCGCAGAACAGCACGCTCACGTTGGCGAATCCGTTGCGGCGCTTCGGAGCCGCGCTGTTACGTCTGGCTGGAATCCGGTTTCTGTAGTACACAGTTGCCACGCCTGAGCTACTTTCAGCGCCGACAAATTTTCCGAACCGCTTCAACAGACGACGCCGATGACGAAGAGTCCTGAGAAGACTGAGCACGCGCACCTGCTGCGACGTTTCGGACTCGTGCAGGCGACGGCTCTGAACATGTCGAACATGATCGGCATCGGGCCGTTCATCACGATTCCGCTGTTGATGTCCACGGTCGGCGGGCCGCAGGCAATGCTCGGCTGGTTCGTCGCCATCCTCATCGTCATCCCCGACGGCATGGTGTGGAGCGAACTCGGCGCGGCGATGCCCGGCTCCGGCGGCTCTTATCTCTACCTGCGCGAAGCCTTCGGGCGCGAGACCTTCGGACGCCTGATGGCCTTCCTCTTCATCTGGCAATTTATCCTGAGCGGCCCGCTGGAAATCGCCTCCGGCTACATCGGCTTCGCGCATTACGCCAAATACATCTGGCAGGGCATCACACCGGCGCAGACGCTCCTCGTCGCCGCCGGAGTGGGCGTCGTCAACATCCTGCTTCTTTATCGCCGCATCACTTTCATCGGCAGGCTCACCGTCAGCCTCTGGGTGGGGACGCTTTTGACGACGCTCGCCGTCGTCGTGACCGGCGCGCTCCACTTCGACCCCAAACTAGCCTTCGACTTTCCGCCCGGCGCGTTCAAGTTCTCCACAGGCTTTCTCTTCGGCATCGGCGCGGCGACGCGCATCGGCGTCTACGACTATCTTGGCTACTACGATGTCTGCTACATCGGCGACGAAGTGAAAGAACCGGGGCGCGTAATCCCTCGCTCGATCATCATCAGCGTGCTCGCCGTGGCGGTCATCTACTTTGCCATCAATCTCTCGATCATCGGCGTCGTGCCGTGGCGCGACTTCGTGCCCGTCGCGACGCATCCTGATTCAGACTATGTCGTCTCCATCTTCATGGAGCGTATCTACGGGAGCAAAGTCGCGACGGCCTTCACGCTGATGGTTCTGTGGACGGCGTTCGGCTCGGTCTTCGCGCTGCTCCTCGGCTACTCGCGCATTCCATATGCGGCGGCGCTCGACGGATATTTCTTCAAGGCGTTCGGGCGTCTTCACCCGACGAAGAATTTCCCGCACGTCTCGCTCGTCGTGATCGGCCTCATCGCCATCGTGTGCAGTTTCTTCCCGCTCGACGCGGTGATTAACGCGCTCATCGCGACGCGCATACTCGTGCAATTCATCGGGCAGGTCTTCGCCGTCATCCTGCTCAGGCGACGCGCGCCGGAGATGCCGCGCCCGTACCGCATGTGGCTCTATCCCGTCCCCGCGCTCGCGGCGCTCGTCGGGTGGGTCTTCATCTTCATCACATCGGACTTGTACAGCATCCTGCTCGGACTCGTGACGCTCGTGCTCGGCGTGCTGTGCTTCCTCGCATGGAGTTGGCGACTCAGGCGTTGGCCGTTCGCACCGCATGAGATTGAGACATGAGAATTTACACGGATGGACATGATAGACAGGATATAGAAAGAAATGATGCATGCGGAATGATGAATGAAGAGAAAGCGCTTGCCTGATATTCATCATTCATCACTTCGCATTCCGCATTTATCTTTCATCCTGTCTATCATGTCCATCCGTGTTTGGACTTTTTGCTTTTGATTATGCGGCATCTTTTTTGGGAAGACGGTGAGGGACTATGAAACATTTATTTTCCGGCGCAGTGATTCTTCTTTTACTGGCGTGCACGACGGCTCACGCGCAGGTCGTGGGCGCGAAAATGTTCCTGCGCGATGGTTGGGGCGTGCAGTCTTCTCAGAAGACGGGCGCGCGGGGCGAAGAGATTTCCCGCGCCGGATTCAAAACGCCCGGCTGGTATCCGACGCGCGTGCCCTCTACGGTCGTCGCGACGCTCGTTGAGAACAAGGCTCTGCCCGATCCTTTCTACGGGATGAACCTGCGAACGTATCCCGGTTGCAGCTACCCAATCGGCTTCAACTTCTCGAAGATGGAGATGCCGGAGGGCAGCCCCTACCGCGCGTCTTGGTGGTATCGCACGGAGTTTCGCGCGCCGGTGACGAAGCGCGGGCGGCGCATGTGGCTCAACTTCGACGGCATCAACTTTCGCGCCAACGTCTGGCTCAACGGTCAACGCATCGCCGCGTCCGACGAGATTGCCGGGACGTTTCGCCGCTACGCGCTCGACATCACGGACGCCGCGCGCCCCGGCCAAGTGAACGCGCTGGCCGTCGAAGTTTTCGCGCCCGCGTGGGCTGACCTCGCCTACACGTGGGTGGACTGGAATCCAGCGCCGCCCGACAAGAACATGGGGCTGTGGCAGGACGTGTACGTCACGACGAGCGGGGCGGTCACGGTCAGATACCCGCAGGCCGTGACGCACTTCGACTCGGACACGCTCGATGTCGCGCATCTCACCGTCAACGCCGAAGTGTCGAACGCGACCGGCGTGGAAGTCGCGGGCACTGTGCGCGGGCGCATCGAGGGCATCACGTTCGACCAACCCGTGACGCTCGCGCCGCACGAGACAAAGACCGTGACGTTTGCGCCGGACAAGTTTCGCCGGTTGAACCTCGCACGCCCGCGCGTGTGGTGGCCTGTGCACATGGGCGCGCAGAATCTTTACGATCTCGAAGTGGAATTCGACACAGGCGGGCGCGTCTCAGACAGGCAGACGACGCGCTTCGGCGTCCGCGAAGTCACGTCCGAGCTTGACGCTGAAAATCGCCGCGTCTTCAAAGTCAACGGCAGAAAGATTCTCATACGTGGCGGCGGCTGGACGCCCGACATGCTGCTGCGTTACAGCACGGAGAGGATGCGCGCTGAACTTCAGTACGTCGTTGACATGAACCTCAACGCCGTCCGGCAGGAAGGGAAGCTCGAACCCGACGAGTTTTACGAGTTAACGGACAGGCTCGGCATCCTCGTCATCGCGGGCTGGTGCTGCTGCGACCACTGGGAGCACTGGGAGCACCGCAGCGATTACAAAGAGGGGCCGACGTGGGATGAAGAGGATTACAAAGTCGCGGATCAGTCCCGGCCCGGCTGTCCCGCCCATCGAGAGCCTGCGACGGATGCTCCCCGCAGATCACCTGTGGCCGATTGACGACGTGTGGAGCTATCACTCAGGCGGCGGGCAGTTCAAGACGCTCAACGTCTTCACGAAGGCGTTGAGCGCGCGTTACGGCGAGGCCAAAAGTGTCGAAGAATATGCCGCCAAGTCGCAGGTCATGGCCTACGAGGGAGAGCGCGCGATGTTCGAGGGCTACGGGCGAAACCGTTACCAGTCGAGCGGCGTCATCCAGTGGATGCTCAACAACGCATGGCCTTCGATGATCTGGCATCTCTACGATTATTACCTCAGGCCGGGCGGCGGCTACTTCGGCACGAAGAAGGCGTGCGAGCCTGTGCACGTCCAGTACAGTTACGACGACAAATCAATCGTCGTCGTCAACACCACGCCGCAAGCGTTTAAGAAACTGAGACTGACGGCGCGTGTCTTCGACGCGAACCTCGCCGAAAAGTTTTCGCGCGCGATGGACGTTGAAGTGGCGGCGGATACCAACGTCCGCGCGCTGACGCTGCCGGAGATCGCGGGACTGACGACCACTTACTATCTCAAGCTCACGCTCTCCGAGTCGAACGGCAAACAGGTCAGCTCGAATTTCTACTGGCTCTCGACGAAGGACGACGTGCTCGACTGGCGGAAGTCCACCTGGTACTACACGCCGACGACTTCTTACGCGGACTTCACACAACTCAATCAATTGGAGCAGGTTGGTTTGAACGTCGAGGGCAGTCGTCTGCGGCGCGGCGTTGAGGAAGTAGTGCGCGTCCGTGTCGAAAATCCGAGCCGCACTCTCGCCTTCTTCGTGCACTTGAAGATCAATCGCGGGACGACGGGCGAAGAAGTCTTGCCCGTACTATGGGAAGACAACTACTTTTCATTGTTGCCGGGCGAGAGGAAAGAGGTGAGCGCCACCTACCAATTAAACAATCTGAGGGGCGCAACGCCCGTGCTCGCCGTAGAAGGCTGGAATGTCTGGGATCAGTTCCGTCCGCTCGTCGCAGAGGCGAGACGTTGAGCGCCATACATTGTACGCACGAAAGACGAGCAGGGCGTAGAGCGTCAAACTACGACATTCGATGTCCGGCAAAACCTGTAGAGGCAAAGACTGTCCCTGCCTCTACGGAATCATTAGACCTCTTGCAAAAGTCGGCGAATAGTTGCGGCTGTGCCGCCTGATGTGCGGTGAGCCTGTGGCTCACCGGCGCTCACCTTCTTTCATCACCTGCGAGGCTACGCCTCGCACAGCGGCACAGCCGCACAGAGAGTGGAACATCTTCTCGGAAAGGCACAGCCTTTCCGCACATCAGGCGGCACAGCCGCAAATAACCTCTTCCGCAAGAGGTCTATTC
>JAIVJG010000086.1:0-1137 GCA_020200155.1 Acidobacteriota bacterium | reverse complement strand
CCGTAAGAGAGCGCGCGGACGTAATCTATATCCATCTGCATCGCCTCGTCGTCGCCGCGCTCGCGCTGCCCCGCCTGTTCCTCGAAACGCTCGTACTGCTCTTGCGGGTCGTTCAACTCCGAAAAGCCGTTCGCTACTTCCATGCCCGCGATGTACAACTCGAAGCGTTCGGCGATAGCCGGATTGTCGGGCGAGGCTTTGGAGAGCGGGGAGATAGGTTTGGGAAAGTCGTAAATGAAAGTTGGTGAAATTATGAACGACTCCCAACGCGAAAAGAGTTTTTCGACTAAATATCCTTCCTGACTCTCCTTTGTTTCTCCTTTGATAAGATTTCTTGTTATGAAGCTAAGATGAGAACTTTTCATTCCCCTTTCATTTGCTTCCTCTTCGGAAGGAAATGACGATCCAAACAAAGATGCTTTATTCCAGTTCTCGTTATTGCTTGCTCGGTCGTATTCTAGTTGTTGTGATTGACTTTGCTTTAGTAATTCAACTGTTGAGACTTGTTCAGTGAATCCTGCAACAACACCCGCCGTCATTCTTCCCAAGTCTCTTAACAATAGAAAAGCATGTAGCTGTCTTAGTTTCGATAAATCATCTAGCCAAATGTCTTTGAAACACTCGCCTCCAAAGGAGGAAGAATTCCATTGTCGAGCAATTGCCTCTTTCATGGTTAGCCGTTCAAATGGCTGACCGAAATCAATCTGTTCTTCGCCGAATTGAAAACGCGTGCTGTTCGCTGCTTTCTCAATTGTCATCTGTAGCATCTCCTCGCAAAAATCCATCATCCAGTTCACATCTTTGTATGCCGTGTAAAATTCAAGCATCGTGAATTCTGGATTGTGGCGCGTGGAGACGCCTTCGTTGCGGAAGTTGCGGTTGAGTTCGTAGACGCGCTCGAAGCCGCCGACGATGAGGCGCTTGAGGTAGAGTTCGGGCGCGATGCGGGCGTAGAGGTCTATGTCGAGCGCGTTGTGGTGCGTCTTGAAGGGACGCGCCGCCGCGCCGGAGGCGATGGGCGAGAGCATCGGCGTTTCGACTTCGAGGTAGCCGTGGTCATCCAAGTGGCGGCGCATCGCGCTGATAAGTTTCGAGCGTCGCTCGAAGACCTGTCTGGTGTTGAGTTCTTCCTGCGGC
>JAIVJG010000152.1 GCA_020200155.1 Acidobacteriota bacterium | reverse complement strand
CGCGCGTCGGACTGAAGCTGGCAGCGGACGCCGCGTGGCTTGCCGCCGCCTTCGCGCTCCCGCTCCTGCCCTTCACGCTCTTCGTGTGGCGCGAAACCGGCAATCCCGTCTTCCCTTTTTACAACACGCTCTTCCACTCGCACTTCTGGCCGAACTTCAATTTATACGACCAGAGGTGGGGGCCGCGCGGACTGTGGGAGACGCTCGCCTGGCCCCTTCGCATCACGCTCAAGCCCGAACGCATGGGCGAGATTGCGGTCTACTCAGGCAGGGTTTCTCTCGCCTTCGTCGTCGCCGTCGTGTGCCTCTTCGCGGCGCGGCGCGACCGACGCCTCCGGCTCCTCGGCTTCGTGACGCTCGCAGGGGCTTTCCTCTGGGCGGCGATGCTCACGGGCTACGCGCGCTATGCCGTGTTTGTCGAAGTGGTCGGCGGGGTGACGCTCCTTTGTTCCGCGTCCACGCTCTTGACGGCGTCGCGCGTGCGGGCGCAGCAAGCGCGTGCCGTCAGCGTTGGAGTGGCTGCGCTGCTGCTGTGCGCCTTGCTCGCGCAATGCCTGTTCGCGCTTTCATACATCACGCGCCACGAATGGAGCGGGCGTCCGACCGTCTTTGAAAATTACGACGCCTACAAGGAAGAGTCGCGCTACGTCCTGCGGGATTACGAGCTTGAAAAATTTCTGACTCCCGCCGAAAGACAACCGCTGACGAACGTGGAGGTGTGGGTCGAGAGCGGGATGCTGACGAGCGGCGTCGAATCGCTGCTGGCGAGCGACGCCCCCATCCTCTGCGCCTACGTCGGCGACTACTTCGTCACTGCGGAAGGCAGGGAGAAGTTCGCGGGCGCGCTCGCTCGCGGCGACAAACGCCGGATCGCCTCGCTGTGCCTCGAAAGCGAGTTGCGCTCCTGCCGCGACTCCATCAAGCGCCGGGGACTTGAGATTGTGGACGCCGTTCCGGTACAAATACCTGTCTATTCGCGGCGGACGAAACTGAGAATGGTTTTGCTGACCATCGCCTCGCCCGCCGCGCCCCTCGAACAGTAAGAGTGCGATGCAAAACTTTAACCACAGAGGACACAGAGGCACACAGAGGGAAAACCGGAGAAGAGCCTTTGCATCTCTTTGTCTTTCCGCTTTCGCTCTTCCTTTGTCTTTCCTCTGTGTAGCTCCGTGTCCTCTGTGGTGAAATTCCGGTCTTGAAAGGGACTCCAAGAATGAAGGTAGCTTTGATGATGAAACTACGCCGTACCGCCGCGCTCGCCCTCGCGTGCGCGTTCGCCGCCACGTCCGCCTGCGACTCCGAACCCGCCCGCGAGTCTGCACCGACGACTCCCGCGTCCAACGCCGCCGCAGGGGGCGCTCCCGGCAACGCCGCGCCGGAGACTTCGACGCGAATCACCTCGCCTTTGCCCGATGGAGGCTTCAAGGCGTCAATCACGCTGCCCGATGCTCCGACCAGACTCAGGGCCGGGCAGCAGGAGATCATCGAGGTGCGCGTCCGTAACGTCAGCACGAGCGTCTGGCCCGCGCTCGGCGAGGACGACGCGCGCTACGCCATCACGCTGCGCGACCGCTGGCTGAAGCCCGACGGCGAAAAGGTGGTCAACGACCTCGACGGCGGCGCGAGCCTCCCGCACGACACCCGGCCCGGAGAAGAAGTGACCATGCAGCTCTCCATCAAAGCCCCGAAAGAGCACGGCGAATACGTGCTCGAAGTTGACATGGTGCAGGAGCGTGTGAGCTTTTTTCACGACAAAGGCTCGGAGCCGGCGAGAATTAAGGTGAGCGTCGAATGAGCGACGACG
>JAIVJG010000248.1:1786-7995 GCA_020200155.1 Acidobacteriota bacterium | reverse complement strand
GTGTAGAAGAATCCGCCTTCCGTATCGTCCCAGAATTCCTCGATCATCTTTTCCGTCAACGAGGCAGCCGCTTCGAGCCAGCGGAGAGTTCCTGTCGTCTCAAAGAGTGTCAGCAGCCCTGAGCTGACGAAGGAATAATCGTCGAGATAGCCGTTCAGTTTAGCTTGGCCTCGATTATAAACGTGGAGCAGCAATCCGTCTTTGCTGAGGTGTTCAAGTATGAACTGTGCGTTGCGTTCCGCCAGCAGCCTGTAATCATTTCGGTCAAGAATGGCTGAAGCTTCCGCAAAACTCTCAAGCATCAAGCCGTTCCACGCCGTCAGGACTTTTTCGTCGCGTCCCGGTTTGACGCGCGACTCGCGCACGTCGAATAGTTTTCTTCGCCCGCTTTCAAGAGCTTCACGCAATCGTTCGACGGAGACGTTCATCTCCCGCGCGACGGCTTCGACCGGGCGAGAGATGTTGAGGATGTTCTTCTCCTCGAAGTTCCCACCTGCGGTCACGTCGTAATAGGCGCAGAACAGGTAGCCGTCTTCCGCGCCGAGAAGCTCAATGATCTCATCTATGTCCCAGACGAAAAACTTTCCCTCAACGCCTTCCGAGTCGGCGTCCTGCGTGGAATAAAACCCACCGTTCGCGTCCGTCATTTCCCGCATCACATAATCGAGCGTCTCCTCGGCAATACGACGGAAGGATTCTTCTCCGGTCGCCTGATATGCGTGAAGGTAGAGGCGCGAGAGCAGCGCGTTGTCGTAGAGCATCTTCTCGAAGTGCGGGACGAGCCAGCGCGCGTCGGTCGAATAGCGATGAAAGCCTCCGCCAAGTTGGTCATACATCCCGCCCTCGGCCATCTTGCGGCAGGTGTGCGCCACCATCTCCAAAGCCTTCGCCCCGCCCGTACGATTGAAAGTACGTAGCAGGAATTCAAGGTTCATCGCTGCCGGAAATTTCGGCGCGGAGCCGAAGCCGCCGTGCCGCGAATCGTAGGTGCGCGATAAAGTTTCAAAGGCATTGTCGAGCAGGCTTACCGTTAGCGCATCCTGAGACGCCTGTGCACGCGACATCTGATTAAGCTCCGCGAGAATCTCGCGTGCGGATTGTGCAACCTGATCGGGTTGTTTGCGGTATGCGTCGGCAATAGACGTGAGCACGCGTTTGAAGCCCGGCATCTGGTAACGGTCTTCAGGCGGAAAATATGTACCGCCATAGAAGGGAACGAGGTCGGGCGTGAGAAAGACCGTGAGCGGCCAGCCGCCGTGCCGCGTCATCAACTGTACGGCGTTCATGTAAATCTGGTCGAGGTCGGGACGCTCCTCACGATCCACCTTGATGTTGACGAAGTGCTCGTTCATCAAGCTTGCGATCTCTTCGTTCTCGAACGACTCGCGCTCCATGACGTGGCACCAGTGGCAGGCGGAATAGCCGATGCTGAGGAGAATCGGTTTGCCCTCATTCCGCGCACGCCCCAGCGCATCTTCGCCCCATGCGTACCAATCCACAGGGTTGTGCGCGTGCTGTAAAAGGTAAGGACTCGATTCGTTGACGAGGCGGTTTGTGTGTGCGTGTTCGGCCATTCTGCGCTCCTGATTAGTTGTCTTGAAAAGTTAAATGATTATGTGCCGGGGCATTCAAATCAGCAAATCGCAAAGCTGAAACGCGATAGCGGGGCGGCTGTTTTGCTATTTCCACCCTCTGCGGCTAAACTGAATGGCGATTCATTTACAAGCTTTTACCCGTTGACTCAAGGGAAAACTTTTCCTGATTCACGGAGCGGATTCATCCGTCAGGAGTCATACGATGCAACGTGAAAGTATAGACATGGATGTGTTGTTCGTAGGGGCCGGGCCGGCGAATTTGAGCGGCGCGCTGCACCTCTCGCGGCTCATCGCACGACACGACGAGGCTGTGGCAAGAGGCGAGCGACAGGGTCAGCCGCTCGGCGAAGTTCAGATCGCTGTCATCGAGAAGGGCGCGGCGGTCGGCTCTCACATTCTTTCAGGCGCGGTGATGGACCCGAAGGCGCTGGCGGAATTGATGCCGGATTTTGTCGAGCAGGGCGCGCCGCTTGAATCGCCCGTCAAGGAAGATTTCTTCCTCTACCTGACGAAAAACCGCGCCATCAAGTCGCCGCTCACCCCGCCTCCGCTTAACAATCACGGTTACTATATCGTTTCCCTTAACAAGCTGACGGCGTGGCTCGGCGAAAAATGTGAGGAAGCCGGCGTTAACATCTTCCCGGAGTTTCCCGGCGCGGAGATGCTCTACGACGAAAGGGATCGAGTCGTGGGAGTGCGGACGGGCGACAAGGGAATTGACCGTGAAGGAAAGCAGAAGCCTAACTTCGAGCCGGGCGTGGACATTCTCGCGAAGGTCACTGTGCTTGGCGAGGGGCCGCGCGGATCGCTCACAAAACAACTCTCGCAGCGGCTTAATCTCAATGACGGACGCGAACCGCAGGTCTACAGTCTGGGCGTCAAAGAGCTTTGGGAACTGCCGGACGGCCGCTACCCCGCCGGACGTGTGACGCACACGCTCGGCTATCCATCGGACGGTAACACCTACGGCGGCGGCTGGATTTACGGAATGCAGAATCGCATCCTGAACATAGGCTACGTGACCGGACTCGACTACCGTGACCCGCTGCTAGACCCTCACGCGGAATTCCAGAACTACAAGGCGCATCCTTTCATACGAAAACTGCTCGAAGGCGGCAAGATGATTCGCTACGGCGCGAAGGCGATTGCGGCGGGCGGGTATTTCGCGATCCCGCAAATGTACGCGGACGGCGTGCTGCTCGTCGGCGACGGCGCGGGCTTTCTCAACTCGCAGCGGCTCAAAGGCATTCACACCGCGATCAAGAGCGGCATGCTCGCCGCCGAAGCCATCTTCGAGGCGCTGCTCGCGAATGATTTTTCCGCCAACCAGTTGAAGCTCTATTCGCGCCTTGTACGTGGGAGTTGGATCATGGGCGAGTTGAAGCGCGTGAGAAATTTTCACTCCGGCTTCAAACACGGACGCTGGCTCGGACTTGCCAATGCGGGCTTGCAGTTCGTCACGGGCGGGCGCGCATGGGGCTTGTTCGACCGCGCCGCCGGAGAGGCGGGGCACACGGCCTTGAAGAAACTCTCCGACTACGGTTATCACGGCGACGACATCGAGCAGCGTTATCCCAAGCTGCGTTTCGACGGCAAGCTTACTTTCAACAAAGTGACAGACGTTTACCATGCCGCTGTCTCCCACAACGAGGATCAGCCCGCGCACCTGCACGTGCTGGACACGAATATTTGCTCTACGCGTTGCGCGGAAGAGTATGGCAACCCCTGCCAGCGCTTCTGTCCGGCTGCCGTCTATGAGATGGTCGAAGGCGGAGCCGACGGGAGGCGGAAATTGCAGATCAACTTCTCGAATTGTGTCCACTGCAAGACGTGCGACATCATGGACCCTTACCAGATTATCAACTGGGTCACGCCCGAAGGCGGGGGCGGGCCGGATTACAAGGGGATGTGAGAAAGCAGAAGGCAAAGATATAAGGCAGAGATGTGTGAAGCCGGGCACCGTCAATTCAAGTGCCTGTCTCCACTCGCCCGCCTCCGCACAACAAACAGGTCTCAGTCAGGGTCGGTGAAGCTGAATTCGACCTTGCCGCGCAACGCCTCTTCGAGCGCGATGCGCGTCGGCTTGTGCCGCTGCGCGTCCATCTCGACGCGCGGGCGCGCTCCCCTCTGAATCTGCTTGCTCCTCTGCGCTGCCACGATGATCATCCGGTACTTGGAATCCAACTCCGGCGACCCGTTTCCCAACTCCTCCTCGCTCTCTACGCTCGTCACGGACTCAGCAGCTTTAGTCATAACTCTCGTCCCAAGCCACTCCGGGCCGGTCTCCTCCTGATTTCAAGTTAACGAGGTTTTTGATAGCCATTTCAGGCTCTTTATTCAACGGGCGAGGAATGTGGAAAGGTCTCGACCACGCGGCGTGCGAGCCACTCCTGCCGCTCGCGCCGTGCCCTCTCGGCGTACACAATCGAAGCCAACTGCGACGCCGCCCGCTCGACCTTGTCGTTGAGCAAGACGTAGTCGAACTCCCTGTAGTGTTCGACCTCGCCCCGCGCGTTGAGCAGGCGGAGGGCGAGCGCATCTGGCCGTTCCGTCATCCTTGCGGTGAGTCTCTCGCGCAACACCTCGAAGGACGGGGGGAGGATGAAGATGCTGACCACCGAGTTCATTGATGCGCGGACGGACGCAGCGCCCTGCACGTCAATCTCAAGAACGATGTCGCGCCCTTCGGCCAACTCCTGCTCCACGACGTGACGCGCAGAGCCGTACAAATTGCCGTGCACCACCGCCCATTCGAGAAAGCCGCCCCGCTCGCGTATCTCCTCGAATTCTTCGACGGAGACGAAGTGATAGTCAACCCCGTCGCGCTCGCCGGGGCGTTGCGCGCGTGTCGTCCACGACACAGAGTAGCCGAGGCCCGGTACGCTTGCGAGGATGCGGCGAATCAGAGTCCCTTTGCCGCCGCCCGACGGCGAACTGATGACGAAGAGAATGCCCCTGTAGCCATGTTCGCGGGCTACGCTCTTATTTTCGACGGTGACGTGCGCCTCACTCAACGTTCTGCACCTGCTCGCGAAGTTTTTCGACCGCCGCCTTGATGGCGAGCGCTGCCTCCTTGATCGCCACGTCGGTGGACTTTGAGAGCACAGTGTTGGCTTCGCGGTTCAATTCCTGCGAAAGAAAGTCGAGCCGCTTGCCGATCTCGCCGTCCCCGCCGAGCGTCTCGCGGAACTGGGCGATGTGGCTACGCAAGCGCGTGATCTCCTCTGTGATGTCGCTGCGATCTGCGAGATACGCGACCTCCTGAGCCAGCCGCCCCTGATCGAGTTCGATAATCTCAAGACCATCGCGCGCCAGCATTTCGCTGATTCTTTTGTAGACGCGAGAGCGATAGGCCTCGATCTGTCCGCCGGCCAGAGCTTCGATAATCGGCACGCTGTGTTCGATATCGTCGAGCCGCGCGTGCATCTCCGTCGCCAGTGCTTCGCCCTCACGCCGGCGCATCGCTTCCAACTCGTCTAGTGCCTGCTCGACCGCCTGTTCGATGCCGCGCACAGTCTCTTCAGTGATGCCATCTCGCGCGGCCTGCAATGCGCCCGGTAGCCGCGCCAGCACGTTGATGTCCGGCTCGCCCGACAGACCGAACTCCTGTTGCATCGAGCGCATGGCTTGGATGAAGCCGGCGATGAGTGGGCGGTTTAGTTCGTACTGAACTTCCGTCGTGCGGTCAACCGTCACGTTCACGTCCACGCGACCGCGCGAGAGCCGCTCGCCGATGCGTCGCCGCATCATCGCCTCGACGCTGGCAAGCTCCGAACTCGTCCGCAGATGCACGTCGAGAAAGCGATTGTTGACGGTCTTGAGGTCAACGGCGACGTTGAAGTCGTGCCCCGTCGCCGCGCCGCGCCCGAAGCCGGTCATGGATTTCATACTTCAGTAAGGCAGCAGGCGATAGGCGGCAGGGCAGTCAACGGAAAAGCAATTTTCATCTGCCTTTCTCCGACTGCGCGCTGCTTATTGCGTGGTGCCGACTTCCTCCTCTTCGTCCGCGAATTGAAGTTCGTAGAGCCGTTGGTACGCGCCGCCGGTCGCGAGCAGTTCGGCGTGCCTGCCGGTCTCGATGATGCGCCCGCGCTCTATGACGACGATCATGTCGGCGCGGCGGACGGTCGAGAGCCTGTGCGCGATGACGACAGTCGTGCGCCCGCGCGTCAGATTGTTGAGCGCCTTCTGCACGTAACGCTCGGACTCGGCATCGAGCGCGGAGGTCGCCTCGTCGAGCACGAGCACGGGGGTGTCGGCAAGCACAGCTCGCGCGATGGCGAGTCGCTGGCGCTGGCCGCCCGAAAGAAAGATGCCGCGCTCGCCGACCACAGTATCGTAGCCCGCCGGCAGTTCCATTATAAAGTCGTGCGCGAAAGCGACGCGCGCGGCCTCTTCGATCTCCAACTCGGTCGCGCCGGGCCGGCTGTAGGTAATGTTGTAGCGCACGGTGTCGTTGAAGAGTACGGTCTCCTGCGTCACCAACGCGATGTTGCGGCGAAGGCTCTTGACGCTCGCGTCGCGTAGGTCAACGCCGTCCCACAGCACAGCGCCCTGCGTGGGGTCGTGAAAGCGCGGAATCAACTTCGTCAGGGTTGACTTGCCGCCGCCCGA
>JAIVJG010000248.1:0-1727 GCA_020200155.1 Acidobacteriota bacterium | reverse complement strand
TTCAGGTGGCCGTTGACGATCTCGCGCTGTGCGAAGAAGAGCAGGACGGCGACGGCGAGCACGCCCACCATTTCGATGGCCGGCGGAGCGATGCCGTTAATCTTGGCGGTGCGAAGGTTCGCGCGCATGATCTGCCGTGCGACGCGAGAGAAGCGGCCACGCTCGCGCTCCTCCGCCACGTAGGCTTTGACGATGGTTTGATTGGCGAGAGCCTCCTGCGCGGTGTCAACGAGGCGCTGGTTGCCGTCGAAAGACTCGCGTGCGAGGTTGCGAAGCGAGCGACCGAAGCGCGCGGTCATCAGGCCGATGACGGGGGCGATGAGGAGCGAGCCGAGCGTCAGTCGCCAGGAGTAGTAGAACGAAGCCGCGAGAAAGAAGATGAGCGTGAAGCTCTCGCGCAGCATATCGCGCACGGTATGAGCCACGGCGGTTTCGATGGCCGCCGCCGACCCGACGAGCCGCGAGACAAGATAATTGGTGCGGTGTCGCTCGAAAAAGTCAGCCGATTGCGAATGAAGATGCGAGTACATGTCCTCGCGTAGCTGTCGAACAGACTCCTGACCGACGCGCGCCATCAGGTAAGTTGAAAAATATTCGGCGACGCCTTTGGCGAGGGTGAAAACGATGAGCAGCAGTGCGATGGTGCGCCACGCGGCGAAACCGGAGTCGGGGATGAAGTGTTGCAAACCGAAGAGGGTCGGGGTACGCTCCGTCTGGCTTCCGCCCTGCCGGAGCGCCTGGTCGAAGATGGGAACGATGAGCGCGCCGATTGCGCTCTGCAAGAGACCTCCGGCGAGCATCGCGACGGTCGCGAGCGTGAACTTTCCCCCGTGTGGTTTGAGATAGACTAAAAGTCGCCGTAGATCGCGCATCACCGGTTGCTTCGACTGTGAACCGCCTGCTTGTGGGAGGGATCGTTTGCCGCTTGATTCCGTAAACCAAAACTATACGTAGCAAGAGCTTTGGGCGTCAAGACGAGGCGGCCTTTAACACGCCGCTGGGACGAAAGCCGCGCCGCGTGCCGCGCGATTTGCCGGCTCTTGCGCTATAATCGAAACACAAGATCGCCTGGAGTTGTTCTAGCCTGAAACCGTGTGGGGTTAAAGTTAAAAACGAGTGAGCCTAAGACTGCTGATTGTTGATGACGACCTGAGCATGCGCCTTTTGCTGGCGGAATATTTCCGACGGCTGAAGTTCGAGGTCGAGGAAAAAGAGTGTGCCGAGGATGCGTTGGAGCCGGCGCTGACGGGTAGCTTCGACTGCTTTATCTTTGACGTGACGATGCCGGGGATGACCGGACTTGAACTGCTCAAGCGAGTCCGCGAGCGTGGCATCAAGACGCCCGCGCTCTTCCTGACAGCGCACGACGGTGTGGAAGATAAGGTCGCGGGGTTCGAGGCCGGTGCGGACGACTATCTGGCGAAGCCTTTCAGCCCGCGCGAACTGGAAGTGCGCGTGCAGGCATTGCTGAGACGCGCCAACAGGTTCGCGCCGGGAGAGGCTGAGAAAAATTCTGACGGCGACCGCTATACGATTGGCGATCTGGTGATTGATAAGCGTCGCCACGAAGTCTCTCTGCGCGGCCAGCGCGTTGAACTGACGCCGCTTGAGTTTCACATCCTCGAACGTCTGGCGAGCGATCCGGGCCGCGCCTGGTCGCGCAACGACCTGCTCGACGAGGTCTGGAGCACCGAGTACGAAGGGTACCAGCGCAACGTTGATCCACA
>JAIVJG010000170.1 GCA_020200155.1 Acidobacteriota bacterium | reverse complement strand
GGAGGGAGCTACTCGATGGCCAGGGGTCGGTGGCAGTTGCTGCGAGCCCTTGTTGCATAGAACCGCCCCCCGACCGTCATCTCGCGGCGGGCGGCCGTCACAGTGACCACGTTTAAGACCTTGTAGAAGATGGGCGTCTTATTTTCAACAGGCGGGCACGATAACGCCGCGACGGGCGCGCAGGGCCGGTAGCATCTGGGGCGAGCTTTTTTGGCTGTCGGCGTCGGCGCGGCGCTCACCGCCCTCTGCTGCGCGGCACAGCTCCTCCTAGCGGGGCTGCTTACGGCAGTCGGGCTGGGTTTATTCTCAACGACGTAGTCCTCCTCGGACTACTAATCACGTTCCTAGCGGTGGCCTCCCTCGGCTACCACCGCGTGCGTAGAAAGAAACTGAAGTGAGTGCAACCGCACTCATGGCCTGATCGAACATGACGTGCGTACCCCCGGGCGAACGGAAGCTGTGCCCGGAAGGGGAGTCGTGTGCGCCGGGAGGCCCCGCACGCCTCGCGGTAAACCTGTGCTTTAGACGCTCGAAGGGAGGGCGTTTAAAACCCTTAACCAACAGATGGAGGATAAAGGAACATGAAGCGAACAATTCTCATGATTGCAATGCTGGTGACCGCTCTCGCGGCCGTGGCTTACGCGCAGAGTAGCAACGTCACGTGGAACGGCGAACTCAGCAACGAGGGCGCGGGACTGTACACGGATGCTTCTGTGGCGAGCCAAGTCTCGACCTTCACGATCAACCCGCGGCAGGTGACCTGCGGCGTCGGGACCGTCAACGCCAACGGCGTTTTCGGCCCGTTCGAGATGATGATGTACTCCGGGAAGGTGGAGTCATACTCCAACAGCGGAAACACCATCCGGGCCACCGGTGACATGCGCTCAATCACGCGCGTCGCCGGCGTCGTCGTGGAGGATGTGGTGCATCCATTCATCTCAATCGGTGTGGACAACGGGCCGAGCAGGCCGCAGCCGAACCTTAAAGACCGCTTCGACACCCACTTCATCACGCCATTCTGGCACGTCGGCAACCCGCTCTGCACGCCCTCGGAACTTGTGCCGGGCGGCTGTCGGTTCGGCGGACAAGTCTTCCTCGGCGATGTCAATTCTTCTGCGGCCACTCGCTAAGGCCGCCGCCGGCATCCCGGGCTGAGAACTTCGCCCGGAAGAAAAACCAGATGGAGTCCGCTGAAGTTTGGCGGGCTAACAAAGGGCCGACCGGAGCGAAACCACCTTGCCTCCGGTCGGCCCTGACATTATGCAGGGGAATCCAAGGGGAGCAAGACAGTCATCACTCCTGAATGCATACAGCCGGGAGAACTTTCGGGGGCGGAGTAAGACTGACGCAGGGTGTGCATTCTCATGCCGCCCCTAATGCTTCTGCCGCCCGCAGTTCAAACAAGCGTATGTTCCCCATCAAGCTAATCGCATCGCGCAATCCTGGAGGTAAATATGGTTGAGAAGAATCTTAACCCGCCCAATTCAAATGTAGGCGTCAAACGAAGAGAGGCCGGGCAGGCAGTGTCCGGGCGGGCCGCCGTCGGAACTGCGCCTCTTACTCTAGCGGCAGCCACCGCCCAGTTGATCCCCTTCTCGGCGACGCGGATGCTCGGCGTCTCGCCTAATGACTTCACGAAGGCAGCCTGCCTTATGGACATGCCTGTCTTCAGTGATCTGAGGAAGGAAGAAATAAGAAGACTTGACGCAGCAGTAGCGATGAAGCCTGTCCGCAAGGGCCAAGTGATTTACAGGCCGGACGAAACGGGTGAGATTCTCTTCCTGCTGAAGAAGGGATCTGTGCATCTTTACCTTCTTTCGACGGAGGGCCGCAAGTTCATCGTCCAGACGCTTGAACCGATGACCTTCTTCGGGGAGATGGCGTTGCTCGGTCAGAACATGCGGCAGCTCTTTGCCGAAGCGGCGGAGGATTGCCTGCTGTGCGTGATGAGAAGCGCAGACGTAAAAAGATTGATACGTGTGAAACCGGAGATCGGGTTGAGGATGCTGGAGGAAGTCGGCAAACGCCTCTACGACGCGCGGGAGCGGATGGGCGACATTGTCTTCAAGAAAATACCGGAGCGGGTCGCCAAGGTACTCCTCAAGCTTTCGGATGAAGGCGCGCGCGCCATCAAGGGAACGACCCAGCAGGAGATCGCCGACATGCTGGGCGTCTACCGCGAAACGGTTAGCAACACTCTTGCCGAACTACGGGGCGAGGGGGTAATAGGGGTCGGGCGGAGGCAGATTTCGATCCTCAACCTGGAGCAGCTTCGTAGAGTGGCCGGGGAGGCAGAGGCCCGGCGGAAGAAGCCGTACAGGGCCTTCACGGCAAGCCGCTGAGTGCGCCAGCTAATCCCTCCTGCGGAAACGCTCATCCCAGTTCGGCGATCAATGCGTCGAGTCGCGCCGAGAAACCTTCGGGTAGCACATGGCCGATGTAGCGTACGACGACGCCTCAGAACTTTGTAAGCTCACATACATGCACACGCCTTCAAGAGGAGCCGGGGCCGCCCTTACACCTCGTTCGCCCGCCGGGATTGAACGGTAGCAACGATTGTTGCAACTCATAGAAGTTTAATTTCGGCCTCGTTATTCCCCTTCCAGTATGAATCTCACAGCGAATTTTCGCCCGCCTTACGGTGCGCGTTTCCTATCTATCTTCGACCGGGGGTCGAGTTAAGCTGAGTTGCAAAATTGAAAGTAAGCTTGCTTACATCGCAAACGCGTTTCCCTGCGTTACTAATTGGACTGCGGTTGAGATGCCGAGGACGTATATATTTTGACGACGGTTGCAACACTGTTCGGGCAACAAAATTTCGACCGTGAAAACTGAGACGAAGTAGTCGGGGAGAAACCGACCACGCAGATTCAAATATCCGCGCGGCTTATAAGGGGCAACAGGCAGAGGGGGATCAAGATGGGGAGCAATGATAAAGAACTAACCTTGCGCATTTATGTGGCTGAACATTGTTGGGCGTGTGCGGAGGCGATGCGCCTCGCGGACGAGGTCGGCATGCGGTTCGCCCGCATCAACCTTGAATTGATTAACCTGGAGGCTGAAGGCAGCCGAAACGTAGACGACGTGTTCTCCGTGCCGACCTACGTGTTGGACGGGCGCACGCTCTCGCTCGGCAACCCGACGCCCGATGAACTCTTTTCACACATCGAACTGGCGCTCGCCTGAGGGTGTTCTGCGGGGCCGGTGTAGCATGCAGGGGGATCAAGGGGGTCAGGAATTCTCGCGTTGACACGCACACGGGAGCGACGTACGAAAGGGTGGAAGAAAACGTCGGGTGCCCCGGCAAAAGTCCGCGCCGAAGAGGGGGAGGCGAACGGCATTCCCTAGTGGGTCAGTTTCAAATTAGAGCACTGATAAATGCTGGCTCAGAATTTCAAACTGACCCACTATGACTATGTAAGGATTATATAGACATTGTCTTCAATGTAATGTAGACTACATACGATCACGTCGGCAGAGATTATCTTACATGCGTTATATTCGAGCGCGTGTAGGTCGAGTCACTCGCCCGCTGTCCAATGGTTCCTTTTGCCGAGGCCAGAGCGCGATCTGCTCATTTGACCTTAGAGTCAGGTCGAAGAAATATCATCAAAAATTGGAGTGCAGCCGATCATCGCTGGGGATGCGGAAGTTTAAGCCCCACTGCGGAGTGGTTGCCGTTTCAGCTTCAGCAGAGTCTGCGCTCACTACTGCCCGAACAGCCGTTAATTCATACAAGGATTTATTGAGGCACGCCGTTGTAGTTCGATAGTACCGGCCTACCTGTGCGCGAAGACGAGTCACCTCAAAGGGCTAATCGCCCCGTCTCCGCCGCCTGCTACCGCATGGTTCTGGTTTGCCGAGCCGATTAAGGGCTTGGCCTCGGAGGCGGGAAAGTGAAACTGAAGAATGATGACTGTGCGATAGCTTGAACGAGCTTACGTACCACTGTCCCCGCAACACTTGCTCAGAAGGAGAATACGTGATGGCAAAGCTTCCCAGGAGAGATAAAACACGAGAGAAAGCATCAATAGTCGCGGCTAAAAACAGGCGCGAACTCATCGCCGCAGGGTTGCATCGGCGCGACCTGTTAAAGATGGGTCTTCTCACCACCGCAGGGATGCTCATCCCGAAGGTTGGATTGAGTGCGCGCCCGCTGACCAGCGCCGGTTACGTTTTCAACACGCCGCAGAGCCGCCCTACTAGGGCGTTCATCGAGGACATGCCGCGTCTGGTCATCAAGCAGCCGGTCGCGGACGCTGCCGCACTGACCGGGCCAGACCCGCAAGCTGCCCCGAACCTTTTGGGAGGCGAGAGCCGCACAATCGCGCATCAGGCGTTCGCGCAGTTCCCCCCGCAGAAGTATTACGAGATTCACGAGAAGGCGTTTCTGGCTAAATCGTCGCCGGACTTCGTCCAGCCGACGACACTGTGGGGCTTCGATGGAAGGTTTCCGGGGCCGCTCTTCGTCGCCCGCTACGGCGAGCCGATCCTCGTGCGCCAGTTCAACGATTTGCCTGCGGAGAACAACGGTTTCGGGCTGAACTCGACCACCACTCACTTGCACAACGGGCACACGCCGTCGGAGTCGGACGGCTTCCCCTGCTTCTTCAACGCCAGCGGCAAATTCTACGACCATCACTACCCGAACGTGCTGGCCGGCATCAACTCCACGCATCCCGGCACCGGCGACATCAGGGAGTCAATGCACTCGCTCTGGTATCACGACCACCGCATTGATTTCACGGCGCAGAACGTCTACAAGGGTCTGGCCGGCATGTACAACCTCTTCCATCCGGAAAACTCCGCCTACGACACGGGCAATGAGAACACGGGCTTCAAACTCCCAACCTTCCCCGACTACGACATCAACATGGTGTTCAACGACGCCGTCTACGACCCCGTGACCGATCAGTTGGCTTTCGACCTGTTCAACCTTGACGGCATCCTCGGAGATAAGTTCCTGGTCAACGGCAAGGTTCAGCCCGTACTCCATGTCAGCCCGCGCCGCTATCGCTTTCGCTGGTTGAACATGGGGCCGTCACGCTTCTACCAGCTATCCCTGCTCGACCCGACCAACAATTCCAGCAAACCGATCTGGCAGATCAGCACCGACGGCAATCTCCTGAAGAAACCCGTGCAGGTTCCCAATGGCTGCCGTATCGCGGTCGCCGAGCGCGTGGATGTGATCGTTGACTTCACGGGACTTCAGGGCAAGACGTTCTACATCGAGAACCGCATGGAGCAAGTTGACGGTCGCGGCCCGACGGGCAACGTCTTGGCCCCGGGGCAGGGCGACAAGATACTGAAGATCGTCGTTGACGGCCCCGTCGTCGCCGACAACAGCATCAACCCGGCGCTCATCCCGGCCACTCAGGCCGTCTACTTCTACGCCTTCCCGGACACGCTCCCCGCGCCGGTGGTGACACGCACCTTCAGGTTCGAGAGGAATAACGGGCAGTGGGCAGTCAACGGTAAGTTCGCCGACTGTGCGGATACGCGCTTCGCCATCAAGCGCAACACGGTCGAGAAGTGGATTTTCCAGAACAACTCCGGCGGCTGGCAGCACCCGATTCACATGCACTTTGAAGAGTTCCAGACGCTCAAGATCAACGGCGTCGCCCCCGCCACCTCCGGGATTATTCAGGCAGGCCGCAAGGACGTTCTACGGCTGGAGCACAACATGCAGGCGGAACTGTTCTTCCGCTTCCGCGACTTCACCGGGCGCTACCCCATCCACTGCCACAACGTCGTGCATGAAGACCACGCGATGATGGTGCTCCTGGAGATCAACGACACGGGAGACACGAACACCAATCCGTAGTCCGTCGCCGCGCCTGTCGCGCGCCTCTCCACGGGGCGTGTGAGAGGCTGCCACCGGAGATTGGAGAAAGGATCAGTTGAACTATGAAGAACATCAGTAGAAGAAGCGTCATGGCGTTGCTGGGGGCGGCTCCCTTCGCCGGCGCTCTCGTGGCGCGGGCTGAGACGCCGGCGTCGCGCGTGTCGGTCGAGAATACATCGTCGCGCGAGAGGATCAGGCAACTTCATTTCCCAAACGTCCTCCTGACTACGCATGAAGGAAAAAAAGTTCGGTTCTACGACGACCTGCTCAAGGACAAGATCGTCCTCATCAACTTCATGTACGTGAAGTGTGACGGCGTCTGCCCCGGCATTACGGCGAACCTGGTCAAGCTTCAGCATCTGCTCGGCAGCCGGCTGGGGCGAGACATCTTCATGTATTCGTTTACGCTCAAGCCGGAGGAAGATACGCCCGCCGTGCTTCGGAGTTATGCCGAAGCTTACAAAGTCGGCAAGGGCTGGTCGTTCCTCACCGGAGCTCCCACGGACATGGAATTACTGCGGCGCAGTCTGGGCTTCACCGACCCCGACCCGGTGATTGACGCCGACAAGTCGTCGCATATCGGGAACGTCCGCTACGGCAACGAGCCACTTCAACGGTGGGGATCGTGCCCGGGGTTATCCAAAGCCAGATGGATCGCCGAATCAATCGGTTGGGTGGACTGGCCGAAGGACGCTAAAGGAGAACGCAAATGAGAAGAAATAATCAAAGAGAGAAAGTTCTGTTGCGGGCGCTGTTCCTTGCGGGTGCCGTGTTATCGTTGTCAGTCGTCTCACTGGCGCAGGCAACTGCCAAGATCACGCCGGCGGACGTTGACCCGACGGCGTCATATGTTGTTGGTGACGGGCCAACCGGCGTCGCCTCCGACGGCACCTATATCTGGGTGACGAACCAATTCGACGGCAACGTCATGCGCGTGGCGAGCGACGGCTCGATTATCGGTAAATACCTCGTCGGCAAAAATCCAACCGGCATCGCCTCGGATGGAACTTATGTCTGGGTGGCGAATTATGCGGATGACACGGTGATGAAATTAGGAATCGACGGCAGAGTACTCGGAACCTTCACCGTCGGCGACGGCCCGCTCGGAGTGCTTATTGATGGCCAGTCCGTCTGGGTGTCGAACGACCGGAGCAACACCGTGACCAAGCTGTCGAGCACAGGTTCGGTCTTAGGCACTTTCAAAGTCGGTCGTCGCCCTGTCGGGTTGGCCTCGGATGGGGTCAATCTCTGGGTGACCAACAACAAAGATAACACCGTGACGAAGATGTCAGTCTTGGGCGCCGTGCTCGGCACTTATCCGGTCGGCGACGGCCCGTTCGGCCTGGCCTACGACGGAACCAATATCTGGGTGACGAACTTCTTCAGCAAGAGCGTGATGAAATTGAATACGGCGGATGGCGCGGTGTTAGCGACGACCACAGTCGGCGACGGCGCATCGGGCATCGCCATTAGCTCAAGGGGCATTGCCGTCGTCAACAACGGCAGCAACACGGTCTCAGTGCTGGGGAAAGATGGCAGTCTCATCCAGACTTCGACGGTGGGCAAAAGCCCGCTCGGAATCGCCGTCACGCCGAACGGCGTGTGGGTCACGAATACAGGCAGCGACACGGTCTCGAAACGTTAGACGGCCTGCGACCCGGGCAAATCCTAGCAACGACTCAGATCGTCATGACCTGCCAGCTACCGGCGGCCAGCGTTCTGGCCGCCGGTAGCTGGCAGCACACTGTCAACCGACTTGGTTGGAGGTTTAATTTGGTTTGTCGCCTGCGGCGGCGAGCCGGACGGCTTCCAATTTGAACTCAGGGGTAAATTTTCTTTTCGGTTCTGCCATGAACACCTCCCGACCCGAATATAGCATTGGGTCTGATCTGGGTGTCCATCAAAGCGGGTCAGGTTCAGTTTGTCTCATTTTCGGGGTTCACTACACATCCTGCGCGAGATCCCGCTTGATGAAGAGCCACAACCGAAATACAAATACTACATATGCGAATCAGTAGTTGAAAAGACAGACAAACAGCAGATTGAGTAGAATTTTCTTGCTTATGGAAAATCTACTGATTGAAATCTATCTGTTTGTCCGCGGATTCAAGTTTGAAGTGCAACAAGTGGTCGTTTGAAGAATACCTCATTCGGCGTCTTGTAGCCGAGCGTTTTGCGCGGACGATTGTTGAGCCGCTCGACTACTTTCTCGACCTGTCGGTCAGTGATCTTTGAGAAGTCGCTTTTCTTGGGGAAGTATTGTCTGACCAGACCGAAGGTGTTCTCGTTCAGTCCGCGCTCCCAACTGGAGTAGGGGTGCGCGAAGTAGAACTTGGCCTGAAGTTCAGCCGCGATGCGTTCGTGCGAGGCAAACTCTCTCCCGTTGTCTGAGGTGATGGTGTGGACGCGCGCTGATACCTTACCTAAGAGCGCGAGGCTGGCCGAGGCCACGGCCTGTGCCGTGTTGCGCGCAACCTTCTTGAGCCGCACGAGTTTCGACTTGCGCTCCGTCAGGCTTAGGATAGCCCCGCGGTGCGCCGCGCCGATGATGGTGTCGGCCTCCCAGTCATTCACACGCCGCTTCGTCTCGACGATCCGCGGCCTCGCCTCGATGCTCACGCGGTTCGGGATCGAGCCACGGCGGGCGCGGCTGCCATAACGCTTGCGCCGTACTTTCCGGCAGCGCAAGCAAAGATGGAGTGTGCCCCCGGCGCGCGCGGTCTTCGTAGATGTGCTGATAGATGCGCTCGTGGCTGACCGCGGGCTGCCGCTCTAGTTGCAGCCGCCCACTGATCTGTTCGGGACTCCACTGTTGGCGCACGAGTTGTTCGACATGCGTCCATGTCTGGTCGCTAATGCGCGGGCGGTAGGCAGCCCCGTGGCGTGCCGTCGCCAGTTCATGCGCCTGCTTGGGACGGTACCGGCGCCGCCCGCCGTTGCGCGACAGTTCGCGTGAGACCGTTGACTTATGCACGCCGATAATGGCGGCGATCTCGGTTCGGTTGTGAGCGGCTTTCTGCAAGGCGTAAATCTGGTATCTTTGCTCACGGGTAAGCTGCTCGGTAGCCGGTCATCGGTGCTTCCTGTGGCTTGGTCGTTGAAGTAGCACTGCCGCACCGATGCTATCGCAGCTTGCCCCCCACTGACTAAGTTCAAAAGTTGCACTTCAAAGTTGAATTCACCAAAGAAAGATATGCGCTTTGAAGATTTTATCGCAGACCGTTACTTGCCTTATGCGGAAGCAAATAAGAGGTCTTTTCACGACGACGTATTAACTTGCCGGATGTTGATTGAGTTCTTTGGCAGACGCACGCTCCGTAATATCAAAGCTGATCTGATCGAAGAGTTCAAACAACGCCGGCTCGCCACTCCTGTCAGGACACACGGCAAGAAGCCTGATCCTGACAAGAAACCGAGGCCGCGCAGTCCCGCAACAGTGAATAGAGAATTGAGCATCTTGTCCAAAATCTTCTCGCTGGCATTCGAGGCCGAGTTGGTGGATGAGAATCCTTGCCGGAGAGTC
Source organism: Acidobacteriota bacterium (assembly GCA_020200155.1). Lineage (GTDB taxonomy): Bacteria > Acidobacteriota > Blastocatellia > Pyrinomonadales > Pyrinomonadaceae > JAIVJG01. The sequence goes on along the minus strand of JAIVJG010000170.1, from coordinate 13,798 downwards.
AAGAAATTGAGAATCACAAATCAGTGTGGTCATTGCTTGACGACTGAAGAGGAAGAGGCTCTCTTCATGGCGCTGGTCGAGAACAAGTGGGTTGGTCAGATTGTGTTGTTTGCCTTGCACATGGGTATGCGGCGTAGCGAGATTTTCAATCTTAGATGGTTCGATGTTGATGCAACGCGCGAAATTGTCCATGTCAGGCAAAGTAAGAATGGCAAAGCGCGTGTTGTGCCAATGAATGAAACCATCAAATCCTTGCTGCAAAGTTCGCCCAAGACGAGTGAGTATGTCTTTCCATCCCCGAAAACGGGTGGGCGTGTGATTGATGTCGGGCGGCAATTCGAGCGTGCCGTGAAAGAATCAGGTCTGGGTAATTTTCGCTTTCACGATCTGCGACACACAGCAGCGACGAGGATGGCCGCCAACACCGATCCGTTCACGTTAGCTTACATTTTCGGCTGGTCTGACATTCGGATGGCAATGCGTTACACGCACGCGACGAACGTAACTATGAAGCAGGCAGTCCGAAGTTTGGACGGCCTTTCGGCGCGACTTGGCAACGTATTGGCAACGAAAACAAAAACGGCAGGAGCCGTCCTGCCGTAAGTGATTGAATTTATTGGTGGAGCAGAGGAGGGTCGAACTCCTGGCCTCCGCATTGCGAAAGCCTCAAGAAGTCTTACTACCCTGTGAGGGGTCGTGACACTTCTTAACATTTGTTACACGTTGCAGCCGTTACAGGATCCGCCCATTTACCACCCGTTACCCTACGCTCATACCTTGTTAATTGAAATACAGTGACGCCACGGTGACAATTGTCAGACGATTCCTAAATTTGTTAGATAGTATTTACCACTCTGTATCTACATTCTATATCTAAGCACTAATAATATCTTCATTGAAGGGCTTGAACGCCTGACATTTTAGCGTATAGCACCTTTATGACTTGATTGGAAAGCAAACATGGCTTGTTAGCATTCGGATTTGAGTTGCAGGGTTTTGAGAGTATTGTTGGCTTTGCCAGACCGCAGAACGCGGCATCGCGCCGGGTCCTGGAGAAGATCGGTATGCGGTTTAACCGGTAAACCACTATCTTCGGAATTTATGTAGCTCAGTATTCGCTCTCACAAGATGCCTTTCGGCATTGACGCGCTCCTCTTCGAGCCTCGGCGCGATGACGTGGGCGGGCGACGGCAATCAATTACATCGCATAGGAGCTATCCACTGTCGCAACGCTATCGTTGGGCAGTGTTTGCGCTGATGAAGGAATACCCTTTTGCTGATTTAACCTGTCGCGCAAAAACTCTGCTGCTTTGTCTGCATCGAGTGGCTTCGAGAAGAGAAAACCCTGTCCATAGTGACATGAAAGTTCCACGAGTGCGGCACGGTGTCCCTCAGTCTCCACCCCCTCGGCAATGACATCTTTATCGAGTTCAGTCGCCAGTGTGATGATCGTTTTGACGATGCTACGGCTCTCCCGATCCGTACTCATCCGGCTGATAAAGGAACGGTCGATCTTCAGAATATCGAAGGGGAAACGATGAAGATAACTTAGGCTTGAGTAACCGGTGCCGAAATCGTCAATCGAAAGTTTCACGCCGATGGACTTTAATTGTTTGAGCAACTCGATAGAGGAAATGGCGTTTTCCATCACGACGCTTTCCGTAATTTCCAGACGAATACAGGAAGGATCGAGTTGTGCATCCCGGATCGTGTTTCTGATTTCTTCCACCAAATTTGCCTGAGCAAACTGCTTGCCGGAGAGATTGACGCTCATCGTGAGTTGTTCCTGCGCCTCGAACATTCCCTGCCACTTGCGTAATTGATGACATGCTTGTTTGAGCACAGACATGCCGAGCGGAACGATCAACCCCGTTTCTTCAGCAAGTGGAATGAAGTCGGCGGGCGAGACGAGTCCGCGCTGCGGATGGTGCCAGCGCGCGAGCGCCTCTAAGCCCGTCACGACACCTGTCTCTGTGGAAATGATGGGTTGATAATGCGGCTGAATCTCATTCCTTTCAATGCCCTGACGCAGATCATTCTCCAGCTTCAGGGCTTCAACGGCGCGCGTGTGCATCCTGACATCGAAGACTTCGCAGCGGGCTTTTCCGTTAGCCTTAGCGCGATACATTGCTGTGTCGGCATCGCGCAGAATGTCTTCTGGTCGGTCGTATCGTGTAGCGGAGAAGGCAATACCGATGCTTGCAGTAGTGAAGAAAACCTGACCGTCCAAATCGAAGGGGCTGGCGAACGATTCTTGTATCCGCGCCGTAATGTCGGTTGTAACATCCGGCCCTGTAATGCCATCGAGCAAGATGGCAAACTCGTCTCCGCCCAATCGCGCCACCGTGTCAACCCGGCGAATGCATTGCGTTAGCCGACGCGACAATTCGATGAGCAGTTTATCCCCCATGTCATGACCGAGGCTGTCGTTGACGATCTTGAAGCGGTCAAGATCGATGAACAAAACGGCGAACTTATAATTGCTTAATCTCTTTGCGCGCTCGACCGCAATGCTCATGCGATCAGCAAGAAGCGTGCGATTGGGCAGCCCGGTTAAAGCGTCATGAAAGGCGGCGTAACGAATATGATCTTCGGCCTGCTTGCGATCAGATACGTCCTGAATCTGAAAGATCAGGTGGCGCGGCGCGCCCTCATTTGAGCGGACAAGCGAGGCACTCAAAAGTACCCATATATTGTGTCCGAGTTTATGGACGTAACGCTTCTCTATCTGGAAAGAGGAAATCTCATCATCGAGTAATTGATGAATTTTAGTCAGAGCGTTGCCGAGATCATCGGAATGCGTGATGCTGCGGAAACTACTGGAGATGAGTTCTTGCTGAGTGTAGCCCAGCATTGAGCAGAGCGACTCGTTGACCTGTAGCCAATGTCCGTCCGGGCTGACCAACGCCATTCCCACAGCATGATCGAAGGCATTGCGAAAGTGCTCTTCGCTTTCCTTCAGCGCGCGGCTGATGCGCTCTTGTTCGGCGATGTGCCGATTAAGCTCCTCGACGTGCTTATTTGCTTGGTCGGCTTGCATCGAAGCGGCTTCGACGTTCTTCAGATAAATGCGGTATGTAAAGTAAATGATCGCAATAATGGGAGCGGTGGCCAGGATAGCATAGATGCCCGGAGAACCGATCAACTTGGCGATCAGCCCGGAGGCCGATGCGCCTGCAAAATAAGTGAGCGATGTCCAGAGGAAATTCTCCTTCCACATCTTCCAAATCGGCTGTCCGGCTTTAAGCGCCACGCCCATCGCTATCAAGCCGGAGTTCGCGATGTACTGCACTAAACCCATAATGCTGATCGCGATGATGAACCGCGCAGAGAAGTCCTGCGAAGCCAGAGCGGTCACCGAGCCAAAGAATAGGTGCAGCACCCAGCCTGTCAAAAAAGTCGAACAAAGAAATACCGCCGTATTAAAGGCAATGGTCAGTTTCTTTTTCGACACGCGAAACGAAGATGTCAGTGCATCGGCACCGGCGAGCAGCACCGCCGCTTCGCTGCCGAAGAGTAGCATCGAGAGCAAAACAAAAGTATCAGAGACGGATATCTTTCCTTTGACGCGCGGTATTTGGACGATGATGCGGGAGCCCAAAAAGATTGTAATAACCGATAGCAGCAGAAAACTGAGGTTAAGCTGCGAGGCGGAAAGATGAAGGACGGTGTACGCGCCCACCAGTGCGCCAAGCGCGACAATTGACCACATGAATGGTCTTGCAATGCTTTGTCTCGTTGTTGGTTTCATAGTGGACGATTGGTTGAATTGTATGGGTGCCAGTGTAAGTACGCCCTGAACGTGGTGTAGTGCGCTCTGCTCACTACGCTACTAATTAGGGCAAGATGCGTGCCCTAAGATGCGCCTTAGCATCGAGAGCCGCAGATTGAATAAATAAAGGGATTACCGCAAAGTACGTGAAGAACGTATAGCAGAACGCTTATCTTAGAAGCACTGCCGGGTCAGTTTGACGCTGCCTCGACATTCAAAAAGACCGAATCGGTAAGCCACTGACTCAGCAAGATTTCAGCTTTTTACTTCATTGTCTAGCGAATCAGATGATTCAGCATGGAGCTTAACAGCGGCACAAGTATTGCCATCGCGTGCCGTGCGATCTGTGCGCCCGTTAGCACAAATACGCTCAACGACAATAGCAACCTCGCCGCGAGGCGGGCACGCAAAATCAGGAATCTTGACTTTAGATAAATTGAGATTATCCGGTTACCGATATGGAGATTGAACATGAAAATACCAAAACATATTCCCCACACTACGCGGTGGACAGCTTTCGCATTGCTGTTCTCCCTGTGCGCCGGCAGCATGATTATCGAAGGCGCGGGGCTGGTAAATGCTTATGCGGCCGCGCGTCTGGCACAGAACGTTAGAACGGATGCCAATCTTGCAACGGCTTCTCAATCCTTGCTCAAGTCGAGCATAAGACTCTCAGGATTAAGCGCCGATCTAAATCTAAAATTGACCGACCTATACGGAAACTTCCTTGAGATAACGATGCTCAACAACGGCATTTTGATGTACGACGGCATTCTGATGAGTGATGGAATACTGATGTCGGACGGAATCTTGATGTCGGATGGCATCTTGCTGAGCGGCATTCTGATGAGCGATAGCGTGCGAAGTACGGCAACTTTTGTTAGCCATTGATAAGCGACTGAACGCGCAACAACGTAACCCTTAACCGAAAAGAGTTGATCCAGAGCGAAAGCATGGTGAGGCATGTATCCGAAAGTTCTAAGTCACAAAAAGCGTGATACGAGCCGACGGATTCCCGAAGTAAGGTGAAAAAGATGAAAATAAACTTTAGCAAGAAGATAACCAACTGGCTGTTTTACGCCTTAACCATAAGCTGCCTATTCACAGGGCAGGTCAGCACGGCACACGCTCAATCAACGGGTGGAGCTAAAGTTGGTGATGACGTGCGCCAAAAGGCCAACAGCAGCTCAAGCGTTGATGTTCTCATACAACCCGTCGGAACTTGGAGCAGCGCTCTTGACTCCGCTGTTGCGAGTTCGAGCGGTTCAGTCAAGCGCTCTTTTAATAACTTCACTGCGCGAGCCGTAACCCTGCCTTCCGCCGCGCTCAACGGCTTGGCTAATCGTCCAGATGTCGCCTTCATCTCCTTAGATAACAATATACAGGTGCTTGGTCATGTCTCTTTGACGAGTGGGGCCGATGCTGCTCGCGCTATGGGTGGTTCATCTGCTTATGATGGGACAGGCATCGGCATCGCCATTTTAGACTCTGGAATTGCGCCTAATCACGTCGCCTTTTCGTCACTGAATGGTAGCGGCTCGCGCATTCAGGTGAACATGGACTTCACCGGAGAGAATCGGACGGATGACCCTTACGGGCACGGAACGCACATTGCTTCTATTGCCGCCGGTAACGGAGCAGTTTCAAGCGGCGCGTATATTGGTATCGCGCCCAACGCCAATCTAATCAATTTGCGGGTACTCAACTCGCAGGGTCAGGGAACGACTTCTGGATTGTTGAGCGCCCTCGACTGGTTGATGACCAATCACACGGCCTACAACATTCGTGTCGTCAACATGAGCTTGGGCGGGGCGGCCATTAATTCCTACAAAAATGATCCGCTATGTCAGGCTGTGCGCCGTCTTGTTAATGCCGGAGTGGTAGTTGTAGCGGCTGCGGGTAACGACGGGAAAGACAGTAACAACAATAAGATTTACGGAGCCATTCACTCGCCCGGTAATGAGCCTTCGGCTATTACGGTCGGAGCGGCAAACACCTTCGGAACAGATGAACGTAGCGACGATGGCGTGACCACTTACAGTTCACGTGGTCCAACGAGAAGCTACTACACGGATGCTTCGAGCGTTAAGCACTATGACAACTTGGTCAAACCCGACCTGATCGCGCCAGGCAATAAGATTATTGATGCTCAATCGCCAGGCAACTACCTGGTGACAACCTATACCGCTCTGGATGCCAATGTCAGTAACAGCGTTAACAAGGACCAGATGTACCTATCCGGCACTTCGATGGCAACGCCTGTGGTGGCCGGTGCGGCGGCACTGCTTTTACAGGCGAATCCTTCGCTGACACCAAACCTCGTCAAATCAATTTTGATGTACACCTCACAACAGCTTCACTACTTCAACACCTTCGAGCAGGGCGCAGGTGAGGTAAACATCGAAGGCGCGATGCGCCTGGCTAAACTCGTCCGAACGGATTTGTCATCCACGACCCCAGTCGGCGATCCGCTCTTGTGCATGACCTGCACTGCTCCGGTTCCACAAACAACAATCGGCAATTACACCTTCGGTTGGGGACAAGGGTTAGTCATGGACTACACCTTTGCGACGGGTCTGAACCTCCTCACGAAGTACCAAAAGATTTATGGATTGGGTGTCCTGATGGGTGATGGCACAACCGTCAATAGCAGCGGTGTGCTGATGAGTGACGGAGTGATGATGTCTGATGGCGTGCTGATGAGCGACCACATTATGACCAGCACTGGCGTGTTGATGTCAGATGGCTATCCCTTCATTAGTTGCGGCGTGTTGATGTCAGACGGAGTGCTGATGGCTGATGGCGTGCTGATGAGCGACGGAACATTGAAATCAGACGGCGTGCTGATGAGCGATGGTCTGCTGACGAGCAGTGGTGTGTTAGTGAGCAATGGCACAACGCAGGCGCAGAACGCCGTCATCAACGGCGATCCTACTCAAACGATGCCGGCGCTTCCAGATTCACCCGCTAACTTAACCGGAACGGGCGCGTCCATCTCGCAAATTAATCTGACCTGGGCTGACGGCTCGAATAATGAGAGCGGCTTTAGGGTTGAGCGGTGCCAGGGCGCAGGTTGCACAAACTTTGTAGAGGTTGGAAATGTCGCGGCGAACACGATGAGCTTGAGTAACACAGGGCTGTTAACGAATGCCACTTACATTTATCGAGTCCGCGCTTACATCCAGGGAGGCAATTCAGCGTATTCAAATACTGTCCAGGTCGCAACACTACCATCGGCTCCAACTGCGCCCTCAACGCTGGCGGCGAAAGCCGTGTCCGCTTCACAAATCAGCCTGACGTGGGCAGACAATGCGACGAATGAGGATGGCTTTTTGATTGAGCGTTCAACCGATGGTGTGAGCTTCACACAAATTGCAACTGTAGTTGCCAACACCAAGACTTATTCGAGCACCGGACTGCTCGCTGTTAAGAAGTACTACTACAGAGTACGAGCTTATAATAAAGGAGGTAACTCCGGCTACTCTAACTCCGCTTACGCAACTACTAGTCGGTAATTGTTCAAAGATGCCGATGCATTGCCGATCTGCCCTGGGAAGGCATTCATGTCCGTATTCATCTGCGGACACGAAAGTTCTTCTGCCACAATGAGGCGTGCGAACAACGGGTCTTCTGCGAACGCTTGCATTCTGTCGTGAGGAAACAAATCAAATGTCAGTACAAACTTTAATGACAAATGTGATGGCTGAGAACGCTCTCTTACCGGAAGCTGACCTAACAGTAACAGTTGCCGAGTTAAAGGAAACAGAGAGAAACGAAGTTCTCCAGTTCCTCTCAGAACGCCCTGAGCATACAGTTAATCTGGTCGGATTGATTCGCGATAATGGCTTAGAAAGCCAAGAACACAATCGCGGAACATTCTACGAGTGCAGAAACTCAGAAGGACAACTCGAAGGAGTAGCTCTTATCGGTCACGCTACTCTAGTCGAAACAAGAACTCGTCGTGCTTTGAAGGAATTTGCCCTAACGGCTCAGTTATACTTCAACACTCATATGATAATGGGCGAGGAAGAAAGAATCGAAGAGTTCTGGAATTGGTATTCTGATGAAGGACAACAGATGAGAAGAGCTTGTCGAGAACTGCTCTTTGAACTGAAAAGATCGCTTGAAACAACTAAACAAGTGGAAGGTTTACGTCTTGCTACAGTTGATGATTTACACTTGATTGCTCCGGTGCATGCCAAAATGGCAGAAGCAGAAAGCGGAATCAATCCTCTGGAAACAGACAGAGAAGGATTCCTAAGAAGATGTACCCGACGCATTGAAAAAGGAAGAGTCTGGGTTGTTGTCAAAGATAATCAACTGCTCTTCAAAGCCGACGTACAGGCAGATACCCCTGATGTCATTTATTTAGAAGGCGTTTGGATAAATCCGAAACAGAGAGGAACCGGTTTTGGAAGACTTTATTTGACAGTGCTGTGCCAACAGCTTCTCAAACGTACTAGCTCAATCTTTGTTCTGGTAAACGAGGAGAATGAAAAAGCGCATGCCTTCTACAGAATGTGCGGATTCAAGAAAATCAGCATCTATGACACGATTTTCCTGCAACAGGAGAAGAGCAAAACGACTCTTCATTAATCCTACCTTAATTACTAGACAATACTTCGTTAACAATCGTAACTAAACTAAACATAAAAACATTCTTCTGCTGTGCTTCCCGCACTTTATGTACTGCACCACTTGAACAGAACACATAGTTAAGCCTCGGTAGTGGGTCATTTTCATTGTTGAACAAACGAACTGACCGCACAGCGAGGTTAGTTGGAGTTGTAGCCCAACTCGCGTGTAAGAAGAACGCGCTTCCAATGGCTTTCTCTGTGCCTGATGAACTCTAGCGTTGCGTGGGAGTCAGCGATCTCCAAGATCGAGCAGGTTAAGCATTGGGCATGCGGCCTTTCTTTTTTAATGCTCTGTAAGGCGGAAGGGAAAATGGTTGATAAGTCCAGCCTCAAAATCCTGTAAAGGATTGTCGGTCAGTCCTCATCCCGCCTCATATACTTTGGATTGTCTATCAGCGCAACTATGTCTTCGATGCTCCACAGCGGGCTGGAGCGTCAGGTGACGCCATAGTGACCAAAGAAAAACGGCAAGCTGGCTAGCTTGCCGTAAGTGATTGAACTTATTGGTGGAGCAGAGGAGGGTCGAACTCCTGGCCTCCGCATTGCGAACGCGGCGCTCTGCCAACTGAGCTACTGCCCCACGCGGGAAGTGAGATGATAGAGAGTCGGGCGCGGGTGTGTCAAGAGCGTAGGAAATGTTGTGCCGGTGCTGATGCGGCATGATGGAAAGCGTGCTGGATAAACGAAGCTGCTTTAAACGCCAACGCTCGACCCGGCAGTTTTCTTGATCGGCGGTTTACAGGCTTCCGCGCGAAAGGTGCGACTTTAGCGGCACTTCCAGAGGCGTCCCGCGCTACCTTCCCTGAGTGTGAAAGTGTCGAGGTCTTCAGTGGAGTTTTCGAGCGTGACGGTTAGGCTCATTGTGCGTCCCTCGATGCGTCCGGTGTAATGCGCGGGGCGGCTGGCGGGGGGCACGCCCAGGCGGATGGGGCCGTGCCCTTCTCGGACGTGTGTGCCGGTCACGGCAAAGCGCCCTTCGCCGTCGAGTTTGAGCGGCGCGTCGAGCGTGCCGTGCGCGCAGTCGTATTCGATCTCGGCCCCGTCTTCGCTAACCTGCATGCGGACGTGCAGGCCGCCCCACATTCCCTCCGGCACGCGTCCGGGTTTTTCGTGCGACGCATCGCTCATCAATTCTTCTCCGCATCAACCCGTAAGTTTACGAGCCATCGCCCGGACGGTCTCGCCGAGTCGCTCGGCGTCGCAGTGGCCGCCGCCCTGCGCGATGTCTGTGCGCCCGCCGCCGCGCCCCTCGACGAGAGCGCAGGCCTCGCGCATCAGTGCGTTCATGTCGCCGCCGGCGTCCGTCGAGCGCGCGAAGACCAGCCGCGTGTCGTCGCCGTCGAGCGAGCCGAGCAGCGCGACCGTGCGCGTGCGGGAGACGAGCGAGAGCGCCAGCCGCTTCAAACTCTCGGAGTCGCGCCCCTCGAACGTGCGCGCCACGATGAGCGTACCGTCAAAGACGCGCGGCCCAGACTCCAACGCTGCCTTCAACAACTCGTCCGCCTCCGTGCGCGCCTCGATCTCTTCGAGCGCGCGGACGCGGCGCTGTTGTTGCTTGTGCTCGCCGAGCAGTCGCGCGACGGCGGCGACGGCTTCATCGCGACCGGCGCTAAAGAGTATGGCGACGCCGCGAGCCGTGTGGTTGGCGCGGCGATAATCTGCGAGAGCGCGCCCGCCGGCGACGAACTCGACGCGCGTCATTCTCTTGGCGCGTTCCCAAGAGCGCACGGCGATGACGCCAACCTCGCCCGTGCGCGCGGCGTGCGTCCCGCCGCAGGGACTCATGTCGAAGCCCTCGATTTCGATCACGCGCAACTCGCCTTCGCGCGCCGAGTCTCTGCGAAGGGGCATCGCCGCCGCCTGCTCCGCAGAGACCTGATGGACGCGCACGGCGCGGTCTTCCCAGATAATCTCGTTGGCGCGATCCACGGCTCGCTCTACATACACGTCCGTCGCGTCTTCGAGTTCGAGGTCAATCTCCGACGCCTCGGACATCATGCGAAACCCGCGCGTCTGCGCGCCGAAGAGTTCGACGAAAGCCTGCGAGAGAATGTGCTGGCCCGTGTGCTGTTGCATGTGGTCGAGGCGTCGCGCCCAGTCCACGCGCCCGTGAATTTGCGCGCCGACCGCAGGGACATCGCCCTCGACGACGTGCAGCACGCCGCGCTCCTCTTCGTCCACGCACTCGACCACGCGCGCCCCGCCGAGCGTGCCTGTGTCGCACGGTTGCCCGCCGCCCGCCGGGTAAAAGGCTGTGCGGTCGAGCGTGACGGCGTCGCGCCCGAGGGAAGTTTTCTTTACGGCACGATTATCTCGATGCCTTCGGGAACGATCTCGAAAGTCATCGGCAATTGCCCGATCAACTCGCCGTCGGCCTGCACGCCCGCTTCGCCCGTGGCGCGGACGCGGGATGCGCGCACGTATCGCACGCCGCGCGTGTGTTCGGTCGCGCCGCCGCGCATTGCATGTGTGAGCAGGCGGAGGTAGCGCAGGCGGCTGTGCGAGTTGATGAGGCAGACTTCAAACTCCCGCGCGTCGAGTCGGGCGTTGGGCGTGATCCGCAGGCCGCCGCCGTACCACGGCGCTTTGCCGACGGCGGCGTAAGTCGCCGGATAGCTTTGTCCGTCAATCTCGACCGTGAACGTGCGCGGCTGCCAGTGCGCGAGGTGCGAGAGGCCCGCGTACCAGTAGGCCATCTCTCCGACGCGGCGCTTGAGCGCGGGGCGCACGTGCCGGACGACGGAAGCATCGAGTCCGATGCCGGCTATCATAAAAAAGTAACGCCTCGCGCCGCTCTGTTCGCTCGTCGCGCAGCCGAGAGTGATACGCCGCACACGCCCGCGCGCGAAAACCGCCGCCGCCGCCACCGCGTCGAAAGGCAGACCGAGTTGGCGCGCCAGCACGTTCGCCGTCCCGGCGGGCCAGATGGCGAGCCGCACGTCATGCCCCACGAGACCCTGAATCGCCTCGTGAATCGTGCCGTCGCCGCCGGAGACGATGATCTCCCGAAAACCCTCGCGCGCCGCCTCTGCGGCCAGCCGAGCCGCGTCGTTCGGCCCCGCCGTCTCCTTCAGTTCGACGTTGACGCCGTGCCCGCGCATCAACTCGCGGAAGCGCTCTACTTCGCGCGCACGCGCCGCGCCGCCTCGACCCGAGTTCGGGTTCACAATCAAATGTACTGTGCGTCGCCCAGTCATTCTTCAGTGTCTGGTTTGCAATACGAATGCCGCTGGTCGCGCGTCTGTCGTTTGCCGCTGTCAGGGCATAAAGGGCAGGCCGGCAGACTTTTTCCCAAAGATATTCTGGCGGACAGATGTCCGGCAATCCTTGCGTGTCCACGCTTCGGCAATAAAGAAAGAGCGCAGAAAAGCTTAACTCTCTTCTGCGCCCGTCATTGCGTTAACGCTCCGCCCCATCCTATTCCAGACGGTAGTTCGGCGCTTCCTTCGTGATAATCACGTCGTGGACGTGCGACTCTTTGAGGCCGGCGGCGCTGATGCGGACGAAGCTCGTCTGCTCCTGAAACTCGCGGATCGTGCGGCAGCCGGTGTAGCCCATCCCGGCGCGCAGGCCGCCGACGAGTTGCGTGACCATGTCGGCGAGTGTGCCCTTGTAGGGGACGCGGCCTTCGATGCCTTCGGGGACGAGCTTCGACTCGATCTCGATGGATTCCTGCGCGTAGCGGTCGCGCGAGCCTTCGCGCATCGCGCCGATGCTGCCCATGCCTCGGTAGGCTTTGAAGGAGCGCCCCTGAAAGAGAATCAACTCGCCGGGCGACTCTTCCGTCCCGGCAAACAGCGAGCCGATCATCACCACGTCCGCGCCCGCCGCGATGGCCTTCGCCACGTCGCCGGAGAATTTCACCCCGCCGTCTGCGATGATGGGCACGCCGGAGCCGCGCGCCGCCTGCACGCAGTTGTTGATGGCCGTGATCTGCGGGACGCCCGCGCCCGTGACGACGCGCGTGGTGCAGATGCTGCCGGGGCCGATGCCGCACTTGACGGCGTCCACGCCCGCCTGGATTAACTCGCGCGTGCCATCGCCTGTGGCGACGTTGCCGGCGACGACTTGGGTTTCGGGGTGGCGGCGCTTGATCTCGCGGACGGCCTCGACGACGCGCGACGAGTGGCCGTGGGCGGTGTCTATGACGATGCAGTCAACACGCACCTTAACGAGTTCGTCGGCGCGCTCGCGGAAATCGCCGGTCGCGCCGATGGCGGCGGCCACTCGCAGACGGCCAAGGTCGTCTTTGGCAGCGTGTGGATACCTGATCGCCTTCTGGATGTCTTTGACCGTGATGAGTCCCTTGAGGTGTTTGCCGGCGTCAACGACGAGGAGCTTTTCGATGCGGTGCTTTTGCAGCACGACCTTCGCTTCGTCGAGCGTCGTGCCGACGGGGACGGTGACGAGCGGTTGCGGCGTCATCACTTCGGAGACGGGAATGGCAAAGCGCGTCTCGAATCTCAGATCGCGGTTGGTGATGATGCCGACGAGGTGGCCGCCCTCGTCCACGACGGGTACGCCGCTGATCTTGTAGCGCTGCATCACGCCGAGCGCCTCCGAGACGGGACGGTCAGGGCGAATCGTCACGGGGTCAACGATCATCCCTGATTCCGAGCGCTTCACTTTGTCCACCTCTTCGGCCTGCCGCTCGATGGAGAGGTTCTTGTGCATGACGCCGATGCCGCCCTGCTGCGCGATGGCGATGGCGAGCGCGGCTTCGGTGACGGTGTCCATCGCCGCCGAGCAGAGCGGGATGCGCAGGAAAATCGAGCGCGTGAAGCGCGTCGCGGTGTCGGTCTCTGTGGGCAGCACGTCGGAGCGCGCGGGGACTAAGAGAACGTCGTCGAAGGTCAGGCCCTCCTGCATGTCCGGTGTCAGCATAAATAAAACTCCGTGTTCAAAGAATAAAGTTCAAGGCTCACACTTCAGAGCTAACGCGCGCGGGCGACTCTGAACTGCGAACCTTGAATTTTGAACTCTCATCTATGGCAGAAACTGCTTGTAGTTATCTTTGGTAATGATCCACTCTTGCGAGACGCGCCCCTTGGTGTCTGTGGGCACTCTCAGATGGTTGCCGTTAGCCGTCACTTCAAGAGCGGTGGACAACGTCTTCGGATAATTTAAGGTTAACTTCTCCTGCGGCGTGAACTCCTGCGACCGGCCCGCCTGCCAGATGCCGCCCTGCCTGTCCTTACTCGTTTCGCCGTCAACCAACACTCTTAGCCACACATCGCTGTTAGCTTTGACGGTGATGTTCAGCTTATCGGGCGCGGCGGCGGTTTGTGTCGCCGTTTGAGCAGCGGGGACGGGATTCGTCGCGTTGGGACTGGCGTTCGCCGCAGGCGCGTTGTTGGCCGAGGGCGCTTCCGTGCGCCGGTAATAATGG
>JAIVJG010000085.1 GCA_020200155.1 Acidobacteriota bacterium | reverse complement strand
GTGATGATTCTTGAGACATCGAGCAGGTCATCTATAAGTTGCGACTGAGAGCGCGCATTGCGCTCGATGGTTTCGAGTGCACTGGTCGTACCCTGTTCATCAAGTTGTCCGGCGCGCAGCAGGTGTGACCAACCGAGGATGGCTGTCAGCGGCGTGCGCAGTTCGTGCGACATGGTGGCGAGAAACTCATCCTTGAGCCGGTTGGCTTCCTGCGCTTCGCGATACAACCGCTCGTTTTCTATTGCCGACCGCTCTGCCCTCGCACGCTCACGTTGGGCGGCTTCATACAACCCGGCGTTGTCCACCGCAATCGCCGTCTGGGAGGCAAGTCCGACGACAAGGCGTTCATGGCGCTCAGTAAAAACTCCGGCCTCCGGATGCCCGAAGAAAAGTCCGCCGAGGACTTCGCCCGAACGGGAGATAACCGGAACGGCCAGGTAGCTGATGACGGGCAAGTGTCCTTCAGGCATCCCGTAGTAAGGGGAGTTCTTGCCGTAACGCGGGTCTTTCGTCACATCGGCTATCCGCACGGCTCCTTCGCCGCGAAAGGTAGGGCCGAAGAGGTCTGTGGCGCGCGGCATCGGGAAATGCGCGAACGCCTCGCGCGGCACGCCCGACAACGTATAAAGCGTATAGGATGCGCCGTGCTCGTCAATCAGATTGTAGAAGAAGGAGCCGAAGTGTGCGTTTGTGAGTTCAGTCGCGGCGTCGGTTACTGCCTGAACAAGTTTCTGCAAATCCAATTCCGCTGAAAGCAGTTGCCCGATTTGGTTGATCGTTTCCGTCTCTTCGTGTGCTTCCCGCTCTCTCGTCAAGAGGTGTGCGCGTTCTTCTTCCACCCGCTTGCGTTCGACGCCGAGCGCGACGGCATTCGCCACCGAAGCCATTGCCTGAAGCGTGGTATCCGTGAGCGGCTGGCGGGCGAACATCGCCACCACCCCGATTAACCTGTCTTCGACAATCAGTGGATAACCCGCGAAAGCGACCATCCCCTCGCGCCTCGCCCACTCCTGATCGCTGACTCGCGGGTCGCCGATCACGTCGTTGGTCAAATGGGGCTGGCGCTCCTCGGCTATGAATCCGATCTTGAACTTCCCGACGGGCACGCGGCCATGCGGCCCATCGAGGTGCGTGTACATCCCCGCGCTGGCTTGTAGCTCAAGTACATTCTCTTCACTATTGAGCGTCCAGATGCGGGCGAATGCCCCATTGAGATGCCCAACTATTGCCTCTGCGCAACGGCGCAGCATATCCTCCAGGGTGTCGCTTCTCGTCAGAGCCAGCCCCACGTCCGCATTCAATTCCGCGAGGCGAGCGCGCTCGATGAGAAACTCTTCGGCTTGCTTGCGCCCGGTGATGTCGAGCACAGTGCCAACGAAGCGCACCGCCTGATCGTTGCCGTCGAAGAAAGCGCGCCCCTTGGCGGCGAGCCAGCGTTCGATCCCGTCCTCTATCCCGATAGTGCGATATTCAGTGTCGAACTCACCTCCACTCTCCGCGTCGAGCGCGCGTTGCACGGCACTGTCTGCGCGTTCGCGATCCTCCGGGTGTAAGCCAGCAAGAAATACCTCGTAGTTGACTTCCGACTCAGGCGTTAGCCCGAACATAGCCTTGCAGTGTTCATCGAATTTCAACTCGCCGGTCACAGGGTTAAAGTCCCATGTGCCGAACCTTGCCGACTCTATTGCCAGACGTAAGCGTTCGTCACTCTCGTCGTAGAGCCTGGCTAATTCTTTATTTGCGTCTTTGAGTTGACGATTAGCCTCACCCAACTGCTGTGAACGGAGGTAGATTTCAGCTTCCATCTCGCCCGCTCGTGTTTGCAGAGCTTCCGCAACCTTGTATTGCTCGTGGCCTTCCTGTTTAAGGCGAACGAACTCCGTCACGTCCTCAACCTGATGGATGATGTAGCTGACCTTTCCATTCTCATCGAGGACGGGCGAATTGGCCGGACTCCAATATCTCTCCTCGAACCCTCCGCCCTCTGCTCTGGGTCGCGGAATGTCGTACTTCTGCACCGCCATCGTATCGGGCACGCCGTTGCGCAGCACATGCATCAACGACGCGCGCAAATTGCCGACGCCGGTGGCGGACGAGTCGCCCGGATTATCGGGAAAGATTTCAAAGAGTTTGCGGCCCAGAATGTCTTCGCGCTTCGTCATCGTGGCGCGCAGGTAAGCATCGCTCACGGCCACGATAGTGAGGTCGGAAGTCAGGACGACATACAGGCCGGGAGACGACTCGAACAAAGACCTGAAATCAGGCACGGGAAGGGACATAGGTGAATTATGGAAAAGTGCTCTCGAAATTCTCTAACGTACGTGTTGGGGTTCGTCTTGTAGTTTATAGCATTCATCGAAACGATATTGCTAGTGAATCAGCATTTCTAGGGTGGCGATTAGCGAAAACTTTGTGGAGGTAGTCTGATTCCGCCCACAGCCCTCTGGATGAAGGATGAAAGTATTTACAGCGGAACGCCTCGGTGTGCCGGCGTTAAAATTTTGAGAAAGGCTGTGGATAGTCAGCACCCTCTTCGCATCTTTTGCCGTGGGCTTATGATGTTTACGCCACACGGCAAAAGATGCGAAGAGGCGCTGGATGATTTGTCTCCTTATACGATGGGAGACAAATTTCAAGCCGCTTCGATTTTCGTTACGTGGATGGTCTTGCCGGTCACGCGGCCCGTGACTTTGACCTTCTGCCCCGCGAACTCGCGCGCCTTTGCCTGCCCGGCCCTGTCCAAATTGTAGACGACTTTCTGGTCACGGTCTGCGAGCACGAGCTTGCCGTTCTTGGCGCAGGCCAGTGTGCAGGATTTTTCGTCGCCCATGCTTTCCATGTGTTTGAGGCCGCAATGGTTGTCGCTGATGTAGCCGACGACCGATTTTTCCTTAGCGTTTTTTGTGGCTTTCGCGCCATGTTCTCCATGCGCCGGGGCGGCGAAAGCCATGCCCGTCGCGAGAAGTATCGAAGCAAAAAGTAGTGTAAGTTTTTTCATCATTTTCTCCTGTTCAGGTTTGAGTTGTTCCAACTTTATGAGTGCATCGCCGGGACGGATGAATCCGTAGCCGTCCCGGCCATCCTCAACTACTGCTGCTGTTGTTGGCCCTGCGGCATCTGCATGCCGCCGTGCATGTCGTGCATATCGTTTGAGCCGCCCATCGCTCCACCCAGGCGGAAGCGCAGGAAGAGTTTGTAGGACACGGGATTACTGCCGTAGATGAGATCGAGCGCGGCGGGCTTCGAGTAGAAGGTCGTGTCGCCGCCCAGCCCCATCGAGTATTTATCATTGCGTACAAGGTCGCGCACGTAGCCGAAGGTGTACGCGCCGATGCGGAAGGATGGATGGTCGTCGGCGATACCCAGACGCACGCGATCCGCATCGCGCAGCAGTTCATTCTTGTCCACCAGTTCCAGACGCGTGTAGAGATAGTTCTTGTCGAGAAAGTTGACTGTGGACTCGGCAGTATAGCCGTTGAGCCGGAAGATGTCGCCGTCGTCGTGGTGCTCGAAGTTGCGCCCCCAGATCAGGCCGGTCGCCCAGTTGCCGCGATTGAACGGCTTGTTGTACTGAACGGAGGCCGTCGTGCGGCGCGTCACACCGCGTTCCAAAGCTTCCGGGTTTCGCAGGAAGCCGTGGCTGATCTGCAACGCCCAGTTCCTCGTCGGCGCGAAAGAGAGCCGTGCAGAGCGCGAACTGAACGGGTGAAACTCGAAGTTGTAGCGATTCTCGCCCGGCTCCTGCCCGTTAAAGAGCGAGCCTTCGAGCTTGAACTTGCGATACGTGAAGCCAGACGTGAGCACGCCGAAACTCACGTGCGTCGAGTCCTGCAAGTGGTGCGATAAGGGTGCCGTCGGATTCTCCGACGCAGACATGCGGTGCATGAAAGCGACGGGGCCGAGCGCCGGTTCGCCGGGAAAGCCGAAGTACGTGAAGAAGCTGCCGTGTTCGCCCATCGCCATCGTGTACTGGGCGGAAAGCTCCATGAAGAGATCGTGCGGGTGCTGCTTGTCCACGAGCGGCTGCCCTTTGTAAGTCTCGCCCGTCTGGAACAATTCCGGCGTTCCGCCCGGTGCCAGCGTCAGCGGCTCAAGGCTGAACATGCCGCGCAATTGCAGCGTGCCGCGACCGAGCTTGTGAAAGGCCATCGGCATGATCCAGTTCATTGACTCGAACTTCGTCACGCCGCGCGGGCCGCCCTGCGAGTTGACGCCGAGCTTCGCCTCTCCGTGCAACATCAGCAGCCAGTCGCCCGCCACCTTGTGCAGCATGTGCATTGGCGACGAAGCCGGTTGCCACGTCGTGCCCGAACCCATCGCGCCCATCGGCATGTAGTGGCTCTCGCTCGAACCGATGCGGATGCCCATGTCGTCATCCGTCATCACCATGAGCGGCCCCATGTTCATGGAGTGCATGCCGCCCATCTTCATGCCGCTCATCCCCGGCATCGAGTCATGGCCTTCATGCTTCATGCCGGGCATGTCCATCTTGTGCTCAGGCGACGGAGAGGCCTGCGGACTTGTTGACGGAGAACCGGCAGGCATCTGCATGCCGGGC
Source organism: Acidobacteriota bacterium (assembly GCA_020200155.1). GTDB lineage: Bacteria > Acidobacteriota > Blastocatellia > Pyrinomonadales > Pyrinomonadaceae > JAIVJG01. The sequence goes on along the minus strand of JAIVJG010000085.1, from coordinate 5,472 downwards.
ATGTTCTCCATTTGCTCCGGAGAGGCCGTGGGCGAAGGCGACGGGCTGGGCGAAGGCGCAGGCTTCGACATATCCATGCCGTGCACGTGGCCCGCATCATCCGGTTGAGGTTTAGCCGTTTGCTTCTTCTTCTGCGGCGTCGGCGTCGGCTTGGGCTTCGGCGTATTCATGCCGGGCATGTTCTGCATGTCGTGCCCCTGATGCTGCGCCCGGACAGGCGCGACGCCGGCAGCAAGCAGAAACACAGCGACGAGCGCGCAAAGCCTCGCCCGCGCACCAAATGTAAAAGTGTTAGAACTATTCATGTGTCCCTCTCTGAAAGAATAAATTAAGCGAGCGTGAAAGCCGCATAGAGACATGGCTTCACTTCTCTTCGCTTTGTAGTTTGGATTGTGTGTAGCCGCGAAGAGGCGCGCTTCAATCCGCTACGGAGTTGAAGCGGCAGAGAGGTGCTAAATGCGGAAGACGCTAATCAGGACGTGCCGGGCAGCGGATGACTCAGGAGGCGCGTGTTGTCTTGAAGTGATGGTGGCGACGATTGACGGTACGAACGAGCCGGGATGCGACGACGTAGCCGGTAATGTCGCATGCACGCCGTGATTCGACGCATTGACCGCGCCAAGCCTGACGGGTGCCGGCGGCACTTGCGAATGTGCCATGCAATGAGCGCAGGCTTCACCCGGCTGGCTGAACGCGTGAGGCTCAATCCTCTGATCGGCAATGGGCGACACAGGCATGTCGCCCATTTGCATATCACCCATCATCTCGTGCGAAGCGGAACCGTGCGCGGCCTGTGCCTGGCAGCAAGCATGATCTTGCCGCATGTGCGGGCACATGGCGGCAGCCACCACATTGCCCCACGCGCTTACCAGAAGCGCGAGAAGCAAGACGGCGACAGATAGAAAGCGATTTCGCATGAAAACTACTGTGAACTCCGATGCCCTGATTCCCTAATCAGGTGTCTGCTTTGAAAATCTATTGCGCGTATCGTGCTGCAATGTTTCTCGAAAATCAAGTAAGAAAAGCTCCGGGACACTCAAATTTGCTTGAGTGTCCCGGAGCTTTTCAGTTGCTCATGGGCATCTAAGCTCGCTCTTAGGGGCGACCGAAGATTTGGCCCAGCACGCTGCCGACGCTGCTCCGGCGGCGACCGTACCCCGTGTTTCTCTGGTTGTAGCCTTCATCGTAGCCGCGTTGATAGCCGTCGCGGAAACGGTTGCGGTAAGCATTGCGGTCGCCGTAACGGTTGTCGTATCCGGCGGTGGCGTCGAGCGTCATTGCCGTAGGCATCACGCTCGTCGTGCTGGTGACGCTTGAGTTCTTCCTTCTCTTCCTTCTGGTGCCTCTTCTCGCTACGCTTCTCATTTTTCTGATGGCGATGGTAGTCCTGCCCTCGATAGGTATCCTGACCATAAGACGGGTCGTAACTGCCCTGCGCGTGTGCAGTCGTTCCGGCGCTGAGGATAAGCCCCGCACCCAGACTGAATGCGCTGATCGCTAACTTCAAAGAAGTAATTTTTGAACTCATCACGTCCTCCCTCAAATTTTTAAGTCCGGGCCACAATTAAAACGCTTCATGGAGACCCGACAATGGGAATAGCAATACTCATGCCCTTATAAGGGCAGCGGGATTAATCCATAGAAAACGAAAATAAATAGAGTGCTTCCGCCCGCTCTCTACCCCATACGGTATGGACGTATTCGATGCGGTTGATTGCACATGAGAAATCAAAGCGGACAAACGCTCTTTTCGCGTTAGTGGCAGTTGGCACGCATGTTGCAAACTTTCTGACGGCAGGAGGGATAAAGATGAAAAAGTTAATGCTCACTTTGATGTGCCTGCTGCTATTCACTGCTGCGATGGCAACTCCGGCGGCGGCCTGTGCAGGTCATCGTCATCATTCGCGTTATGCACGTACAGGGCAATCAGCCAGGTACAACAATTCACGGCGCGCTTACTATGACTACAACACGCGACATCGTTCTTTCTGGCAGAAGCACCGCGACAAGCTGACGGTGGCGGCGGGGACGGGCGGCGGCGCGCTCCTCGGTGGACTCATCGGCGGGAAGAACGCTTCTAAAGCGGCTGGACTGCAAAATAACTTGAGCCTCGGTCGCCATAAAGTAAGTCGGCGACCGTACAATGAAGCCCGTCTGCGAAGGGGAGAGCGCAGGCGGGCTTCATTTTAGTTTTACCGCTCCCATCTCCTTCAATAGAGTTGCTTCATTGTAATCCTCTGGCCTTCGATCCGCTCATTCGTCCGTGGGCGGCTTTGAGCGTAGACGCTTAACGTGCGAGCGTCGCGTTTTCGCCTCAAGAGTGCGATTTTTCGCGGCGCGCGGGACGCGTGTGGGGACGCGCGGCGCGGGGCGATGGTTCAGTCGCTCGACGCGCTCGCGGAGTTTCCTCAAGCATAGTGCCTTGTTTTGGTGCTGGCTTCGCTCCTGCCGGGAGGTGACGACGACGCCCGACGGTATGTGCCTGAGCCGGACGGCGCTCTCCGTCTTGTTGACGTGCTGTCCGCCGGGGCCGCTCGAACGAAAGGTGTCAATCTCACATTCGCGCAACAGGTCTTCGTCGGAGTCGGGCAGTAGGATCATGTCTACCTCGCGGTCGAGCGGAGTGCGTTCCACCGTGCATATTGCAGGGAGCAACGAGAGACGAGCATCTGGCCGAAGCTACCGCTGAGTAAAACAGCTCCGCGCGATCTTGAAGGCATCGGCGCTGACGGGGACATCCTGTTTGACATCCGTGAGCGTGATGACCAGATCGAGACCGGCGACGGGTATGCGCGTCACGTAGGGAACCTTCACGTCGCCGACCTGCCTGTAGTCGTCGTAGTAAGCGCCGCCGCGATAGACGAGCAGGCCGGTACGCATGTCGAAGCGCATTTCCTCGACCGCGCCGCCGGGGGTTGTGAGCCGTAAAACGTCCGCGCCGTCCCGCGCGCCCGCGTACTCCATTTTGACGTACAGCTCTTTGTAGTCGAGGGCTTTGTAAAAGTCGGAGTCGCGCCGCAGGTAGGGCAGAGATGTTTCGTCGAACTCCACGAAACCCATCAGCGGGTGCTGCATCCACCCGCGCGTGCCATCGTAGGCGATTTGCACCACGCCCATGTTGGGGATCGTCATCTCCATGCTTCGTTTGCCGGGAGCCTCTTCGTAAATCACAACCTTCCCGATCATGCCCTGCATGGGCAGGCGGCTCGTCCCCGTCGAGACGCGGCTTCTGACGCGACCGAGCGCTTCCCTGCCGCCGAGCGCCTGTATGTAACGCTCCATAACGCGCTCGGACTCCGGCGTTGACTCGAAGCCGTGGCCGACGCCGTTCGTGCCCGTGACTTCAAGCGCGGCGCGCACGCCGTCCGCCGGCGTCGGGTTGACGGCGATGGCACCCACGACGACAGGCAGGAGAGACGGCGGCGGCGCGACTTCCGCAGCGTGCGACTTGCGGAGTTGAAGCTGCCTGAGCGCCTCTTCGAGTTGATCGTCGCGGCCTCTGAGCAGCGAGTCGCGGTCGAGCTTTTTCTCCACGTCCGGGGTCACGCCACGCCCTTCGAGAGCCGTGCCCCGCGAGGTTTTGAAGCCCGCTTCCGCGTACATGAAGACCGCCCCCGTCGGCAGCTTCAGCGTGTCCGCGCCGAGCACCATCCCTGCGCTGCGTTCGCCGACGACGACGGCGCGCCCGGACTCCTGCAACGCCGCCGCGAAGACTTCCGAGGTCGAACCCGACAGGCCGTCAATCAGGATGGCGAGCGGCCCCGTGTACGGCGAGCGTTGCGGGAACGAAGGTATCGCCAGCGTTCCTTTTCGCGTGAAGAGCGCGCCGATCAGCCCCGCCTTCGTCGTCAACAATCCCGTCACGCCGGACGCCATGCCCATCACGCCGCCCGGATTCCCGCGCAGGTCTATCACGATGCCCCGCGCGTCGCTCATTGACTTGAGCGCACCGCAAATTCTTTCAGACAGTTGCGGCGTGAACGTGCTGAACCTGAGATAGCCTACTTCGCCGGGCAGGCGCTTCGTCTCAAACTCTGTGTATATCGGCGGAAGATTGCCGAGCGGCGGCGACAGCTCACCGCTCAGACGCTCGCGCCTGATGACAACTTCGTGCTCCTTGTTCTGCTCGTCAACGTAGACCAGCCGCACATCCGTCCCCGGCGCGCCGCCGAGGTAGTTCACCAGAAGTTCCTGGCGCATACGGAAGTACGCCAGAGCCGACACGCCGCTCGACGCGCTGAGGAGTCTGGCCCCACTTTCAAGCGGCGTGCCGTCCACGCTCTTGATGGCGAAACCGGGGCGCAGGCCGGCCTTCGACGCCGCGCCGCCCTCCGCGACGCGCGAGATGACGACCTGCGAATTCAACACGCGCACGTCCAGACCGACGCCGTTCATCATGCGCGTCGCCAGTTCGACGCTGCCCTCCTCGTCGTCGTCCTCTTCGTCGGGCGTTTCTTCCTCGCCGCTGACGCCGACGCTCTTTGCCCCGCCGGGGCCGGATTTTTTCCTGTCGAAACGCGGAATGCTTTCCGGCGGGACGATAGCGAAGTGCGACTCATGCAGTTCGTTGACCATCGCCTGCAAAAGATAATGCAGTTCACGGTCGCTCCGGGTCGCGGCCACGCGCGGAGCATAGCGGGCGCGCACCGCGTCCCAGTCAACGCCGCCGAACGTCTGGTCGTAGTGACGGTCTTTCACCGTCTGCCAGACGAGGCGGAAGGTCTTCTCGCGCCGCTCACCCGCAGGATTTCGCCGCTCGCGCGCGGGGTCGCGGCGCGCTCGCGTCCGGCGCTGTCCGGCGTGCGTCCTGACAGAGAGGCTCTTGCCCGCTGGCTTTGGAGCGCCGCTGGCCGGGACAAGGCACGCAAGGCACAGCGACGCGGAGAGGATGATTTTTTTGACTGGCGACATGATTACTTCCCGGTTGCTCAAGAGGAGAGCCTTGAAAAAGGCCGGCGCGTTCAGGTTACTTGGACTTGGCGAGCGGCGTCAAACGCGTCGCCGTCGGATATACTGAGCCGTCCGCTTGGTCGCCAGAAAGGTTTTCGTCGAATGCTTGATCGCTTAGAGTTCCGAAGGCTTCACACGGCGGCGAGGCTGCCGACCAGAGGCAGCGAGTTCGCGGCGGGGCTTGATCTTTATTCAGTCGAGCGCGTGACGATTCTCGCCGGCGCACGCGCGGTCGTGCGGACGGGACTCTCGGTCGCCATCCCGCACGGCTTTTACGGGAGAATCGCGCCGCGCTCCGGCCTCGCCGTCAGGCATGGCCTCGACACGCTCGCGGGCGTGATTGACAGCGACTATCGTGGAGAGATTCTGTGCGCGCTCGTCAACCACGGCGCGGAAGCTTTAGAGCTTGAAGCAGGCGAGCGCGTGGCGCAACTCATCATCGAAGCCATCGCCACGCCGGAGCCGGTCTGGGCCGACGACCTCGACGAAACGAATCGCGGCGCGGGCGGCTTCGGCAGTACG
>JAIVJG010000247.1 GCA_020200155.1 Acidobacteriota bacterium | reverse complement strand
GTCGCACTGATTCTGGCTCTGGGTTTAGCCTGCGTGGCGGGCGTGCAGTATTACTACCTGATGTTTCTGGAAGCGCGCAGCCGTCAAGAGCGCAGGCGCATCTCCGAGTTGGAACAGGCCAACATCGAACTGCTCGAAGAGTTGCGGGGCACGGGGGCGCGGCTTCAGGAGGAGCTTGAGCGGAACGGTGAATGTTGGCCCGAAGTGATTGACGAGGACAGCGTCATCCGTTGAGATGGACAGAAGAATCTAAAGCTCACTATTTTGGCTCGGATAGAAACTGAAAGGGCACGCCCTCCGTGGGGCGCGCCCTTTTGTCGTCTCCACTGTTTTCGCTTTACCTCGGTCTCGGAGTCTCCGCTCCCGGCGGGACGATCCAGAGTTCGGTGGCGGCGCTCTCGCGGAAGCCGCCGTCAACGGTGACGACGCGGCTGGCGGCGAGGCCGCGCGTGTTGACGAGGTAAGCTTTCACGCGTTCGGCGCGGCGCTGGCCCTCGCCCGGACGCGAACGGCGACCGGCGTAGGCGATGATGTAGCCTTGCGCGCCCGGCTCGTTCTGGAGGGAGATGGCGAAGTTGTCGAGCCGCGCTTTCTCGTCGTCGCGACTGATCTCGCCGAACTCGTCCGCCTTGTGCGGCAGGATGGGGGCTGGCACAGAAGTCTGGCAAGAGGCCGTGCAATTAAGATTGTAGCCCTCGACGGCGACGGTCGCCGTGATCGGCTGGCCGGCCAAGCCGGAAGTGTCAACCGTAATCGTCGGCGTGCCCTGCCCGGCGGTGATCGTGCCCGCCGAAATTTTCCAGTTGAAGACGGGAGTGATGCCCGGCGTGCCGCCGCTGGCGCTCGCGGTGAAGGTGACGGGCTGGCCCGTCGCCACCGTATCGGGACAGTAGATCGAGACGTTCGGGCAGATGGGTCGCGGCGGCGGGCAGTTTCGGACGACGACCTTCGTCGAATTGAAAGCCGTGCACAGCGGATCGCCTTCGGGGCCGCTTTCAAGCGTCACGGTCGCGGAGTAAACACCGGGTTGCGCGCCGGACAAATCCCAGATCATATCCGTCCCGTTCGGGTCGCCTTCGAGACGACCGCCGCTGACCGTCCACTTATAACGGATCGGGTTGCCGTCTGGACTGAATCCCGCCGCCTTCAGGCGCACGCGCGGATTCGCCGTTGACTCGGCTTCGGGACACAGCGTGACGACCTGCGTGTCCGCGTCGAGCGTGAGCGTCGGCGGCCTCTGGGGCGTCGGAGCCGGCACGGCCTTCCTGTTCTTTTGTGTTGACGCCTGCGGCGCGGTATAGACGAAACTGGCAAATGCCAGTAGCAGCAGGCCCACGATGATGGCGGGGCGCTTTCTTGAAAGCATCTCTCTCGACTCCTTAATGTTTGAACGGCTACCGGCGCACAGGTTAAACTAAATTCGCGTCCGCCTCAACGATTAAATTACCCAGCCGGCCCGGATTGTTTTCTTTCGCGTGCGAATTACCGTCCACGCGTCCCGCGTCGCCGCCGCTCCCGGACTTGTTAAATGACTCGCAGGCGTCGGGGTTTTGACACAGGTGACAAACGACCAATCGAGCCCATTTTCCAAGCCGCGCGCTAATTTGCTCCGCCGGAGTCGCACGGCGAACACGTCAACATTCTTCAGTTTCGGCAAGAAAAGCGGCAAAACGGCGTGTTATACTGCCCGCCGCATCGCTCCATATCATTAACGGTGGATTTAGATTATCCGGATTTGTTCTTGAGGCCGACAACAAAATTGTGGGATTCGTTTCGGTGTGGGCCAAAGTCAAGGTCAACGGCTTAGTCAATGAAGAATCGGAAGTGGCCTACATCTCTGATTTGATTGTCGTGGCCCCTTACAGAGGACGGGGGCTGGGGAGGGCTTTGCTTCAGCGCGCAGAGGATTATGCGTTGGCTCAGGGCGCAACGATGCTCAGCTTGGGAGTGCTGGCCGAGAACACACATGCGCGAAGATTGTATAACGACTTCGGTTTTCGGGAGAATCAAGTCGAGTTGTTGAAGCCGTTGCGACGTGCAGGCCGAGGATGAAAGCTAGACAACCCGGACATGGACGGGAGCGTGCCATCGAACGCGTGAAGCGGCGATTGCTCCGGCACAGCACGCCGAGGCTGCAAATGTCGCTCATCATGCTCGTCACAGGGGCCGCAGGCTTTCTCGTCTCGTTCACGCTGCTCCACACCGGTGTGACGAGCATGTGGTTTCGTTACCCGTTGGCGGTGCTGCTCGCTTACGCTGTCTTTTTGCTGATGCTGCGGCTCTGGCTCTACTACCAGCAGAGGGCGGCGCGAAGGCGGCACGGCGCGGATTTCGATCTCTCGACCATTGACCCGAACGTTGCAGACTTCGGAAGCGGCGCGAACAGTGGAGACGTGAATTTCAACTTCGGCGGTGGCGGAGATTTTGGCGGCGGCGGGGCGGGCGGCAGTTGGAATCAGGGTGTGGAGGCGACAACAGCAGCTCACGTTGACAGCAACGTGGGAGGAGGCGGTTCGAGCGTCGGCGGTGGCGGCATCGGCCTCGATTTCGATCTTGACCTCGATGAATTATGGTTCGTTGTGATTGCCTTAATTCTCGTCCTCGGCGGACTCGTCGCGTCTTTTTACGTCATCTACATCGCGCCGGCGCTGCTTGCCGAAATTCTCGTTGACGGCCTTCTCGTCTCAGCCCTGTACAAACGCGTGAGGAAAGAGGAGCAGGCGAACTGGCTGGCCGTGGCCGTGCGCAAGACGGTCGTGCCTGTTCTGCTCGTCGCCGCACTATTCACAGCCGGCGGCCTCCTGTTGCAGACTCTGGCACCCGACGCGCAATCCATTGGCGGTGTCTGGAGAAGTATCAGGGGCGATAAAAGACGCTAACACACCCGTGCTCAATCTCCGCACGCACGCGCTGAAAAATAATAGCTCACGTCGCGCGCGACGTGAGCTATTTTATCTGGACGTGTCTGTCGGGTCAGTGAAGCGAAATTTTCTCGACGGGCTAACAGAAGTGACTGCGTTTAATGCTTACTGATTACCGACGGCCCCTGCGGACTCGAAGCGCACGCCGCCGTTGACGCCCTTGACGGCGATGGGCGCTCCGCCCGTGCCGATACGGGCGCGCATGTTGGAGCGGCTCTCCTTTTCCTGCATCGTCACGTTCGGCACGTTGAAGGCGACGCTGCCGTTCAAGCCCTTGATATTCACGTCCGCGTTCAAACCGTCTTTCAAAAGAATTTCCACGCCGCCGTTGATGCCCTTCACTTCCAGACCCTGCGCGCCCAGTTGCGCCACGGCAACTTTCACGCTCCCGTTGACGCCCGTGACCTCGGAATGGCTCGTAGCCTGTGCCACCTCGACGCGACCGTTGATGCCTTCCACCTCAACGCCGCCGTCAACCTCGCCGATCCTGACAGTCCCGTTGATGCCCTTCGTCGTCAACTCGACGCGGCGCGGCAGTATCAGCGTCACTTGCTGGCGCACCGAACCACGTCCACGCAGCCAGCCCCAGAAATTCCGGCGCGACCCCTCGCCGCGCACGACGAGGCTCGTCGGCGTATGCTCGACGATGATGCGCTCGCTGTCGAGGTCGTCTTGGCTGTTGGCCGTGCGGACGATGTGCACGTCAGCCGTGTCGCTCTCGGCGGTCGAGATTTCGACCGGGCCGTTGATGCCGCGCACTTCGACCTGCGCGCCCTGTTCGAGCTTGAAATTCTCGTGCGTGTCCTCGTGGCCGCCGCCCATCATTCTGTTGTGCCTCCCCGACATCTGACGCCCGACGACAGCGGCTGCGATCACCAGCAAGATGACGACGACGATTCGACCTTTCATTTCCTTACCCCTTCGCTTTGATTTGGAAGACTGTGGAATTATTCCGGCTCACCCGTTCAAGAAAGAGAACGACGGGGAGCGCGGCGAGGTTCAGACTTTTATTCGTCCGCTTTCAGCCCGCCTCAGACAATTCACGGGCGATCAACGCCGCCACGCGCGCATTGTTTTCCAGCAGGGCGATGTTGGCGCGAAGCGTCGCGCCGCCCGAACGTGTGCTCATGCGCGCGAGAAGGAAGGGCGTCAGTTCACGTCCGCCGACGTGCTCGCGCGCCGCCGCGTCGAGCGATTCCGCGAGCGACGCGCGCATTAAGTCTTCGTCAACTTCAAACTCTCGCGGCACGGGCACGGCGACGAGCAACGCGCTCTCGATGCCGAGCGCGTCACGCGCTTGCGCGAGTTGTGCGACTTCGGCGGGCGAGTCGGCGCGCACGTCCACGGCGAGGCCGCTGCGGCGCGTGTAGAAGGCAGGCAGTTCGTCGCACTCGTAGCCGGCGACGGCGACGCCGTGCGTCTCCAGCCACTCACGCGTGGCGGGCAGGTCGAGCACAATCTTCGCGCCGGAGCAGACGACTGTCATCGGCGTGCGCGCCAGCTCCGGCAAGTCCGCCGACACGTCCGGCAAACTTCCGCGATGCACGCCGCCGATGCCGCCCGTCGCGAAGACTTGAATACGAGCGCGGCTCGCAATCCACAGCGTAGTTGAGACAGTCGTCGCACCGTCCCACTTGCGCGCGAGCGCAATCGGCAAATCTCGAAGACTCAGTTTGTGCACGTCTTTGTCTTCGGCGAGGCGCACGAGTTGCCCGTCGTTGAGTCCGACACACAGACGGCCTTTGATGACGGCAATGGTGGCAGGCGTCGCACCGCCTTCGCGGACAATCTCTTCGAGCCGTCGCGCCGTCTCCAAATTCTGCGGGCGCGGCAGGCCGTGCGCGATGACGGTTGATTCCAGCGCGACCACCGCGCGTCGTTCACGCAAAGCTGTCTCGACCTCCAGGCTCAGATTTAGAAGATGTGGGTCAAACATAGAGGCTAGAGACTAGAGGCTGGAGACTGGTTAAAGCAAGCCTCCAGTCTCCAGCCTCAAGCCTCTTGGTTCAGCGAATGCGGACGATGAAGGCGACGCTGCTGGCGTTGTTCGTCGAGACGGGATCGAACTGGTCTGAGGCGAGGCCGGTGGCCGTCGTGACGCTCTTCATGATACTCTCTATGGCATTGTGCCGGTGCCCAAACGTCGTGTGGCCGCTCGGCTTTCTGTTGCTGGCGCTTGCCGCAGCGCGCCTGACAAGCTGACGAATAGTTTCGGCGAAAGTTAACCAAGCGTCACAAAGCTCCGCCCGACTGGCTCGTTCAGCATCTACAGAATCCCTACCCTTTATTGGCTCAGGCTCATGCTGAGTACACCCTTCCATGACAGCTAGAGGCTGGAGACTGGTTAAAGCAAGCCTCCAGTCTCCAGCCTCTAGCCTCTTGTCTTGGTTCAGCGAACGCGCACGGTGAAGGTGACGCTGCCTTGTGTGCTGGCCGGCATCTGGCCGCTGAAGCGCCAGCGAACGTGCTTGACGTTGGCGTCGAAGGTTCCCGCTGCGCCTGTCGGGACATACGTCCATGAAGCGGGCGGGTCTACGGGGTCGTTGGAGTATTCGACGATGGGAGCCGCCAGCCCGGTCGTGCCCGCGCTGTAGGTTGCCGAGCCGAGTTTGAAGTCGGTGTTGGCGGGGATGGGGTCGCTGATGATGAGCGTGGCGGCGGGCGCATTGCCGGTGTTTTGAAAGGCGATGGTGTAGGTCAGTTCCGTGCCCGGCAAGACGTTCGTCGCGGGCGTGACGGATTTGACGAGGCCGACGTTGGGCTGAAAGGGAAGCGCCGTAATGTTGAGCGCCGTGCCGTAGTCGGCGTTGTAGTGATAGCTGCTGCCGGAGAAGTCGAGGATCAGAGTGTTGGCCGATGTCGTCCCCGTCGTCAGAATTTTCACCGTGTAGGTGACGGCGACCGTGCCGCCAGCCTTGCCCCCCGCGTAGTTCACCGGCCCGATACAACTGCGATAGTTCGGGCTGACCGGGTTGTTCTCCCACCCGCAGGCGTCGGCGTAGATTTTATTGTTCGTCCCGCCCGCCGGCGCGCTGTAGGTGGCTGAGACCGACTGCACCTGAAAGACGACGTTCGACAGGTTGAGGAAGACTTCGAGTTGCTCGTAACCCTGTGTGGCGGTGCTGGCATTGATGGTGTACTGGTAGGTTTGGCCGACAAAGACGCTCGTCGGCCCGGTGACGGATATGACGGTGTTGCGACCCTGAGAAATAATCTTCTCGACGTAAAGCTCGCGCGGCGTCGGTGTGCTCGCAGTGGAGCCGTTGTCCGCGACGACGGTGATGTGGTAGCGGCGCGCCGTGTTGTGAGCCAGAGAGGTGCGCGTGACCGTGACGGGATAGTAGAGATCAACGCAAGCTCCGGCGGCGAGAGAGCGGACGGAATTGGTGATCGGCCCGCTGAGGTTGACGTAAGGGTTGAGGCTGTCCCAGAAGAAAGTGCCGGCGAGATTATTGAGCGTCGCCCCGCCGGTATTGCACGCACGCGCGCCTACTTGAAAAGTGTCGGGGCCGGTGTTCGGATTGTTGCTGTCGAGGCCGATGACGTTCCACGTCACGGGCGTCACACTCAACTGTGCATAGGCGGACTGCGCTCCCAACACGCCGAGAAAGAGAGCCAGCATCAGGGCGCGAACGAACCAACGTCCGGGGCGCGACCTAAATACGCAAAGCTCCGAGGTGAAATCGGTCAGGCCGTCTCGGCGGTCTTTCCCGCCGTCTCTAGTTTACTCTTCTTTCTTCCGTTCCTTGTCCGTGCTCTGCACGTCGGCGTCGCCGCTCGCCTGCAAGCCTTCGCGTGAGGTGCCGAAGAGGTCGAACAGATTTGAAAGTTTCGACGAGATGGTGAAGTAGAACCCGCGCCGCACGCCGCCGATGCGGTTGCCCGATGGCTCGCTCGCGCCCGTCCAGTTGTAGCCGCCGCCGAGACGCAAGTCCGGCAGCACCCAGTAGCCGAGTTCCGCGCCGTAAGAGGTGCGGCGCGTGGCGGTCGAGGGCTGCATGAGCCAGCGCGTCTCGCCCGCGAGGTCAACGTAGCGACCCAGATGATAGACGACGCGGCCCTGCGTCATGTAGGTGAGTGTCGAGACACGCGCCAAATCCGCCGTGCCCGTGTCGCCGAACTTTAAAGCGAAGCGACCGTAAAACTCAAGCTCTTTCGTCGCCTGATAGTAACCATCCGCCGAGAGTATGTCGGCGCGGTCGCGCGCCGCCCGCGCCCGCGAGGTGGAAGCCGCGCTCGTAGCCGAGGTCGAGCGACAGACGCTTGTTGACGGGCAGGCGATTCTGGAGGCCGATGACGGCGAAGCTGTCCGTGCCGTTGATGCCGTTCTCAAGCTGGTAGCGCGTGTTGAGACTCGTGTTGTGTCCGAGCCTGGTTTCGATACCGATGGCCGTCTCGCGGCGTGAGCCGACGGAGGCGAAGCCGGTCGCGCCCGCGTCGCTGATCGGGACGATGGGCGCGGAGGCGAGTCGTTGCGTGAAGAAGAGGCGCGTGAACGGGTTCCACTGGTAGTTGGCCGTGAGCGTCGTCTGGTTCGGATAGGTCGGGTCGGCGTCCGTCAGGTTCTGCTCGCGCTTGGCAGAGAGTTGGAGCTTGTCCGTCGCCTGCCATTCAGCGCCGACCGTGACGAGGTTCGAGTCCGTCTGCCGCCCGCCCAAGTCGTCCTTGAAGCGGCGGAAGTCGTAACCGAAGGAGGCGCGCAGGCGTTCGCCGAAGCTCTCCGTCCAGAGGAGCGAGCCTGTCATGCGGCTGTTGCCGACGTTGGCGGTCTTGTTGCGCTCGTCCGTTAAGCCGAGGCGCATGCGCGACGCGGGCCGCACTTTCATCTCGACGGACACCTCCGCGCGCTGCGAGCCGGGCGTGATGCTGCCGCCGAACGGGTTGAGGAACTCTGCGTCTGCGCGCGAGAACTGCGCGTGCACGACGGCCTCTTTGTATGGAAGCGGCTGCTCAAGCTCGACGCGATAGGCGTTGCCGTCGTGTCTCTCGCTTGCGCCCGTGCCGAAGAGGTTGCCGCTGAACTCCGCGCGTCCACGGCTCATCGCCCACTGCGCGCGCAGCTTGCCGCCATGCGGCAGACTCTTCTCCGCGTCCACGCCGGCGATGGTGAACGAGCCGGAATCCTCCTGCCGCTGTTGAACGGCGGAGACGCCGACGCGCAGGCCCGCGCCCTCGAAGTTCTTGACGGCGCGAGCGGTGTAGACGGCGGACGACATGCCGGCGGCGCGATGCTCGTAGGTGACGACGACCTGCACGAGATTGAGCGCGAAGTCGAAGGTCGAGATGGGACGGAGGAAGAAAATCTCGCCGGTCGCGGGGTCGAGGTTGTAATCAACCGAGCGGATCAGAGTCTCGCGCGAGAGGATCACTTCCGGGTTGCGGCGGTCGCGCACTTCCAGCATGACCGTCTCCGAGCCTTGCAGGATTTCGGCGTGCGAGAGCCGCGTCAGTTGGAGGCCGCCGGCTGGGAACACGTCGCGCGAGAACGAAGTGTCGGGACGCGCGCCGGTGACTGTGACATAGTCGCCCTTCGTGTTTTCGAGGTGCACTTTAACGCCCGTCAGCTTGCGCGAGTAAGAAGCGAGGCCCGCGTTCTGGTTGTCCGACTCGAAGTCGCCGAAGAGAAAGTAAGAGCGCCCGTGGTCAACACGCGCGTAGAGCTTGGAATTACTTTGCGCGTCCTCGAAACGCAGAGACGAATCGCCGAAGAGAGGGTAGGCGCGATCCAGCGGGTCGAGTTGGAAGAGACGGTCGCGCCCGCCCGCGCGATTGAGCGGGCGATTGCTGTCGTAGGAAAGCGTCAGAAGGTTCGAGCCGAGGAACTGCCCTCGATAGAAGAAAGCGAGACGGCTGCGCACGCTCCTGTCGTCGTCGTGCAGCGACAATTCCGGGGCGGCGCGGCCAATCGAAACTTCCGCGAGGCCGACGAGAATCGAGGGGCGCACTTCCGGGGTGACGCGCACGGCCTTGCGCGCTTCGATGACGCCGGTCGTGGCGTGAATCTCCAGCGCGCCCGGCGCGTTGTCGGCGACCAGCCGCGCGACGCCCTCGCCGCCGACGAGTTGCACGATCTGCTCATTCGAGCCGGCGGGAGTCCCCACGGACGGCGCGGCTTCGGTGTGACTCTCGCCCGTGCCCTTCGCGGCTGTGTCCGCGTTCGACTGCGCCTCCGCGCGCAGCAGTTGGCCTGCGGAGACTTCGAGCGCGACGGAGGAATCCGCCGCAGGGTGTCCCCACTGGTCGAAGGCGCGCACGCGCACGATGGTCGAATCGCGCCCGCCCGCAGAGAGTTCGGCCTTGTCAGACACGATCTCAAGACGCTTGGCGGGGCCGCGCCCGTAGGCGACGAGTTCGACGGATTCGCCACGCGCGCCAGCAGGGCTGATGGCCGTGACTTTGATTTTGTTCGGGCCGGGCTGGACGTTGAGGCCGACGAAAGTGAAAGTGGCGAGTTCGTTGCGGTGGTCGAGACGACGCTCGCCGATCTTCGAGTCCGGGACGCGCTGGCCTCCGACCTCGACGGCGACCGTCCACTCGGCGTTGACGCGCGCCGCGATCTCAAGCGCCGCGCCGCCGATCACGTCTTCCGACTTCGGCGAGATGACGCGCACCGCGCCCGGCGCGACCGGCGCAAGCGCTTCGGCGGCGGCCATCTCGTAAGTGCCCGACGCGAGCGGCGCGGCTGCCGGCGAGTTGCCCGTCTTCAGTCGCCGCTCGTTCGCACTCGCCACTGCTGCTTCCGCCGTCAGATTGGTTTCCGATGCGACAGGCATCGCTGAGAAATCCCTCGACGATGAAGCGCCCGCCTGCGTGTCGTTAGATTTCGATTCCGACGCGCCCGCGCGCGCCGTAGGATTCGCCGACGCGACGCCGCTCGCCGCTCCGCCTTTGCTACCGTCGGGAGCGCGCAGCGCGAAGTTCTGGCGGAAGAGCGCGCCGCCGCCGAGGGGCGAACGCAGCAGGCGCGTCCAGCTTTGCGCGTCGCGCCTGCCTGTGTCGGCGAGCGCGTAGCCGCCGGGCAGCGTGACGGGATCGAGCGAGACGACCTGCGCGCCTTCGTTAACGGAGGGGAAGGTGTAGAGGCCTGCGGAGTCTGTGATGACGGACTGGCCGTTGTTCAGGTAGATGCGGACGTTCGCGACGCCGCGCTCATCTTTGTCGAACTGGCTGTTGCCGTTCGCGTCCTCGAAGACACGTCCGAGGATGATCTGCTGCGAAGAGAAGACGCCGCGCCGGACGCGGACGATGGCGCGTGCCGGAGGCGTGGACAGAAGCTCGCCGCCGGGCAGCGTGCCTTTCGCCGTCGCGGAGTTGGCCTGGTCGCCCTCGCGCGCGTTCGCGCCGATGCGTACACGGTAGGTGACGATGGCGCGTGTGCCCGGTGCGATGCGTCCCAGATGAAAAGTCAGCTCGCCTTCGGCAGTGATGTCAGGCTCGATGCTGCGCGGAACGTCGGGCGGCGCTTCGACGCGCGCCGTGCCCGTCGCGTAGTGGAAAGACGGCGGCAACAAGTCGTGCACGACGGCGTCGTTCACGGCGGCGGCGGTCGCGTTGTGCAACTCGATGCGGTAGGTCAGCACGTCGCCGATTTCGGCTGAGGGGCGGTCAACGATCTTGGAGATTTCGAGCGCGGAGTTCTCGAACATCGGCACGTTGAGGGCGAAGGCCGCGAGGCCCTGAATCTCGACGCTCGACTCGGTCAGCTCAAAACTGCCGGACTGCGCGATTGGCTGACCGTCGAGCGAGCGTATCGTGAGTGTGAAGAGTCCCGCGCCGCCCGCAGGCGTAATCAACACTTCCAGCATGCGCGAGCGGTAGCCCTGCGCCGTGACGTTGAGGAAGTAGCGCACGGGCTGAATCGCCGCGCCGAGTTGTTCGGGCGAGAGCGCGAAGCTCCAGTGGCCCTGCCCGTCGGTGACGAATGGATTCGTGTTGCGCTCGTTGGGCGTAGTGCCTGCCCCGGCGGCGAGCGGAAGAGTCGTGCCGCTCGTCGCGTCCTGCAAGAGCGCGACGCTTGCGCCGGGAATCGCGGCGCTGCCGCCGCCACGTCCCTGATAGACGAGGCCGAGCGGGTTGACGATCACGACGGCGTTCGTGCTGGAAACGACGGGCGCGTTGTCGGCTGAGACAGTGGCGATGTTGACCATGCCCTGCCCCGGCGCGACGTTCGACAAGACGCGCGCCTGAAAAGAGACCTGCACGAGTTCGTCCACGGCGACCTGCGCCAGGCGAACTTCGATGCGGCGATTTCTGAAGCTGCCTTCGTCAGCGTCTTCCGCGTCGGTCAGGGCGTGCGCGTTCGGGCCGGCCAGTTTCAGTGAGCCGGCGATGTAGTCGAGGCCGCCGGGCAGTTCATCGCGGAGCACGACGTTTCGCGCGGTGATGTCGCCGCGATTGCGGAAGGCGATGGTGTAGGTGAGCGTCTGGCCGTGCGCGGCGGTGACGCGCTCGCGGCCCTCTACGAACTTGACGGGCGGGAGGCGCGCGTCGTCGGGCGAGGTCAGCCGCGCGCCGCTGCCCACTGTATTAATGATCGTGCCGGTGTCCTGCGCCGCGACAGAGCCGTCCGAGCGCGCGGTGATTTGCATCGAGAGGCGCGAGCCGACGCTGCTTGCGTTAGTGTCAACCTGTGCCAGCACGCCGACGCACGCGCCGCGCGCGAGTCGCGGACTCAAAGTCTCGCCGAGCCGGACGGGGAGGTCTGCGTTCGTCAGCGTGCCGCTCGCGTCCGAGTCGAAGAAGAGTGCGAAGAGCGTGGCGGGGGCGGTTAAATCGGCGGCGGTGATGAGATATGTGTTGGGAGTGTTGCCGGTGTTGCAGACGCGGAAGAGTCGCGTGATGCGTTCGTTCGGCGAGACGGAGGCGGAAGGCTCGGTTTCGTCCGGCGTGACGGTGACGGCGGGGACGGCGAGCACCGTGATCGAGACGGTCGGGGAGACAGTGGCGAAGCCGACGCCGTCGGAATCAATGTAGGTCGCTTCGGCGCGGTTGGAAATGACTGTGCCCGCCTCAGTCGTCACCCCGTCGGCGGCGAGCCGTGCGCGTGCGCTCGACGCATTCACGGCGAGCAGCACGGCCAACACCGCGTAGAGGATTTTTCTGGGGCAGGCACTTGTCATGGAGAAGACCTTGCGAAAGGAGGTAAGAGGAATGATGAGGGATGAAGTTGAAGAACTAAGCTGCATTGCGCTTTCGTCCTTCATACTTCATCCCTCACCCGTTTGTTAGTTGATCTTGCGCCGGAACTTGAAGTTCCCCGAAGCGCCGGGAGCGAGACTGGGCACGCTGTCCTTGAGGAAGGTCGTGGTCGCCGTCACCGCGCCGCTGGTCGTGCCGTCGGTGATAACGCCGGTCGTGCTGTCCGACGGCGCGGGCGCGAGCACCTGAGTCGTGGTAGCGGCCCAGTTATTCGGCGCGGCGTTGCCGTCCTCGCTGATGACGATGCTTGACGCGGTCAGCGTCACGCAGTTTGTGCCGCCCGACGAAGAGACGTTCGAGTAGTTGATGGTGTACTCGATGTCCGCGCCGGGGACGGCGTCTGTGGCAGCGCCGACACCCGTCCCGTTGATGACCGTGAACGTCTTGTTGAGGCGCAGGAAGCCCGTGTAGAGACGGTCAATGGTGTCGTTGGTGTTGGTGTTGGTGTTGCCGGAGCGTGCGCGGATGACGGTATCGTAGCCCGTCAGGACGACGTTGCCCGCCGGAGCCGTGACGCGCACGATGAAGTTGGCCGACGCGCCGAAGGCCACGGCGAGCGTAGTGCTGCCGCCGCCGGAGACGGTCGTAAACGTCGTGCCGCCGTCGGTGCTGATCTGGACGGTGAAGCCTGCCGGCACGGTCGGCGCGGTCAGTGTGTACGTGTCGTTGGCGTTGCCGGTGTTCTGCAACGTGTTGCTGAAATCCACGGTGCTCGCCGCAATCGTGCTGCCGGTCGGGGCGACGCCGGCGATGGCCGCCGCCGAGACCGTCTTGTTGGTGTAGTCGTCGTTGTTGTTGGTCGGGCCGACCGCGCCGGGCTGGCCGAGCGGGCCGACGAGGACGTTACCCACCTGCGTGAGCAGCGTCGGGAGCTGGAAGCCCTGCGTGGCGCTCACAGGGTCAACGCCGAAGCCGGTGGTCGTCCACACGGTGAGCGCCGACAACGGGTCGTTCGTGATCGCCGAGGTCGAGTAGAGGACGGTGACACCTGCGGGCGGCGTCACGGACACGAAGGTCGTCCCCACAGGCACGGGCGCGACGACGAAGACGCCTGTGTTCGAGCCGGCGGGAGCGCCAGCCAGCGTCTGCGCGACGGTGGAACGCTGGCCCGTGTTGTCGAGGCTCCACGTGTAGGTGATGTTCGAGCCGAGCGCGACGGGGCCTGCGGGTGCGTTAAGGTTCAAGCGCAACTGCGCGTCGTTCTGCACGGTCGTGCTGATGTCGCCGCGCGCCTCAGACTCGCCGTTGACGGGCGATGTCGTTCCCGTCGGAGTCGAGGTGCGGACTTCGTTGACGGAGCTGTTGGCCGTCTGGTTATCGAAGGTCGGCCCGCCTGCGGCGGCGTCGCCGAGCCGGACGCTGATGGCCGCGCCTGCCGCTGCCGCTGCGCTGACGTTGACGCGCACGACGACGGTCAAGCTCGCGTTGCGCGCGAGCGTCGCGGAGAGCACGTCGGCGGCGTTGCCGAAGATGTCTGTGTCGCCTGCGCCGAGGCCGTCGTTGGTCAGGTCAATGACGGCGGCCTGCACGGTCACGGGGCCGCTCGCCACGATGGAAGCGCCGCTTTGGAGGAAGCGCACCTGCGTCGGGATGTTGCTCGTGTTGGTGACGGTGAAGGTGAAGTCAACGTTGGTCTGCCCCGACACGACGGTCGGAACCGACCCGGCGTCCGGCGTGATGGCAAGGCCGGCGACGTTGGCAACCGTCACGGTTACGGTGTTTGAGACGGTGGTGTAGTTGTTAGTGCCGTCGGAGTATGAAGCCGAGGCGCGGTTCTGTATCTGCGTGCCGCCGGTCGTCTGCGCCGTCGCGTCGGGCGCGAGGCAGAGGCAGACTGCCGCAGTGAGCAGCAGCACGCGCGCGAGCGTGCGAAGCGTAGGGATGTAAGGTCTGGTGTTCATCATTTTTCCTCAAATGGTAGTCGGTGGGAGGCGGCGGCGTAGCGGAAGTTGTGCTTCAGAAGACGGGCACTTGAAAAACGAGTGATCCGACTGAAGAAGCCGCGCGCTGGTTCCTTCAATTTATTTAACGCGCACCTTGTACGAAGCGGAGAGCTTGCCGCCGGCGGCCAGAGCGTCCGACCATTCGTAGCGCACTTCGGTGTACATGGAGACGGGCGCGGGAATCTGCCTGACGCTCCCGTCCGCCTGCTTCTCTTCGACGATGGGCTGCGTCGAGTACGTCTTGCCGCCGTCAATGCTGTAGGTGACGTTCGAGCCGTTCTCGGCCTGTGCGCTCCCGGCGACGAACTGCGT
The DNA here is from genome assembly GCA_020200155.1 of Acidobacteriota bacterium. Classification (GTDB taxonomy): domain Bacteria; phylum Acidobacteriota; class Blastocatellia; order Pyrinomonadales; family Pyrinomonadaceae; genus JAIVJG01. The sequence goes on along the minus strand of JAIVJG010000247.1, from coordinate 2,867 downwards.
GCCGGCGGGGACGTGGCCCACGGTCTTGTACTCGCGCGCCGCTGCCGTGCCTTCGTTGAGCGAGGTGATGTTCCAGTTCAGGATTTCGCCCGGCTGGACGGCGGCGACTTTGTCGAGCGCGACCTGAGCGCCTTCACGCTCGACCGCGCCGGAAAGCATTACCTTCACTTCGGGCCGACCGTGCTGGGCGGGCGCGAACTGTTTCTGCGCGAAAACGGCGGCCCCGCCGACCGTGACGAGACACAGCGCCAGCAGCGGGAGGACACCCAACTTTTTCTTCAACTTGGTCATTGATCTTCTCCTTAAATTATTCTTGCGAAGTCGCAAGCCTCACTGACTGTGGGAGCGTCGTCTTCAACGGAGGCGAGCGCGGCGGATGGCCCTGCTTGATCTCTACGAAGCTTCGACCATCGCCTGCTCTTTGAGCGCGCAGGCGACGGCGTACATGAAGTCCTTGACGCGGATGGGGCGCGGCAGCACTGCCGCGAGTCGTGCGTGCGTCGCCGCGCGCATGATTTCGGACGGGCGGTCGTGGATGGCGATGATGGAAGTATGCGGCGCGACTTCTTTGAGCACTTCGACTGCGCCGGAGCGCCCGAAGCCGGCCATGTCGAGTCCGACCGCGATCAGGTCGAAGCGTCCGTCCGCCGCCGCGCGCAGCACGTCCATTGTGTGGTTGCACGTCTCGGCCTCGTGGCCGGCGGCCCTGAGCGCAGCGATCAGCTTTTCAGCCGTCGCATGGTCGTCATCGCAAATCATTACACGCGCCATTGGTTTAATTCCCTTGCTCTTCTGATCCTCACCCGTGTCCTGACGCACGGGCGCTGACACTCTCTTAACAACTCCCGTTCCGCGCCTCGAAACTTCCCGGCGACGGACGACTAAGTTGCAAAACGATAAAGGGTTAAACGGAAGACGGAGGCGGGCGCGGGGAGGTCTCGCGGAGGCGGCGCATGACAACGGCGGCTGACGTTCTGTCAGTCACACAGACATTTTGTCAGTGGGTTTGTGGAAAGCGAGTGGGCGCGGCGTCAAGCTGGAATAGCCCTGGCCGGAATCAATCTTCTGTGGCGAGCTTGACGGAGCCGGCGTTGGTTTCATACTCGCGGAGCTTGCGGTAGAGCGTGCGCGCGGAGATGCCGAGGATGACGGCGGCGCGTTCGCGATTGCCGCCCGCCTCTTCGAGCACGCGGAGGATGTGCTTGCGCTCAAGCTCTTCAAGCGTGACGGTGGCGGGCTGCGCGTCGGGAGTCGTGGAGTTGGAAGACGAACCGACGGCTGCCGCCTGTCTGCTGCCGCCCGCCGGAAGCACCTGATCCGCTTCAATCGTGTCGCCCGTGGCGAGCGCGGCGGCACGCTCCAGCGAGTTGCGGAGTTCGCGGACGTTGCCGGGCCACTCATAGGCCGAGAGGCGCTGGCGCGCGTCCGCCGAGAGGTCGAGCGCGGGACGCTTGAAGCGTTCGCGGTTGAGCGCGAGGAAGTGTTCGATGAGGGCGGGGATGTCCTCGACGCGTTCGCGCAAAGGAGGGACGTGCAGAGAGATGACGTTGAGACGGTAGAAGAGGTCTGCGCGGAAGCGTCCGGCCTGCACGTCTTCGGCGAGGTTGCGGTTGGTGGCGGCGATGACGCGCACGTCCGCGACGTGATCGCGCGTCGCGCCGACGCGGCGGAAGCGGCCCTGTTCGAGAAACTGCAAGAGCTTGACCTGCGTGGCGAGCGGCATCTCGCCGACTTCGTCGAGGAAGAGCGAAGAGCCGTCTGCGGCTTCGATGAGTCCGCGCTTCGTGGCGTTCGCGCCGGTGAACGCGCCGCGCTCGTGCCCGAAGAACTCCGACTCGAAGAGAGCTTCGGGGAGCGCCGCGCAGTTAATCGTAATCATCGGTGAGTCGTCGCGTGCGCTCCGCGCGTGAATGAATCTGGCGAGCACGTCCTTGCCCGTCCCCGATTCGCCCGTGATGACGACGGTTGAATCCGAACGCGCGGCGGTCTCGGCCAGCGCGACGATTCCCTCCATCGCGCGGCTCTGGTAGACGAGCGCGGGCGCGTCGTCCGACGTGGGCGAGCGCACTGCGTCGCGCAGGCTGGCGTTCTGGCGCACGAGTCGCCGCTTCTCGTCGGCCTTGCGGATGACGGCTTCGATCTCGTCGAGCGTGGCGGGCTTCGTCAGGTAATCGTAAGCGCCGTAGCGCATCGCCTCGATGCCTGTGCCGAGCGAAGTGTCTGCGGTGAGCATGATGACTTCGGGCGGGTCTTCGAGTTTACGGACGCGGCGCAGCGTGTCGAGGCCGGAAAGGCCCGGCATCCTGATGTCGAGCAGCATCACGTCGAAGTCCGTGCCGGAGAGCATCGCGAGCGCTTCCTCGCCGGACGCGGCGGGTGTCGAGTCGAATCCCATCAAAGCGATTTGATCCGACACCAGACGGCGCAACACGGCGTCGTCGTCAACTACCATCACGCGAATCTTGCGGCCCATAGAATAGAAGGGTGGCAGACGGGAAGTGATTTAATAGAACGTCGGGACGCACATCCTATCACTTATCTCGCGCGACTTGTTATCTACTTATCGCGCGCGACCGGCGACGGCATGTTCAACTTTGCTCCGGAGCGCGGCGCGGGAGCCAGAGGCGGAAGCGTGTGCCCGCGCCGGGTTTCGACTCGACCGTGAGCGCGCCGCCCATCGCCTCTGCGAGCGTCAGCGAGATGGCGAGGCCGAGGCCCGAACCTCGTCCGGGGTCTTTGGTGGTGAAGAACGGGTCGAAGACGCGCGCCAGAGTTTCGGGCGGGATGCCGTGGCCGTCGTCGGCGACCTCGACGGCGACGCGCTGTTCTTCGAGCACGGTCGCGGCGCGGACTTGCCCGCCCACACC
>JAIVJG010000084.1 GCA_020200155.1 Acidobacteriota bacterium | reverse complement strand
ACCAGCACGCCGCCGCACCACGTCTCGCCTCCCCTGGCGCGAGCCGTCCACAAATTGTGCTTATCCTTCTCCGGAGAAACGGAGACGCGCCCGGCAAACACCTTTGCCCCGGCCCGGCGTGCTCTTTCGAGAAGGTATGAGTCGAATGTACGGCGCGAGTAGATGGCAAACGGCTCTCGAAGTTTAAGCCGGACGCGCCGTCCCGAAGGTGAAAACATTTCTACTTCCGTGACCGTGCGCCCTAACGCTTCAAGTAGAAACGGCCACGCCTTTAGAGCTTTCGACGTGACGCCGCCGCCGCACGCCTTCGCATCCTCCGGTGGCCGTCCATCAAAGAGCGCCACAGTCGCGCCTGCCCGCGCCAGTCTCTCAGCCGCGAAAGAACCTGCCGGCCCGGCCCCGACGATCAGCATATCGAATCTATTACTCCCAGTCATCCTTAACTACTTTCCCCATCTGTTCTCCACTTCATGGCCGGTGCGGGCAATCCCGCCTTTCACGCGTCCTTGCTCATTCGTCGCCCAAATTCTTGCTATCGTTAGCACTCGCTATGATAGAATTTTGTCATCCCCGACAGGCAAAAACCTATGGAAACCAGTTCAGTTGTTTTCATCGGCATCGCTCCGCACCCACCCATTATGGTGCCTGAAGTCGGCGGCGTGATGACTAAGGAAGTGCGTGGGTCAATTGATGGCATGCACGAACTAACCCGGCGCATTATCGCGAGCGGTGCACAGACCGTCATTCTAATCTCGCCGCACGCCCCCCTTGAAGCGCACGCCTTTGTTGCTTACAACGAGCCTCATCTTCAAGGGAGTTTTGCCAACTTCCGCGCTCCCCAAACATTAGTCAACGCACCCCTTGACACAGAACTGCTAAAGACTATCACCGGCGACTCTGCCGTAGCCGGCTATGTTGTCACGCCTTTGGCGTGTTCCGAGTTAGACCACGGCATAACTGTTCCATTATATTTCCTCCAGCGCAACGGCTGGAGCGGGCGCATAGTCGCACTCGGCTATAGCTTTCTTCCAGACGAAGACCACCTCAGATTCGGCATGTGTGTCAAAAGCGCAGTTGATTCCGTCGGACGCCCGGTAGCTTTTATCGCCAGCGGTGACTTAAGCCACCGACTTAAACCTACCGCGCCTGCCGGGTACAACCCCGAAGCCCACTTCTTTGACGAAGAGGTTGTTGCGGCGATAAAAGAATGCGCGCCTGATAGAATTATTAACGTAGATCAAAATCTTCGTCGGATAGCCGGCGAATGCGGTTATCGCTCGATTCTCGTCGCCCTTGGTGTCTCGGAAGGTGTCAGGCCCGATTGTGAACTTCTACATTATGAAGCGCCGTTCGGAGTAGGCTATCTAGTAGCACAAGTGGCGCGGAACGTGGGCCGGTGAAATGATAGATGATGAACGCGAAAGTGGTGAGCGACTAGATGTGTCAGTGTCACCTTCATCAGGGAAGAAGGAAGCTCAAAGTTATCCTTGGTTGAGTAATAATCCGGCACTGCCAAATCTCGCACGCCTCGCAGTTGAAACTTTTGTCCTTGAAGGCCGGATCATTAAGCCTCCTCCTGCCCTTGGTTCATCTTTACTTAGTCAAGAGGCTGCCTGTTTTGTCTCTATCAAAACTGACCACCAGGAATTACGCGGCTGCATCGGTACAATAGAGCCTACTAAAAGGACTCTTGCCGAAGAATTAATCACCAACGCAATAAGTGCCGCAATACGCGATCCACGTTTCTCCCCAATTGCAGAGATCGAACTAATCTACCTACACTATTCAGTAGATATACTCTACAAACCAGAGCTTGCTTTGTTTGAAGATTTAGACCCAGCGACTTATGGCGTGATCGTCGAAGATCAAAGCCGCTCTCGACGAGGTCTACTGCTACCCCATCTGGAGGGGGTTGTGACTGCACAACAGCAAATTCAAATTGCCGTCAGCAAAGCCGGCATTCCCACTAACAGTCTCATCAAAATCTACCGCTTCCGAGTACAACGCTTTCAAGAGTCATCCACACTCATTTGACCAAATTTACGATCCATATGGTCAGTTAACCTTGACCGACACAAATTGCCGTGTCTATTGCTCCATGTGTATTTTGTAAATTTTCATAGAAAATTTCCGCTGCACAGGCGAGAAGCATGCAGCGGTCAAGATCCACAGTAAGAAGTGAGTTCCATTCTAAACAACGGAGTATTGTATGACAAATATGCGAATCAGTAGTTGAAATCGGGTATGGAAAATCAACAACTTACGGACTCTATCTTAGCTGCGGACACAAGCCCGATGGCGTAAGCCCTTTGTTCTCAACGTTAGAATTTTTCCAACTACTGATTCGCATAAATAGACTCTATACCTATGCGAGTAACTCGGTCTTACACGTCTAAATTCTTCACATCTAACGCATTATCCTCTATAAAGCGTCTACGTGGCTCAACTGCGTCGCCCATTAGTACTGTAAAAATCTGATCGGTTTCTACCGCATCATCTACTTTAACTTGGAGCAGTGTGCGTTTCTCAGGATTCATCGTTGTCTCCCAAAGTTGTTCGGGATTCATCTCACCGAGACCTTTATAACGCTGAATCGTTAAATCCTTCTTTGCAGTGGCAATTACATGCTCAAGTAGAGCCTCTCTCGTCTCAATCTGCTCACCTGATCCCCTCTCACCTAAGGTAAAAGGGGGAGCAAGACGATCCTCTAGGCTCTTATACAGGTCCACAGCCTTCTGAAACTCTACATGGCTCGCAAGTTCCCAGTCTACAATAACTTTCGAGCCTCCAGAAGCCTTAGTTTCTATCTCCCATAGACCGTGTTCTTCGTCTAGGGACAGTTCGGTGTGATACTTAGCATCGGCCAGCATTCCTTCTACACGGGCCATTTGCCCACCTTCTCCATCCTGAAATACGCCTCGCAGAGTTGTATCTTTATCTCGCAGGACTCCTTTACTCCCGCCAAACGCCTCCAAAAGTATACGAAGCAAACACTCGTCGTTTCCAACCCTACGTACTGCCTTCTCACGATACCGATTGAATTCAACCATTTGCTCTAAAGCGCGAGCCAAGTCACGTCCTTCCATAACATTGCTTGTCCCTGCAAAAGTGACCCTCAGATCATTCGTAGCTTGGCGCATAAGATAACGCACCATAGATCTCTCATCCTTTATGTATTCCTCACGCTTACCACGCTTTACTTTAAAAAGCGGTGGTTGTGCTATATAGACATGGCCAGCCTCTACCAACTGTGGCATTTGTCGGTAAAAGAAGGTCAAAAGTAGCGTCCGAATATGTGAACCATCTACATCCGCATCCGTCATAAATATAATTTTATGATAACGAAGCTTGATAACATCAAAATCATCATTGCCGATACCAGTTCCGAGAGCAGTTATGAGGGATTTAATCTCGCTATGACTTAGCATCTTGTCGAATCGAGCTTTCTCAACATTCAATATTTTACCTTTTAAAGGCAGCACTGCTTGATTCTTTCGATCTCTACCTTGCTTGGCACTGCCCCCTGCGGAATCCCCTTCTACAATGTAAAGTTCGCACAGAGCTGGATCTCTCTCTTGGCAATCCGCAAGTTTACCCGGAAGCATGGTCGAGCCCATTGCACCTTTACGCACAATCTCTCGGGCCTTCCGTGCGGCATCTCGTGCACGGGCGGCGTCAATCGCCTTCCCCACGATTTTCTTGGCGACCGTTGGGTTCTGCTCAAAATATTCAGTCAGACGTTCGTTAAGGAAAGATTCAACAGGTCCTTTCACATCAGAGTTGAGTTTCCCTTTGGTCTGACCTTCAAATTGAGGTTGTGGTAATTTTACTGAAATGACTGCTACTAAACCTTCACGAACATCATCACCAGTAAGAGAGGTTTTGAAATTTTTGGCGAGACCTGAAGACTGTGCATAGGCATTGATGGTGCGGGTAAAAGCTGAGCGGAAGCCAGAAAGGTGTGATCCCCCATCAACAGTGTTAATGTTATTGGCAAATGAGTAAACCTTTTCATCATAAGCGTCGTTGTATTGGATGGCGACCTCGACGGAGAGACTGCCACCAATCCTTTCAAAATAGATTGGCTTCTCGTGAAGGACGCTTTTGTTCTTATTGAGGTGTTTGACGAATTCGGCAATACCACCACGATAGTAAAATTCGTGTGAGCGTTCGGTCACTTCGCGCTCATCTTTGATCGTGATGCGAATACCTTTGTTTAAGAAGGCTTTTTCTCGCAGGCGCTCTGAGAGTTTATCGAAGCTGAACTCCGACACGTCAAAAATCTCTAAGTCGGGTTTGAAGGTGATCTTAGTCCCACGCTTGCGTGTTTTTCCAGTGGTTTCGAGTTTGGTCGTAGGAATGCCCCTCCTGTATTCCTGCTCGTAAGTCGAACCGTCTCTCCAGATTTCAAGGCGAAGCCACTCTGAGAGGAAATTTACGCAAGAGACGCCTACTCCGTGGAGTCCTCCAGACACCTTGTAAGCGTTGGAGTCGAATTTTCCGCCCGCGTGCAGTTTAGTCATCACCACCTCAGCAGCTGACCTCTTCTCCTGCTTATGGTAATCCACGGGGATGCCGCGACCGTTGTCAATAACTGTAATTGAATTATCCAGATGGATTGTGACTTCGACCGTGTCGCAATATCCGGCGAGTGCTTCGTCAATAGAGTTGTCTACTACCTCGTAAACCAAGTGATGCAAGCCCATATCGCCGGTCGAACCGATGTACATGGCCGGACGTTTGCGTACGGCTTCGCGCCCCTCTAGAACTGTAATTGAATTCGAATCGTAAGCTGTGTTTTTCTTCTTTGATAAAGTTGCTGTTGACAAACTGCTCTCCTGTTCGTAAGTGCTGCTCATTGAAATTCCTTGCTTGCTGGGAAAAGGATTGCTACTTGAATGCTAGGAAATAAGTTAGATGATGCTTGTGCCTGTCGCGATTGTTGTAATTAAATCTGTTTCAGATGTAGCTCTTTGGACAATTTCTCCGTCTCTAACTTCATACACAATGGCGCGTGCAGCGAATTGCTTGACAAGACTCTCCTTTGATGTCGTAACGAACGTCTGAGTACGTCCTTCAAGATATTCAAGCAAGTGGCCGATGCGCCTCCGATCAAGTTCCGCATCCACGTCGTCCATGAGAAAAAGTGGATATTCACCATGCCACAAATAATACACTGAAATTGCTGCTAAATCAAGTAAAATCAATGCACTACGCTGTTGACCAGAGCTTCCAAAAGTGCGTATATCATGCCCGTCGAACAGGATTTCCAGATCATCCCGATGAGGCCCGATGAGAGCACGGCTGGATGCAATTTCAGCCTGTAAACGTAACTGTAGACGCTCTGCAATAAGCGCCTCATAATCTCTTAAGTCGCCTTTCCCTTCGAGTGAAGAAACATAGCGTATGCTGATCTCTTCGCGACCGAACAGGCGTGTCTCGAGTGCTTGTCTCAAACGCTCAACATAGTCTGCCCGCGCCCTGTGAATAATGGCACTGAGTCCTACGAGTTGTTCGTTCCAAGGCTCAATGAGTATGCGTGCGGCGGCGATGCTCATCTCTGCATCGGATACGTCATGAAGTAACTGGTTTTTCTGTTTAATTACACGATGATAGTCGGAGAGTGTCTGGACGTATGAATGATGTAGTGAGATGCCACCACGATCTAAAAACTTCCTCCGGGCCTCCGGCCCACCACGTATGACTTCCAACTCGTCGGCGGTGAATGCGACCGTATGGAGTTGGCTGAGGTAGCGCATAACGGCCTCACGCTTTCCGTTTACGGAAAGCGCTTTGGCGTTACCCTGAATTGTGACTTGTAGATCGCGCTGCACGTCGCGGCTGCGTGAAACTTGTCCGCGCACTACTGCTAAGTCCTCTCCGAAACGGATTGCTTCCTGTAGCCGCGGGGTGCGAAAAGATTTAGTTGTGGCGAGGAGATAGATGGCTTCCAGCCAGTTCGTCTTACCCTGCCCGTTATCGCCATAGATGATATTGAGGCCCTTGCCCCATGAGATTTTGCCGCTCAGATTTCTGAATTGGTGTGCCTCAAGCGATTCGAGCAGCATGTGTCGAATTTTAACACACGCTGCTCGGAACTGAGAGCAAATGCTTGGTACTTGGAGCCACTAACGATAGGTGATGCCGTTGAATAAATACCCGTATAGACTTGATTACCTTGATTGCTAGTTGATGTTTGAACACGCGAGCGCAAGCAAAGAAGCATGTACTTTAACTTCAAAGCCAGCGTTGGTACGCGCGTGCAAGTGTTGTGTGCCCATCTTCTCTAACTGAGAGT
>JAIVJG010000308.1 GCA_020200155.1 Acidobacteriota bacterium | reverse complement strand
AGTGTGGCTGGGCTGGCTCGATCCTTCAGGGCGTTTCAGTTGGACGAGCATCATCCTGCCCGCCGTGACGCTGGGCGCGGCGCTCTCGGCGCTGCTCACGCGCATGGTGCGCTCGTCCGTCATAGAGGAGTTGGGCGAGGATTACGTCCGCACCGCACGCGCCAAGGGCTTGAGCGAAAGAAAGGTGGTTTACAAGCACGTCCTGAAAAACGGCTTGATCCCTGTGGTGACGATCCTCGGCCTGCAACTCGGCGTGCTGCTCGCAGGGGCCATCATCACCGAAAAGATTTTCAACTGGCCGGGTCTGGGACTGCTGCTCGTGGACGACGGTATCGGCAAACGCGACTACAGGCTCGTACAGGGCTGCGTGCTCGTCATCAGCGTCACATACATTCTGGCTAACACACTGACCGACATGGTCTATCGCTGGCTCGATCCGCGAATCAGAGTCTCCTGAAATGGTGAATGCGGAATGATGCGTGATAGATTACGAACAGAAGCACTCCTGGTTTTCACCCAGCATTCCGCATTCATCAGCTTATTATGAATCGCCTATCTATCTTCGGACTGGTCTTCATCGCGCTGCTGGTGCTGGTGGCGCTGTTCGCGCCGTTGATTGCGACGCACGACGTGGGGGCGACAAACCTTGCGGCGCGCTATCTGTCGCCGTCGGCGGAGCACTGGCTGGGGACGGACGCGACCGGGCGCGACATTTTTTCGCGCGTCGTTTTCGGCGCGCGTATTTCGCTACGCGTCGGCCTCGTCGTCGTGTTTGTTTCGGGCATTATCGGCACAGTTATCGGGGCGCTCGCGGGTTACTACGGAGGATGGATTGACCGCATCGTCTCCGGCTACGTCTTCAACGTCTTTCTGGCCTTTCCGGGATTGCTGCTGGCGATTGCGATGGTGGCCTTTCTGGGCGCGGGACTGAACAAGCTGATCCTCGCGCTGTGCATCATCGGCTGGGTCGGCTACGCCCGATTGATTCGCGGGCAGGTGCTGAAGGTGCGCGAGTATGATTTCGTGCAGGCGGCGAGGGCGCTGGGCGCGCGTGACTGGCGCATCATCTTTGTGCACATCCTGCCGAACGCGATTCAGCCGCTCATCGTGCAGGCCAGCCTCGGCATGGCGGGCGCGGTGCTGGCGGAAGCGTCGCTCTCTTTTCTCGGTCTGGGCGTGCCGCCTCCGGCTCCTTCGTGGGGCGTGATGCTCGAAGAGGCGCGCGACTTGACGACGCTGCGCGTCGCGCCGCACGCGCTGATCGTCCCCGGCCTCGCCATCGCGCTCACGGTGCTGGCCTTCAACTTCCTCGGCGACGGGCTGCGCGAATATCTCGACCCGCGACAGCGGCGGCGCTGACGAAGCACGGCGCAGCTTCGACGAACCGGCTTCGTGTTTCCTTAATGACGGCCATCGCGACTAACGAAAGACATGATGCTTCCACGGAATCTTCCGGCGCGATTCGCGAGCGCGCGGCGACGCCGGTCGCCATCTCGCTCGACCGCCTCTCGAAGACCTACCCCGTACCGCTCACGCGGCTCAAACAATTCCTCTGGCTGAAAACCAAAACTCCGGTCGAAGCGTTGCACGACGTTTCGTTCGAAGTTCGAGAGGGCGAGGTCTTCGGTCTCATCGGTCGCAACGGCGCGGGCAAGACGACGCTCGCGAAGGTCGTCGCGACGCTCGTGCAGCCGACCTCCGGCAGCGTCAATGTGCGCGGGTTCGACAGCGTGCGCGACGAAGAAAAGGTGCGCTCGCAGATCGGTCTGGCGAGCGCCGAACAGAGAAGCTTTTACTGGCGTCTGACCGTCGAGCAGAACATGACGTTCTTCGCG
>JAIVJG010000083.1 GCA_020200155.1 Acidobacteriota bacterium | reverse complement strand
TGCAGACTCCGGCCAGACGCACGCGCACCAGAGCCTCGCCCACATTTCGCGGCAGCGCCACGTCCGCCACGCGCAACTCCCTGTTTTCGTATCGCAGTGCTTTCATATCAAAACGGCGGCGAACGACAGGCGACGAGCAGGAAGCTTTTCATCCCGTCACCCGCCGCCCATCATCTGTCACAGCTTTAAAAACTCTTCGCCCGCGCGTAAGCATTTTCCGGCGTGAGTTCGACGGACGCTTCGCGGCCAGAGACGTTGACGGGCAGACGCCATGTGAGTTCCTCTGCGCCGCCAAGCGTGGCATGCACCCACCACTTGCCGGGCGGGACGGCGATGACGGTCTCGCCGCGCTCGTCAAGTTCGCCGGAGAGCGGCTGGCGGCCTCCCATGCGGCGCGTGATGAAGTCGTCGAAGCGCACGCCGGGGCGATGTTCGGAGTCGTATTCGCGCTGCGCCGCCATGACGTTGATCGGGTAGAGTTGCACGGGGAGTTTGCCCGCCGCCGCCGGCATCCCCGAAGAGCGGCGCACGACGATGCGCAGCGCGGTGGGAACTGCCTGGGATGAATCATCCAGCGACGTGCGTTCGTCTCGCGGCAGGCGTCTGTAGATGCCCCACACGGAGGCACAGAGCGCGACGACCAGCGCCACGCGCAGGGCGACGGCGACTAGTTGTTGGATGAAGCCCTGTCTGTTGTTCACTTCAAACTATCAGGCGCGCGTTTTCAACTACGCGGGCGGACTACTTCTTCAAGCCGCGCACGTAAGAGACGAGCGACTCGATCTGTTGGGCGGTCAGTTTCTTCCCGAACGCGGGCATCTTCTCGCGCCCGTTCGAGATGCTGTTGAAGAGGTGTTCGTCGCTCTTGCCGGCCTGCCACTGTGCGTCGGTCAGGTCGGGCGCGTGTTTGAGCTTGCCCTTGAAAGTCTTCGAGCGCCCGTCCTTGCCGTGGCACGTCGCGCAGTTTTTACCGTAGAGCGCGGCGGCGCTCATCCCGTTCGCCTTCAAAGGCTGTTTTTGCGTGGCAGAGGCCGCGCCGTAGTGCGTCGCGCCGCGCAGTACGAAGGCAAGGCAGAGGACGCAGGCGAAGGCGAGCGTTGCGGCTTGAGCAGTTCTTTTCATCCACACATTCCTTTCGTCTGAGAGCAGTGGAGAGGTGCGCGGAAATCTTCAGGCCATCAGTTCCTTCTCGCGCAGAGCCTGCGTCAACTCGTGCTCGTCCGGCACTGAGAGAATCTGCCCGGCCACGTCTATCGTCGGCTTCAGCTCTTTCCCGTCGTTGTGTTCCTTCACCCAGCGCGCGGCTTCCGCGTCCTTCTCGACGTTGACGTAATCGTATGCGACGCCGAGGCCGTCCAAAAACTTCAGTGCGCGCTGCGTGTCGCCGCACCAGTCCGCGCCGTAAACTTTGACCTTGATGACAGGCATCTACTTGACCCCTTACTCTCCGAAATTTCTGTCGCATCATAACATGTCGGCGGCGTTATCCACTCTGCTCGCTAATCCCAATTGCGTAGATTCTAAAACTATGGACAGGCAAAAAAAGAGCCGCGCGTCTGATTGCGCGGCTCTTCTCGTTAGTACGAATATGGCTTCTGGCCGAGGCACTTCAGCGAAACATCGGGGTCGGCGTCGGCTTCCCGCGCGGCGTACCGGGCAATCGCCCGCGCCCGTGATTGCCCTCTGGTGTCGGTGTCGGGGTGGCAGTCGGCGTCGGTGTTGGCGTCGCGGTCGGCGTGGGTGTCGGTGTTGGCGTCGCGGTCGGAGTCGGGGTCGGGGTTGCCGTTGGCGTCGGTGTTGCCCTCGGCGTGGGTGTCGGAGTTGCAGTCGGAGTTGGCGTTGCGGTCGGTGTTGGCGTAGGTGACGCACCCGGCCTGACATCCTTGCACTTTTCTCTACACGCATCAAAGGCTTGCTTACACGCGGCCTGATTCGCATTAACCCCGCTCCTGCATTCTTGATACTGCCTCGTACACGTCTTCTGGCACTGTCCGCGATCACTCTGCGCCACCGACGCCGTTGAATAGAACACAATGCCCATCAGAGCAAGAAAGAGCGCCGACAGTGAAACGTAAGTAAGTTTTTTCTTCACGAGTTTTTCTCCTTAAGTGCGGTCATCCGGCACGCCCCAAGATAGGGACATGCCTTGCATTGATCTGAAAGGGGGTTGATGGAAAACTCAGGGAGAGTTCTACTGATGAATTTTAGAGACAACCTTAACAGATTTTCGCACTTTCTGCAAGTACGAGGCCGTACAGTACACATGAGATAAAAATTACATTGCCCATCCCAACTGCGTAAATTCTAAAGTTAACAGAGATAGGCAGGATGGAAGACAAATGATGAATGATGATGATTAGGGCAAGTGTCTTTTCTTCAATTCATCATTGCGGCATTCATCGCTAGTCACTTCTTCTCTTGATCCTGTCCATCCTGTCTATCCCTGTTAATTGCTTTGTTCAAGCATTCTGCATACGCAAGCGTGAATGCTACAATGCGCCTTCAAGGCACTTCCCGTTCGCAGCGCGGCTTTCAAGGTCAATTCAAGTGGACGACTCACAGACAGACGGTTTCCGAGACGAGTGCGGCGTGTTCGGCATCCACGGGCACGCGGAGGCGGCGCGCCTGGCTTACCTCGGCCTCTATCAACTTCAGCATCGAGGGCAGGAATCGTGCGGCATCGTCTCGTCCGACGGCGCGCAACTGCGCTCGGAGCGCGCGATGGGTTTAGTCTCCGAAGTCTTCACGGAAGAACGCCTCAATCGTCTGCCGGGCGCGAGCGCCATCGGCCACACGCGCTACTCGACCGCCGGCGAAGTTTCAGTTCGAGAGGCACAGCCCTTCCTCGTCGCAGGCCGCCTCGGACAGATCGCCATCTGCCACAACGGCAATCTTCCGTTCGCCACCGAAGAGCGCAGGAGGCTGGAAGAAGCGGGCGCGATTTTCTCTTCAACTTCTGATACGGAAGTCGTGCTGCACGGCATCGCTCGCTCGCGAGCCGGGACGGTTGAGGAAGCGATCCCCGAAGTGCTTCGCGAAACGGAAGGCGCGTTCTCGATGCTCTTTCTGACGCCGGACGCCTTGATCGCCATCCGCGACCCGCGCGGCTTTCGCCCGCTCGCATTGGGGCGTCTCGGCGACGCGTGGGTCGTCGCTTCAGAGACGTGCGCCTTCGATCTCATTGATGCGGTCTATGTCCGCGACGTTGAACCCGGCGAGATGATCCGTATCACGCGCGAAGGGCTGCACTCTTCGCACCCACTGCCCGCGCGCCCGCACTCGCACTGCATCTTCGAGCACGTCTACTTCGCGCGCCCCGACTCGCTCGTCTACGGTCGCTCGGTCAACCAGTCGCGGCACAAGATGGGGCGGCGTCTGGCCGTCGAGCAACCGGCGGACGCAGACCTCGTCGTGCCCGTGCCCGACTCCGGCGTCGCGGCGTCGGTCGGCTACGCGGCGGAGAGCGGCATCAGTTTCCGCCACGGCCTCGTCAGAAATCATTACGTCGGGCGCACCTTCATCGAGCCGAAGCAGTCCATACGCAGTTTCGGCGTGCGCGTCAAATTGAATCCCGTGCGCGACTTGATTAAAGGCAAGCGCGTCGTCCTGATTGACGACTCCATCGTGCGCGGCACGACCTCCAAGAAGATCGTCCGCATGGTGCGAGAGGCCGGCGCAACGCAGGTACACATGCGTATCAGTTGCCCGCCGACTTTGAGTCCGTGTTATTACGGCGTGGACACGCCGAACAAGAGTGACCTCATCGGCGCGCAGATGTCGGTCGCGGAAATTTGCGAGTTCATAGAGGCCGACTCGCTCGGCTATCTCTCGCTCGAAGGCATGCTCGAAGCCTGCGGCATCCCGGCGGAGGCGTCCTGCGTCGCCTGCTGGACGGGCCGCTACCCGACGCGCATCACAGGCGAGGCCGAGACGATGTTTGCGCGCGAGCGCGAGCCGGTTCCAACAGATTAAAGAAGCTCAGGTTTGACATCCACGCTGACGAACTCGGAAAGGGGCGACATGGCACAGAAGAAAGTTAACAAGAAACACACGGTCAATGCTCATGTGCAGATACTGGATTTGACGAAGGCCGGCAGTTCGATGGATTTTGAAATTTACGCGGACGAAGAGAGAATCGGAACTATCGTCATCGGTCGCGGCTCGCTCACATGGCGCGGCGGGAAGCGACAACGCGAGAAGAGAATTTCGTGGTCTAAGTTCGCAGAGTTGATGAATCAGCATTCTTACGGGGAATAAGCTAACGCCGTGCGCGTGGGGGTCAGTTTAAGTGGCGCAAAAGAAGCGAGGATGCGGGTGCGCGGTGGCGGTGCTCGCGATCTTTCTGGTTGTCGCGGCGGCGGTCGGCCTCTACTTCTTCAAGCCTTGGTGGGAGAAGCGTCGCGCCGAGCAGCCGCCGCCGGCTTCGGGCGAGGAGTTGCGCGTCGTCGTCATGGACGTGGGGCACGGCGATTCGATTTTGATCGTCGCGCCGGGCGGCAAAACCGTACTCGTTGACGCAGGAATGCCGGGCACGGGAAAGAAGATTCTCGACGCGCTGAAGCGCAACGGCGTGGATCACCTCGACTACTTCGTCGCCACGCACGCGCACGCCGATCACATCGGCGCGGCGGACGAAGTCTTCAAGGTCTTACCCGTCGGCGCGGTGCTCTCAAACGGCATGTCCAATCCTCCCGACTCGCCAAAGCCGACGAAAGAGTACGCGACGTATCTCAAGGCGCTTGGCGATAAGCAACTCAAACAGGAGACGGTCACGCCGGGTCAGACGATTGAACTCGGCGGCGGCGCTTCCCTGCGCGTGCTCGCGCCCCTCCAACCCCCTGTCGTGAAGGAAGAGGTGCTGCGCGCGGGCGGCAACGAGCCGAACGCCAACTCCGTCGTCATGCGTCTGGTCTACGGCGGCTTCTCGATGCTGCTCGCGGGCGACGCCGAGACGATCACAGAGGATCGCATCATACGCGGCAGCGCGAACGTCTCGGCGGACGTGCTCAAGGTCGCCCACCACGGCTCGAAGTACGCGACCTCAGACGAACTGCTCAAGCGCGGCGCGTACAAGGCGGCGATCATCTCGGTCGGCCTCGACAACCGCTACGGCCAGCCGGGACAAGACACCTTGAACCGCCTGAAGGCCGCGAACCTGCGTCTCTACCGCACGGACTTTCAGGGTGAAATCACCATCACCACGAAGGGCAAAGAGGGCGACTTCAAAATCACGCCCGCACGCGAGCCGAAAGCGAACGAAGACGTGTGGGCCGGACGCCAGCCTTTGAGAGACGACTCCGCGCGCCGGGGCTTCTTAGACTTCGGCGACCTCCCGCCCGTGCCCAAGCCGACGCCGGAAAAGGCGAAGGGGAAAGCGAGCGGCAATAAATAAATCAATGAGCAAATCAATCACCTATTCGGACGCGGGCGTCTCGATTGACGCGGCGAACGCGGCGGTTGAGCGCATCAAGCGAATGGCGCGCGGAACTTTCAACGCGCGGACGCTCTCCGAGATCGGTTCTTTCGGCGGGATGTTCGACGGCGCGTTTCCCGGCATGAACGCTCCTGTTCTCGTCGCCAGCGCCGACGGCGTCGGGACGAAACTGAAGATCGCCTTTTTGACAAACAGGCACGACACCGTCGGGCGCGACCTCGTCAACCACTGCACGAACGACATTCTCGTGCAGGGCGCGCGTCCGCTCTTCTTCCTCGACTACGTGGCGGCGGGCGTGCTCGCGCCCGACGTGATCGTCTCAATCGTCGAGGGCGTCGCGCGCGGCTGTCGTGAAAATTCCTGCGTGCTCCTCGGAGGTGAGACCGCCGAGATGCCCGGTATGTACGCGGCGGGCGAATACGACGTGGCGGGCTTCATCGTCGGCGTCGTAGACAAAGAGAAGGTGATTGACGGCCAACGCATCAAACCCAATGATGTGCTGCTCGCGCTCCCTTCCGCCGGACTCCACACCAACGGCTACTCGCTCGCGCGCAAACTCTTCTTCGAGGTCGCGGGCTACACCGCAGACACGCACCTCGACGAACTCGGCACGACCGTCGGCGACGCTCTCCTGCAACCGCACCTCAGCTAGGCCTGTGCTGCCCGTCTTCAAAGTCATGCAGCGACTCGGCAACGTCGCCGAAAGCGAGATGCACCGCACCTTCAACATGGGCGTCGGCATGGTCATCGTCTGCGCGCCTGCGGACGTGGACACTATTCGTTACCATTTCGACAGTCCCGGTGAGGTTCACTCGATAGGGCGCGTGACGGAAGGCAAACGCGAGGTCACGCTCGTCTAAAGATAGTTCGAGGTTCAAAGCTCAAGGTTCAAAGTTAGAAAAGCTGCTTTGAGCCTTGAACTTTGAACGTTGAACTTTGAACTGATGAAGATCGGCATACTCATCTCAGGCCGCGGCTCGAACATGTCGGCGCTGGCCGACGCCGTGAGCGACGGGCGCATCCCCGGCGCGACCGTCGCCGTCGTCTTGAGCGACTACGCGGCGGCTGCCGGTCTGAAGCACGCGGCGGACAGAGGAATTGAAGCGCTCGCCGTCGAACGTCGCGGGCGCACGCGCGAAGAACACGAGCGGGAAATCATCGCGGCCTTGCGCGAGCGCGAAGTCGAACTCATCTGCCTCGCCGGTTACATGCGCCTGCTCTCGCCCGTCTTTATCGAAGCATTTCGCGGTCGCATCCTGAACATTCACCCGTCGCTGCTCCCCGCCTTTCCCGGCCTCGACGCGCAAGGCCAAGCGATAGAGCACGGCGTCAAAGTCTCTGGCTGCACCGTCCACTTCGTTGACGAGAGCTTGGACGGCGGCCCCATCGTCGTCCAGCGCGCCGTTCCAGTCCTCGACGATACGGAAGAGACGCTCGCCGCGCGCATCCTTCAGGAAGAACACCGTGCCTACGGGGAGGCCGTCGCGCTCGTCGTGAGCGGAGATTATGAAATCGTCGGACGGCGCGTAATAACGACGAATAAAATTAACAGGGATAGACAGGATGAACAGGATAAGAAAAGCAATGATGAATGATGAATGCGAAATGATGAATGAAGAAAAAGCGCCTGGCTTCTATTCATCATTCATCCCTGCTGCATTCCGCATTTGTCTTTCATCCTGTCTATCTTGTCTATCCGTGGCCTGCGCGCCTTTCAGGAACTCGGCCACACGGTCATCTTTTTGATCGGCGATTTCACGGGACTCATCGGCGACCCTTCGGGCAAGAGCGCGACGCGCCCGCAACTGACGCGCGAAGAGATCAACGCGAACGCCGAAACGTACAAAAAACAAATCTTCAAGCTGCTCGACCCAGACAAGACGGAGATACGTTTCAACTCCGAGTGGATGAACAAGCTCGGCTCTGACGGCTTCATCCGCCTCGCCTCGCACGTCACGGTCAAACAAATTTTAGAGCGCGATGATTTCGCCAAGCGCATCAGCGAGGAGCGCCCCGTCGCCCTGCACGAACTGCTCTACCCGCTCACACAGGCTTACGATTCCGTCGCGCTTCATGCGGATGTGGAACTCGGCGGCACGGATCAAAAATTCAATCTGCTGATGGGCCGCAATCTCCAACGCGAGTACGGGCAGGAGCCGCAGGTCTGCATCATCACGCCGCTTCTCGAAGGCACAAAAGGTGTGGAGAAGATGTCGAAGTCGCTTGGCAATTACATCGGCATAGATGAGTCGCCGCAGGACATGTTCGGCAAGGTGATGTCCATCTCGGATGAATTGATGTGGCGTTACTATGAACTGCTGACCGATGTGGGCGCGGACGACATCAAGTGGATGCACAAGCAAGTTGAAGTAGGCATGGGCAATCCTCGTGACTTTAAGGCTGTGCTCGCCAAGCACATCATCAGGGATTTCCATTCGCAGAATGCTGCCGACGCCGCAGAGGATGAATTCGACCGCATCCACAGGCACAAAGAAATGCCGGAGACAATTGAAGAGCGCAGTGTAGCGTCTGCGGATTGGGATTTAAGGCAACTGTTGGTTGAAGTTGGATTAGCTTCCTCAAAGGCTGAAGCGCGACGGCTAATCGAACAAGGTGGAGTATATGTTGATGGACTGCGCTGTAATCCCAAAGAAAACATGACGCTTTTCATAAGACCGGATAAGGTCGGTTATGACATTAGAGTCGGCCCACGACGCTTTTTGCGCGTGCGCGGAATTTGATAGATGTCGGCAGCTATCCCTTCAGACGAAATTTTAATCATCGAGACGCCGGAGCGCGTGCCTCTGCACTTCGCGCTGGCGTCCATCGGGAATCGTTTTCTGGCGTGCGCGTTCGACCACTTTCTGCAACTCGTCATCATGGCGCTGGTCGCCATCGTCTTTATCTGGACGGGCAATCACGTCGGACTCTACGAGCAGGTGAAGGACGCGCCGAAGTGGGTGCTGGCGCTGCTCATCCTCGCGCTCTTTCTCGTCTGGTCGGGCTACTTCGCGGTCTTCGAGTGGTTGTGGAACGGGCAGACGCCGGGCAAGCGCTGGCTGCGCCTGCGCGTCATCCGCGAGGACGGGCGGCCCGTCACTTTTTGGGAGGCGGCGGCGCGAAATCTGCTCCGCATCTTCGACATGGAGCCGTTCCCCTTTTACTCGGTCGGGCTGGTCTGCGTCTTCGCGAGCGGGAATGACCAGCGCATCGGCGACATGGTGGCGGGCACGGTCGTCGTGCGCGAGCGAGAGGATCAAGCGCCGAGCTTTGAACAGGTCTTCTCCGCGCCGACGAGCGACGCGGCGCTCCGGCGCACGTTCAAGCCCGTGCCGTTCACCGCTCAGTTGGGCGCGCTGACCGAGCGCGAAATCGAAGTGGTCGAGGCATTCCTGCGCCGCCGCTGGGATTTGACGGAGGCGACGCGGCAGTGGATGGCCTGGCGCGTGGCGACGCCCGTCCTCTACAAAATCCGCCCCGTCTTCGATCCCGAAACTTTCACCTACGAGGGCTTCCTCGAAGAACTGCTCCACCGCTACCGCGCCGGGCACCGATTCATTGATTGACAAACGAAGACGAGGGCGAAAGGACGTGTATCATCCCTTCCGCCCTCGTTTTATTGCCTCTGTAGAGGCGCTTACTTTCTCCACTCGACGGGGAAGAGCGCGCCGGCCTTCTCCGGGTCGAGTTTGACCCCGACGAGGGAGGCGGCGTGCGCCAGCACGGGGTCGCGTTTCGCGGCTATATCTGTGGGCTTCGGCAGCACGACCTGATCCGGCGTGACGCCGACCTGCTCAAGGCTCTTGCCGTCGGACATAATTACGTCAGCATCCGTGATGCTGACGCCGTAGAAGGCCACAACATCAACCCCATGTTGATGCCCGAAGTAACGGCTCTGCATGACCTTGCCGGAGGTGTGATCGCCAATCACCGTGCCTCTCTTTTCAAGCTGCATGATGCGCGCAAACAACTCTGCCGCCGAGGCGGATTCGCTGTCAACGAT
>JAIVJG010000082.1 GCA_020200155.1 Acidobacteriota bacterium | reverse complement strand
CCACGACGCGGCCCGACGACCCTCCTGCGCCTTTTCACGCTTCATCGGCGGCGGTCGAGCCGGGCGCAAACCGTGACGCCGCAGACGCCGTCGCCCTCCGCGCGTCGGAATCGAATGGGGCGCGAGACGCGACGCTCACGCTACCGCAGATGGCTGCCGCCGAGGCCACACAGTCTGCGCCGCGACAAGGGCGGAAGGTGGGCTGGCTCGCCGTGTCGGTTGCGCTCGCGCTGGCGCTCGTCGGTCTCGGCGTCGTCATCGCGCGCCTGTTTCTCAGTTCGCCCCCCATGCCGCCGTCGAGCGCCATCAAGTTGAGCCGTCTCATGGTGGGCTGAAAATCTGGTCCGCCGCCGTCTCGCCCGACGGCAGGCACGTCGCGCACGTAGTCGAGCACGCCGGGCAGACGAGCATCTGGGTGCGGCAGGTCTCGACGACCACAGACCTTCACATCATTCCGCCCGACCGCGGAGCCACCTACTGGGGGTTAACCTTTTCGCGCGACGGCGATTACCTGTACTACGTAAAACAGTCACAGGCCGAACCATACCCGACTCTCTACCGCGTGCCCGCGCTGGGCGGTTCGTCGAGAAAGATCGTCACCGGCATCAATAGCCATGTCACCACTCGTCCCGCCGCTGGTATCAGGTCGCGCAGGTCGCGTGGCTGTCTGACGGGAGCGGTCTGCTGGCGACGGCGAGGGATGCGTCCGGCGGCGCGCAAATCTGGCACGTCTCTTACCCCGAAGGGGCTGTTCGCAAAGTCACGACCGACCTCAACGATTATCACGGCGTCAGCCTGACCGCCGACTCGCGGACGCTGGTCACGGTGCAATACGACCGTCCTTCGACCATCGCGTTCGCGCCGGAGAAACCCACGTCCGCGTCCCAGCGCAACACCGCCGGGATGAACGAAGGCTTCTATGGGATGTCGTGGACGCCGGACGGGAAGCTGGCCTACGCCTCCGAAGCCGCCGGCAATCTCGACATCTGGTTAATGGGGACTGACGGCGTCACCGCCGAACAACTGACCACCGACCCGGGCCTCGACAGTACACCTTCGGTCTCACCCGACGGGCGCTCCGTCGCCTTCGTCTCCGACCGCGACGGCGGCAACCCGCACGTCTGGAGCATGGACATCGACGGCGGCAACCAGAGGCGACTGACAAACCAGGCCTTCGAGAATACTCCCTCGTTCACGCCCGACGGGCGCTGGGTCGTGTACTCCGAGGCCGGCTCAGGGATTTGGAAAGTGCCTGCTGAAGGGGGGCCGCCCGTGCTCATCTTAGGAAATGCCCACACCCCGAGCGTCTCACCCGACGGCTCGCTCCTCGCCTGCTACTACTGGGACGAAAAACTACGCCCGGCGGGCAAGATAGCCTTAGTGCCGATAGAAGGCGGGCCGCCGGTCAAACTCCTCGACGAGCCGGAGGACAACTCCACCTCCACCATCCGCTGGACGGCGGACGGGCGCGCCCTCGTCTACATCGCCACACGCGACAATGTCTCCAACCTCTGGACGCTGCCTCTCGACGGCTCGCCGCCGCGCTCTTTGACGAACTTCGCCTCCGACCGCATCTTCAACTTCGCGTGGTCGCGCGACAACAAACAACTCGCCCTCGCGCGCGGCCAGATTGCCGAGCACGTCGTTCTGATCGGCGGATTCAAATAATGCGCGAAGCGAGTCGCGGGAAGGCGCGTGCCGCCTCCGCCCGCCCACGCATTCTCCTCACTCGCCACCCGTCGCCCGTTTAGTTACAATTTAATTTCAACTCCCGTTCCGATCACGCCCAGCAGAGGCTTCATGAATGAGTTCACAAACGGACGCAGCACACGCGGCGCTTCGCGAGCACTTCGGCTTCGGCGAATTTCGCGAAGGCCAGCGCGAGGTCATCGAAGCGATTCTGGAAGGCCACGACACGGTCGTCGTGATGCCGACGGGCGGCGGCAAGTCGCTCTGCTTCCAGTTGCCCGCGATGATGAAAGACGGCGTCACGGTCGTCGTCTCGCCGCTCATCGCTTTGATGAAGGATCAGGTGGACGCGCTTCAGGCGCGGGGCTTGCCTGCGACTTTCATCAACAGCTCCGTTGACTTCGAGGAGCAGAAAGCGCGCATACAGGGCGTCCGGCGCGGCGCTTTCAAGCTGCTCTACGTCGCCCCCGAACGCTTCCGCAGCGCGCACTTCGTCGAGACTTTACAGGGCGCGAACATTTCTCTCTTCGCCGTGGACGAAGCGCACTGCATCTCTTCATGGGGCCACGACTTTCGCCCCGACTACCTTCGTCTCAAAACTTTCCTTCAACAGATCGGCCACCCGCAGACCGTCGCGCTCACGGCCACCGCCACGCCGCACGTCCGCGAAGACATCATCGAGCAGCTTTCTTTGCGCGAGCCGCGCGCCTTCGTCAGCGGCTTCGACCGCCCGAACCTCTCCATCTACGTCGCGCACACACAGAGGGATCGCGAGAAGATCGCGCGCATACGCGCACTGGCCGACGAGTACAAGGGACAGTCCGGCATCATCTACACCTCGACCAGAAAGTCCGTCGAGCAGGTCACGCAGCGTCTGCGCGAAGCGAAGTTGAACGTCGTCGGCTATCACGCGGGGATGGACGAAGAGACGCGCGCGCGCGCGCAGGACGATTTCATGGCGGGGCGCACGCAGATGATCGTCGCGACCAACGCCTTCGGCATGGGCATTGACAAGGCGGCCATACGCTTCGTCGCGCACTACCACCTGCCCGGCTCCATCGAAGCCTACTATCAGGAAATCGGGCGCGCGGGACGCGACGGATTGCCCGCGACCTGCGTGCTGCTCTTCAACTACGCGGACAAGCGGACGCAGGATTATTTCATCGAAGGCTCGTACCCACCGCCGGAGTTGATCGCGAAGGTCTACGAGGCGCTCGTCGGCACGCACCAGCAGCGCATCGAGCTTTCGACGCGCGAGATCGCCACGCGCGCCTGCGTCCGCAACGAGATGGCCGTCCAATCCGCACTCATCACGCTGGAAAAGGCCGGCCACATCGAGCGCGGCGCGGCGGGCGAAAATCGAGCGGCGGTGCGTTTGCTGGTGACGCCTCAGTCGGCGCGCGAGGCCGTCAACGCGCGACGCAGCGCGCAGATGAAGCAGGTGCTGTTCGGACTGCTCGGCGGGTATGAACTCAACCAGCGGCGCGATTCCGAGTTGGACTTAACGGAGTTCGCCTCGACGCTCGGCATGGAACTGCCGGCTGTGCGCCGCACGCTTTCGTCGCTCGTCGAGGCGGGACTCGTCAGCTACCAGA
Organism: Acidobacteriota bacterium; assembly: GCA_020200155.1. Classification (GTDB taxonomy): domain Bacteria; phylum Acidobacteriota; class Blastocatellia; order Pyrinomonadales; family Pyrinomonadaceae; genus JAIVJG01. The sequence goes on along the minus strand of JAIVJG010000082.1, from coordinate 3,703 downwards.
CGGCGCGGCGCACGCGCGGCGTCTTGATGCTCGACGAAGTGCCCGTCAAACGTCTACGCATCCGGCCCGAAGAACTGGCCCGCCGCGCCGCGCTCGAACAACGCAAGCTGCGCGAGATGATTTCCTTCTGCTACGCGGAGAATTGCTACCGCGCCTTCGTCCTCGACTATTTCGGTGACCGCTCACGCGTCGCAAACTGCGGCACTTGCGGCAACTGCCAGACGGGGCACGGGCGCGGCGGAATCAGATTCGGCGGAGACGCAGCCACGCCGCCGCTCGACGACGCCAGCGAACTCGACCGCTTCAACATGCGGCACGTCCCCGTCGCGCTCCATCTCGAAGATGAACTGGGCGAGCAGTCGCGCCGTCGTCTCAGTCGGGTGGCCGCCGAAGGAGGGCGTGATGAAGCCGGAGCATTTGACGAGAGCGGCGGCGGGACAATCGGCATCACGGAGGCGCGCGAACTTTCGGAAGACGAGTCGTTGCGTGTGCGGAAGGTTCTGGCGTGCACGGCGCGTATGGGCGGGCGTTTCGGTAAGGGACTGCTGGCCGCGACCCTGCGCGGCTCGCGCTCCGCGAAGATTACGCAGGCGGGGCTGGGTCAACTCTCGACCTACGGCATCATGGGCGACATGACGCAGGATGAAATTCTCGCTTACGTGGACGCGCTCGTCGCCGCCGGATGTTTGACGATGACGACCGGCGCGTACCCGACCGTCTCGCTCTCCACGCTCGGCTCGGACGTGATGCGCGAGCGCGCTAACGTCAAACTCGCACTGCCCCCGTCGTCTCCAAGTTATCAACATGCTCCCGCGCGCGTGGCGTCGGCGCACGCTGCTTCCGCATCTTCACCCGGCTCATCTCCGCGAGGCTTCGCGGAGGCCAGAGTAAGCACCGTTGACGAAACCTACGCGCTCTACGAACAGGGATTGACCATCGAAGAGATCAGCGCGCAACGCGGCATCACGGAGATGACCATCGAAAAACACCTGGCCGACTGCATCGTCGAAGGCCGCGCGTTCGATGTTGCGCGCCACGTCGCGGACGAAGACCGCGCGCTCGTCGAGATCGCCGTCGAGCAACTCGGCACGGAACGCTTGAAGCCTCTGCGCGACGCGCTCCCCCGACACATCACTTACCGCATTATCCGCTTCGTCGTCGCGGACATGCAGCGTGCAGCGAGCCTGTGCGACACGGACAACTGAGAATGCCGCCTGCATAAGTGCGCGAGCACCGCAGTCTCGGACGCCGCTTGACGCGGACGGCTGCGAGCCTCCATCATCTCCCTCGTCAACACGTAAACGAACAACAGGGAGACAGCATGAGCCGCAACCCGAACACCGAACCGCCGCAGCCGGGCGATCAACCGGAAATCCCGCCCACACAGCCCAACGACCCGCTTAAACCCGACCCGGCCAAGCCGGAGCCGCTGCCCCTGCCGCCCGACGCAGAGCCGCAGCCGTCCGCCCCTGTGCGAGAACCCGTCACACCATCGCCCGCCGGAGACCCGCCCACCACGGAGCCGACCCGCCTCGTCTAGCTCTCGCGTGCGCGGCAACCGCCGAGCGCACACGCTCGCGCGTCATTCGTCGTTTCATCCTCGCTCCTTCATCCTTCCTCTCTCATCCTTTATAATTGACGCCGATGGACACCCTCGCCGACCCCGTGAAGTTGGAGAAGCTATCCGCCCTTCAAGCGTCGCCCGCGACGCGCGAGACTGAGACGGAGCTTGGCGGGATCGCGCGCGTACTTGAGTCAAAACCTTTCAGGCCGCATCCTTTATTCCGCAACAGCCACGCGCAGACGCTCATCGCATACAAATGGCCGCGGCGGCGGCGTCTGCGCGAAGAGAGCCGCGTGTACGAGCCGCGCCTGTTTGAAGTCGAGCCGAACGTCCGCCTGCTCGCGCACTGCCGCTGGCAGGACGCTCGACACACGCGCCCGACCGTCGTGCTCGTCCACGGACTCGAAGGCTCGACCGCGTCCGTCTACATGATGGGAACGGCGCAGAAGGCTTTCCAAGCGGGCTTCAACGTCGTCAGCCTCAACATGCGTAACTGCGGTGGTACGGAGCATCTCGCGCACACGCTCTATCACAGCGGGATGAGCGGCGACGTACACGCCGTCGTCGGCGAACTCGTCGAGCGCGACGGCCTCGCGTCCGTCTTCGTGGCAGGCTTTTCGATGGGCGGCAACATCGTCCTAAAATTCGCCGGAGAGTTCGGGCCGGACGCGCCGCGACAACTTCAGGGCGTCTGCGCCGTCTCGCCCTCGCTCGACCTGAGCGCCTGCGCCGACGCCATCGAGCGGCGCACGAACCGCCTCTACCAGCGCGCCTTCGTCCACAGTTTGCGCCAACGCATACGCGGCAAGCAGAAACTCCACCCGGACATCTACGACACGAGCCGCCTCCACACCGTCCGCACCGTGCGCGACTTCGACAATCTCTACACCGCCGTCCACGGCGGCTTCAAAGACGCCGCAGATTATTACGAGCGCGTCAGCGCCCTGCGCTTCATCCCGCGCATCAGCGTGCCGACGCTCATCATCCACGCGCAGGACGACCCGATCATTCCTTTCTCGTCTTTCCGCGACCCGGCCATCGCCGCCAACCCCCACGTCGTCCTGCTCGCGTCGCGCCACGGCGGCCACGTCGGATTCGTCGCGGACTCGTCCGACGGCGAAGATCGTTTCTGGGCTGAGAACCGCATCGTCGAGTTCTTTCGCCTCATCAGCGACGAACGTATGACGGGGGCTTGTCCGTGACGGAGGCTCTCGCACCAAAGCACTGCGGGCTTGCGTGCCGGGCGTCGCCGAAATAAGCTTTGAGTGGGATTCAAATAAAGTGGATTCAGGCTATAGCGATTTGTGGCTGGATGCGATTACACCGGGAGCATCCCCTGTCAGAACCGCCTGCGGTAGCGGGCGGGTGCTCACATTGTGCAGACCCGCCCGCTACCGCAGGCGGTTCTGACAGGGGTCGCACGCAAAATAGAGGTCTGATGCGCGGGGCCGTCGTGTCCTCGCGAACTTGTTAAAGAAAATGGTCATTGCACTGAAACTTCTTGCGGTCTTTCTTCTGGTCGTCGCCAACGGATTCTTCGTCACCTCCGAGTTTGCGATGGTGAGTTCAAACCGGATGCGTATCGCCACGCTCGCGGAGGGCGGCAATATACGCGCGCGGCGGCTGCTCGCCCTCAAAGACAACCTCAGCACATACATCTCCGCGACGCAGCTTGGCGTGACCCTCTCGTCGCTCGCGCTCGGCTGGATCGGCGAGTCAACGCTCGCGGAGTTACTGATCGGGCCGCTCGAAGGCCTTCCCGATTGGTGGCGACACCTGATCGCGTCGGGAGTTGCCTTCATCCTCATCACCTTCCTGCACATCGTGCTCGGCGAGCAGGCTCCGAAAATGCTCGGCATCGAACGCTCGGACAGAGTCGCGATGTTCACGGCGCTGCCGATGAAGACGTTCTCGCGTGTCTTCTACTGGCCCATCCGCCTTCTGAACTGGGCGGGCACGCAGGTCATACGCGTCGTGGGACTCCACGGCACAGGCGAACACGCTTCGATTTACACGGAACAGGAACTGCGCCAACTCATCAAAATGTCGCATCAGGGCGGGCACATCGAGGCGGAGGAACAGGTGCTCATCAACCGCGTCTTCGACTTTAACGACGCGGAAGTGCGCGAGGCGATGGTG
>JAIVJG010000169.1 GCA_020200155.1 Acidobacteriota bacterium | reverse complement strand
ATCACGTTGAGGCGATAGTAGAGGTCTTCACGAAAGCGTCCGTCCTCAACCATTCGCTCAAGGTCTGTGTTCGTCGCCGCGATAATTCGCACGTCCACCTTGGCCGGGCGCTGCTCGCCGAGCGGCTGAATCTCGCCTTCCTGTAAAAATCTCAACAGTTTGGGCTGCACGTCCAGAGGCAAATCGCCTACTTCGTCTAAAAAGAGCGTACCTCCGGCGGCGGTGCGGATGACGCCGGGAGAGTCTGAGACAGCTCCCGTGAAGGCTCCGCGACGGTAGCCGAAGAGGTAGCCTTCGGAGAGTTCTTTGGGAACCGCCGTGCAGTTGAAGGGGACGAACACCTTTGTGCGGCGCGAGGAGATGGCATGGATGGCGCGTGCGACGAGTTCCTTGCCCGTCCCCGACTCACCTGTGACGAGCACCGTCACGTCGGACGAACGAATCTTGTGCACCTCGTCAACGAGGCGCGTCATGGCCGGGCTGGAATGTATGAAGCCGGGCATCAGGCTCGCGCCGGCCAGCGAATCCTGCGCGGGTGCGTCGCGACCTGTGCGCGCACGCGAGCGCAGGGCGCAGACATCCATGCCGAGTTCGACGACGCGCAGCAGCGGTTCGAGGGGCGCGCCGCCCGCGAGCATGTTCTGTTCGAGCGGGGAGACGACGAGCACGGCGGGCGACGAGTTGGCCGAACGCAGCACGAACACGCGCGCGTCCTGTTCGAGCGCGAAACGCTCGCGGTCTTCGTCCGTCTTCACGTTGTCGAGCGCGGCGGCGAAGCGCGTACATTCGGCGTTCGTGCAGCCGTGCGCGACGACGACTTTAAAGTGTCCCTCATCGCCCGTCTCGGCGATGAGGACGCGGCTCGCGCTCGTCTCCTGGTGAATCACGGCGGCGAGTTCGCGCAGGAGGAGTTCGCGCGAGGCGACGGCCTCGGCCAGTCGGAGCGTGAGCAACTGCGCGGGCGCGGGCGGCTCGACGTAATGTTCGGGCGATTTTGTTTCGAGCGAGGCGAGGAACTCTTCCGCGCGTTCGAGGTCGAGGCGCGCGCCGAGTTCGCGGAACGTGTGGGCGGCGAGGCCGAGATGCTCGACGGCGCGGGCGGGCTGCGCGATAGCATTGGCGCGACCGAGCCAGTAGTGCGCACGCGCGCTGCGGTAACGGTCGCCCAGCATCTCGAAGATCGAGTTGCTGCGCCCGAAGTGGTGCGCGGCGAGCGGCGCGTCCTTTTGTTCGAGCGCGAGCATGCCGTAGACGCGTTGCGCGTCGCCCGCGATGGCGAGGTCTGTGGCCGAGTCCGCCGTCTCCTCCGAGACTTCGTGCAGGAGTTTCGAGCACTGCTTCGCATTCCCGTTCTGGAGGTGCGCCTCGGCCAGCAATAAGCTCGACTCGCAGATGGCCTGCCGGTCGCCGATCCGTTCGGCCAGCGCGAGCGCGCCCTCGCCAGTGACGAGCGCCGAATCCGTCTGATTCGTCGCAAGATAGCAGCGCGTCAGCGTCCGCATGGCCTGCGCCGCGTACCACTTCTTGCCGATCTCGGTGGCGATGCGCACCGCGCGTTCGAGATACTCTCGCGCCTCTTCGAGTTCGCCGCGCAGCATGTGTAGCTCGCCGAGCGAATCGTAGATCATCGAGGCATGCCTGCCGTGCTCGTCAATTTGAAGCGAGAGGTCGAGCGCACGCTTGAGGGCCGTGTGCGCGCGCTCCCATTCGCCGACGAGCATCAGGTTGATGCCGAGGTTGTTGTAGCCGATGGAAGCGTTGTCTTTGTGTTCGGTGCTCTCGTAATATTTGACGCCTTTTTCGAGCGAGCGAATGCCGTCGTGCGGGCGCTTGAGGAACCAGTAAGCGCCGGCCAGGTTGTTGTAAATCTTGCCGAGCAGGTAAGGCGCGGTTCGTTCGCCGATGAGCTGGATGGCCTGCTCGAAATTGGCGAGAGAGTCTTCGTACTGGCCCTCCTGAGTGTCGGTGAGCGCCAGCCCGGAATAGCTTTCGGCCAGTCCCCGCCAGTCGCCGGTGCGGCGGAAATATCCGAGCGCCTTGTTCACGTAATCGCGTGCGATGGAGGATTCGTTGATCCGGCGGTAGACCTGCGCCAGCGCCGCGTAGATCACGCCGAGTTGCGTGTCGCTGCCCTCTTCGGAGTGCTCGCGCAGTTCGGCGTTGAGGAGCGCAATCGCCTTCGGGTGGTCGCCTGTGTAGGTGTATGCCAGTCCCACCTGCACGCGCAGTGCGGAGAAGGTCTCGGCGTCGAGTTGGCCGCGCGCGTCCGGCGCTTCGTACATCTGAACGACCGCGAGCGACTCGTCGTAACGGCCTTTGACCTCCAGCGTCATGGAGAGGATGCGGCGTGCGAGCGCCAGCAGTCGCGGGTCGCGCCGCGCGTTGTTGATAAGCTGGCGCAGGCGCGTCTCGGCGGCGCTCGGCAGGCCACGGTCGAGCAGCTCGCGCGTCTCTTCCAATTCTTTGTAGAGTTCCTCGGACGAGGATGCGGCACCGACGCGTCCCGCGCCGGCGCGGCGCGCGTCGGAGATGTTGACGACGCCCGACGTTGGCCGCGCAGTGCGGTCGCTTACAGGCTCGGCGCTCCCTTTTGGAAAGCGTGTTGACATGACAATAGGTTCGTCAGTGCTGCGCGCGTCCGACACGCGGGCGCTCTCAAGTGTTGTTATTGACTGAACGGGTGGAAGAAGAGTGCTCTTAAGTTTAGGCGACCTTGCACCCTTCAGAACACTACCAAAGGCTTGAACATTCCAGACTTTAGCACAGCAGCAGGCAGTCGGCAATCAGCATTCAGCGGTCAGCCTGAGATGGTTGCGCGGGGCCAAACTTCTTCACAGCCAGCGCCATGCGACACGGAAAAGGATTAATTGCCGAATGCTGACAGCTGGCTGCTTCTCAAGGGCACGCGCATTGTCTCCGGAAATAAAGTGTTGTCAGTTGCGAGCCGGTTTGGTACAACTCAACGCCAACGACTAGCTCATGCCAGATTGAGAGAGAGGTGGTAAGTCTCGTTTGACTCCGCCTGTTCTGCGTATCATTGCGCTTGCGGCTGAACGTGATGAGAGCCGAAGTTGACGAGTGTGTGCAGGGTGGCTTTTGGAGCCGGAATTTCTGAACATCCGAGGAGACGTAATCAATGGCCGAAGTAGCGTCCACACAAAGTCAGAGAAAAAAGGTCGGAGCGTTCAGGCGCTGGCTGCTCAAGGGGCACATCAAAGAAATGGAAGGCCCGCACGAGCGCACGGGGCAGCACCATCATCAACATCCATGGTGGAAGGTGATGTGCCTGACGGGCGTTGACTACTTCTCGACGCTCGGCTACCAGCCCGGCATTGCCTTCATCGCCGCCGGCCCTCTCTCTCCCATTGCGACGTTGATCCTCGTGCTGCTCACGCTCTTTGGCGCGTTCCCCATCTACAGCCGCGTCGCCGAAGAGAGTCCGCACGGCGAGGGTTCGATCTCGATGCTCGAACATCTCCTGTCGTGGTGGAAGGGCAAGCTCTTTGTCCTCGTGCTGCTCGGCTTCGTCGCCACCGACTTCATTATCACAATCACGCTTTCGGCGGCTGACGCGACGGCGCACGTCATCGAAAACCCGTACGCGCAGATGCTCATCGGCAGCCACCACCCGAAGGTCATCGTTACGCTTGTGCTCGTCGCGCTGCTCGGCGCAGTGTTCCTCAAAGGATTCAAGGAAGCCATCGGCATCGCCGTCGTCCTCGTCGCCGCGTACCTTGCGCTCAACATTGTCGTCATCGGCACGGGCGTCTATCAGGTCATGCTGCATCCGTCGTTAATCGGCGACTGGAAGACGAGCCTCTTCAACGCGCCGGGCGTCGGCGGCAATCCGATGTTGATGGTCGGCATCTCGCTTTTACTATTCCCGAAACTCGCGCTGGGGCTGTCGGGCTTCGAGACCGGCGTGGCCGTGATGCCTCTGGTCAAGGGCGACAAGGCGGACACGGAAGAAAATCCGCGCGGGCGCATCCGCAACACGCGCCGCCTGCTCATCTACGCCGCGCTGATTATGAGCGTCTTTCTCATCGCCAGCAGTCTGGTGACGACGATGCTGATACCTGCGGAGGAATATCGCCCCGCCGTCGGCGACCAGTTGGCGGGCGAAGCCAACGGGCGCGCGCTCGCTTACCTCGCGCATCATTATCTGGGCAACGGCTTCGGCACGCTCTACGACGTGAGCACGATTCTGATTCTCTGGTTCGCGGGTGCGTCGGCAATGGCGGGACTCTTAAATATCGTGCCGCGCTACCTGCCGCGCTACGGCATGGCTCCCGATTGGACGAAGGCGACGCGTCCGCTGACGCTCGTCTTCACGGCGGTGGCCTTTACCGTCACGCTCATCTTCCGCGCCGACGTTGACGCGCAGGGCGGAGCTTACGCGACCGGCGTGCTCGTGTTGATGAGTTCGGCGGCGGTCGCCGTCACGATCTCAGAATGGCGACGCAGGGGCTGGGGCGCAAAGACCGTCGGCTTCCTCGTCATCACGGTGGTCTTCATCTACACGACCGGCCTCAACATCATCGAACGGACGGACGGCATCAAGATCGCTTCGATATTCATCGGCGCGATTGTGCTGTTGTCGTTTCTGTCGAGAGTCTGGCGCACGACCGAACTCCGCGTGGAACGTATCGAGTTGGACGACAAGGCGCGCGCCTTTATCGAAGAGGCGGGCAAGGGCGAAGTTCGCATTATCGCCAATCGTCCCGGCGGTGCGGGCGACGCGCAGGAGTATCGCCTGAAAGAGAAGGAACAGCGCGAGGACAATCACATCCCGTCGAAGGATAAGGTGCTCTTTCTCGAAGTGAAAGTCTGCGACGCCTCAGAGTTTACGGATGTGATGGAGGTGAAGGGCGTCGAAGTTAAAGGTTATAAAGTGCTCCGCGCGGAAAGCTCCACCGTGCCCAACTCCATCGCCGCGCTGCTGCTACACATCCGCGACCTGACCGGCAAAATCCCGCACGCCTACTTTGGCTGGACGGAAGGGAATCCGCTCAAGCACATCGCCAGGTATGTGGTCTTTGGCGAGATGACGCGGGGGAACCAAAGTTTCGTTTGTGACGAAACACGGGGCGCATCGCGTCAGGGCACGGCCAAGCCGTCGCCCTTCGCGTCGAACATTTCCAGAGTTCAAGCCCGTCAGCTAACCTCGCAGGCTTTAATGGAAGGGCAACGTCGTCGCCGCAAAGCATTGACTAAAGGGGCGCGAGCCGTTCGCGCCTTTTTTTTGCGCGGTCGAAACAGGGAAACCAGAACGCTGTGAACTCTCTATATCGCTGGCGGAACTGCCGGCGAGCAATCTATTTGGTAAACGATTCCTTTATCCGCGCGTTCTCCGCCTCCGCCTATCCTTCCAACTGTCGCCAACATCAAGCCAGAATCAACTTCAACTGAGGAAAGCGTTAACTTCAAGTTATGCCCACGCCAATCAAACGTCTGCTCGTCGGCAATCCCAAGCGCACTGAGCAGGCCGTCCACGAGCACCTTTCAAATAAGATCGCGCTGGCAATCTTTTCTTCCGATGCGCTCTCTTCGACGGCTTATGCGACGCAGGAAATACTGCTCGTCCTCGCCGTCGCCTTCACCTTCGGGCAGACACATGCTTTCAGCTACGTCATCCCGATCTCGCTCGCCATCGGTGCGCTGCTCGTCATCGTGGCGATCAGTTACCGGCAGACGATCTTCGCGTATCCTTCGGGCGGCGGCGCGTACATCGTGGCGAAGGACAATCTCGGAACTAACGCCGGCCTCGTCGCCGGCGCGGCTTTGCTGTTGGACTACGTGCTGACGGTTTCGGTTTCAATCTCGGCGGGCGTGTCGGCCATCACCTCCGAGCGAGACGGTCATCTCGCAGTTTGCGCGCATCATGTTCACGGGGCCGCTCGGCTGGTTCTATTACATCGTGCAGGCGACGACCGCCGTCATTCTCATTCTCGCCGCCAATACTTCGTTCGCCGGTTTCCCGCGCCTCTCATCACTGCTCGCGCGCGACCGCTTCCTGCCGCGGCAGTTCGCTAATCTCGGCGACCGTCTTGTCTTCTCAAACGGCGTGATTATCCTCGCCGTCTTCTCCGCGCTTCTCGTCATCGCCTTCGGAGCCGACGAAAATCGTCTGATTCCGCTCTACGCCGTCGGCGTCTTTCTCTCGTTTACACTTTCGCAGGCGGGCATGGTCAAACACTGGCTGCGCGAGCGCGACCTGATGCGCGGCGGAAAGTCGGGTGAGGATGAAGCGGAGCGGCGCGACACCGGGCGGCGAGAGAAGCCAGACCCGCCGGGCGTCGTGATGCCCGTACCAGATCTGCAACTCGCCGCCTCCGACATTCATACGACGATTGATGCACTGCGCTCGCTCGTCGCCGACGCGCCGCGCGCCTCCCACTGGAAAAAATCAATCGTCATCAACGGACTCGGCGCGATTGCCACGTTCATCGTGCTCATCGTCTTCATCATCACGAAATTCCTGCACGGCGCGTGGGTCGTCGTGTCGTTGATTCCGGTGCTCGTCCTGATGTTTCGCGCCATCCACGCGCACTACGTGAGCGTCGCGCGCCAACTCTCGACCGAGGGCTTGGAGAGCCTGCGCCCGCTCAGGCACACGGTCGTCGTGCCGATCTCCGGCATCCATCGCGGCGTCATCGGCGCGCTCGAATACGCGCGTGCGATTTCGCAGGGCAGCGTCAGCGCGGTCTATGTGGACATAGATGATGAGGCGACGCGCAAGCTGCGTGAGAAGTGGGAGCAGTGGGGAGCGGGCATCAATCTGGTCGTCCTACCATCGCCGTACCGCTCGCTCATACGCCCTTTGATGCGTCACCTCAAACGCCTCAGCCAGCAAGGCGAAGTTGACATGGTGACGGTCGTCCTCCCCGAATTCGTGCCCGCGCGCTGGTGGCAGCACCTGCTCCACAATCAAAGCTCTCTACTGCTCAAAGGCGCGCTGCTTTTCAAGAAGGGAATCATCGTGACGAGCGTGCCCTATCACCTTGAGAAGTGACAAAAGCAGTGACGAGTGACGGTGATAGACAAAAGCCGTGACGTGTTAAAAACTGCTTCCTGCTCGTCACTTGTCACTCGTCGCTCGCCACTGCTTTCGTGCAGAGGTGGCGGATTGTAGTCGGGATGTTGAGTTAAGGGCGCGGACGCGACGGGCGAATGTTAATGTATTTCGCCGCCGCCGTCGCGACCCGCGAGGAAGCACGAGCGGCAGAAGACCGGGCGGCCCTGCGAAGGGTAGAACGGCACGGTCGTCTGCTGTCCACACTGCGCGCAGGTGACAGTGACCTCGATGCGCTGGCGCACGCCTGCTGCCTGCGCCGCCGCGATAGCAGAGAGACGTTCGTTCTTGGCCTGCTTGCAGGGTTTGCAGCGCTTGGGTTCGTTCTTGAGACCCTTGTCGTGAAAGAAGACCTGCTCGCCAGCCGTCCAGATGAATTCCTCGTTGCAATCAACGCAATGGATCGGGCGATCCTGAAATTCTCCCTCGCTCTGGCTCCGATTTTCGTTCGCTTCTACGACTTGTACCTGTGACATGATGTAAATCCCCTGTTGGAAATCTCCTGATCTGGACGCAGGCGGGATAGTCCAGGCCAAAAGTTGTTTATGTGATGTCGGTTGCTACGAGGGAACAAGCAGCCGGCCCGACCGGCTTCTGCGAGGGTTGGCTTCCGGGAACAAAATCAAAGGGGCCGCGCGGAGTGCCGTCTCCATGCCTGCTGCCCATCTTTGACTATGCACGATAGCCCTGTCACAAATTTGTGTCAAGCTCTGCGGGAACGTCCTGAAAGGCTTCTTGACACTCGATAGAGCGCGTGCCAGCATCGCCGCCGTTCTCGTACACATCTCGACCATATCTCAGTAGGGATATTGAAGACGCTTATGAAAGTGCTGGTGATCGGCTCAGGCGGGCGCGAGCACGCGCTTTGTGCGCTATTAGGAAGAAACGCCACAGGCACACCGCCGCGCCTCTTCTGCGCGCCCGGCAACGCAGGGATCGCAGAGGTCGCGCAATGCGTCCCGCTAAGCGCGACGGACATAAACGGGCTGGCGGATTTTGCCGGGCAGGAGCAAATAAGCCTCACCATCGTCGGAAGCGAAGCGCCGCTCGCCGCCGGTCTCGCGGACGAATTTGAGCGGTGCGGTTTGGTCGTCGCCGGGCCGTCGCAACGAGCCGCGCAACTCGAATCAAGCAAGGTTTTCGCCAAAGAGTTCATGCTGCGCCACCGGATTCCGACCGCACGTCATCGCGTCGCCTCAAACGTTGCAGAGGCGCGGGAGATTTTACGGGGCAGCGGGTTCGGCCCCGAAGACGCGCCGGTCGTCGTCAAGGCCGACGGATTGGCGGCGGGCAAAGGCGTCGTCGTGGCCCGCACGCGCGCAGAGGCCGAGACGGCCATCGAGCAGTTGATGGAAGGCGGTCGCGTCGGTCGCGAGGCCGCGCAACGAATCGTCATCGAAGAGGCGCTCGAAGGCAGGGAAGCCTCCCTGCTGCTCTGGACGGATGGCCGCGATTATGCGCTGATGCCCCCGGCGCGCGATCACAAACGCGTCGGCGAAAACGACACTGGCCCGAACACGGGCGGCATGGGCGCGATCACCGCGCCCGGCGTGCTCGACGAGGAGATGCTCGCGCTCGCCGTCCGCGAGATTGTTGAGCCGACGCTGGCCGGCGCGCGTGACGAAAAACTGAATTTTCGCGGCGTGCTCTTCGTCGGCCTGATGCTGACGCCGGAGGGGCCGCGCGTTCTCGAATACAACGTCCGCTTCGGCGACCCGGAGGCGCAGGCCATTCTCGTCCGCCTGCGAAGCGATTGACGCCGCGCGTGTACCCGGCATACATCTTTTCCACTCCGGAACAACACGCGACGCCGACAGTACTTTCCGAACGGCGGGCGGGCGCGTCCTCGGCGTCACATCCACCGGCGCGACCCTCGAAGAATCTCTGGAACGCTGCTACGCCGCCGCCACGCACATTAACTGGGACGGCATGCACTATCGCCGAGACATCGGGCGCTTCATGTAAAAGAGAAGGTTGAAGGCAGAAGCGGTAGGCATCCGGGATAGAGAATTGTTTCTCTCCGCCTTCTGCATCCGGTTCTTTGTCCTTATGTTTTCTCCCTGCCGAAACCCTGTTATACTCGCGCCCGTGAAGGCCGGCAGGCATCAGCATTGAATCTGCAACCCGTTGGCTAGGGACGACGTACAATGTTCGTGTCCGGCAGCGGTGTAAAGATCAGGGCGGATAAAATTTAACGCCGTCGCATCGCGTGATTTTGGTGGGTTGACGGTTGGAGGGTGAGAAGAGATGGGAGTGTTGGCGAGACTGAAGCGCTCATTGCGCGCGATGTTCGGCGGCCTTATCGAAAAGACCGAAGACCCCGAACTGATTTTGCAGCAGACGATCCGCGACATGCGTGACCGCGTGCCGGATTTGACCAACAACGTCGCGCAGGTGATGGCGACCGAGCGCCTGCTCGCCAAGAGCAAAGAGCGTCTCGAATCGCAGGTCGTCGAGTTCGACTCGAAGATTAAGGCCGCCATCAAGATGAACCGCGACGACATCGCCACGGCCTACATCGGCCAGCTTCAACAGGCGCAGCTCGATCTCCAGAAAACCGGCCAGCAACTCGACTACGCCGCGAAAGCATCTGACCAGGCGCGCAAGTCTCGCGACAACTACATGCTGCAAATGCAGCGGCGCACCGCCGAGGCGATGCAGCTCATCAGCCAGTCGAAGCAGGCCAAGATGCAGGAGCAACTCGCGCAGACGATGGCCTCGTTCCAGATTGGCGACGACTCTTCGACTTTCAGCGAGATGCGCGAAAAGATTGACCGCCGCTCCGCCACCGCCGAAGCCAAGCTCCAACTCGGCTCGTCGAGCGTTGACACGCAGATGCAGGAGATCGAGCGCGAGGCAATGGACATGCAGCTTGAAGGCAAGCTGCTCGAATACAAACAGCAGATGGGCTTGCTCGGCACAGGGTCGGAGAAGGAAACTCCCGCGCTCCCGCCCGCAGCGGAGTGAGGCAGCAATAGATTTCTTAATTGTCATTCAACAATCGTTCCGGATTTGAAGTAAATGTTTATGGCGGAGAGAAAGATCAGTATCGAATACCTCAAAGAGGCGCTGGTGGAACCCGCCAATTTCTGGGGCATGGCCGGCTTCGCCGTCGCCGCTGCCTACACTTGGTCGCCCATCCCGCTCGCGGCGGCGCTCGTCGCAGAAGGAGCTTATCTAGCCACCGTGCCCGCAAGTAATCTCTACCGACGCGTCGTTGACCGGCGCGCCAGAGCCAGACTGCTCAAACAGCGCAACGAGCTACGCGAGAAGCTGATCGAAACCTTTGACCCGCGCGAGCGCGAGGCGGTGCTCTACCTGAAATGGCTCAAGAAGCAGGTTTTCGACAACTACATGAAGTTCACGGGCGCGCAGGACTTGCCGCTCAACATCAAGAGCCTCGACCAGCGTTGGGAAGACTTCGTTGACCTTCTCGACGTTTATCGTCGCCGCAAGCACCACCTGCGCTCAATCAACCGACAGGCCGTGCAGAACCAACTCGTGCAGGCCGAGCGCGCCGTCGAGGGCACGACGGACGAGCGTGCGCGGCGCGTTCAGCAGGCGAACGTCGAAATCCTGAAGCGCCGCCTCGCACAGTTCAGCGAACTCGAACGCTCCGTCAAACTCGTCGAGGGCCAGTTGCAGTCCATCGAGAACTTCTTCGGCCTCGTCAACGATCAGGTCGTCACGCTCCCGACGCCCGAACGTGTCTCCTCGCTCGACTTCGAGCAGCTAAGCGACTCCATCGCGATGACCAAGCAGATGCTCGAAGAAACCTCGGACGTGCTCGGCGTGCTCGACAATCACAACCGCGAGTTGGGCAACTACGAACTGTTGCCGACTAATTCGGCGAAATAAAAGCCGCTGCTGTAAAGATTCAGCAAAATTAAAAGAGGCCGGATGCGGAATCCGGCCTCTTCGCTGTCAATCGCTTCTTCAATAGGTTAGTTAACTTACCTCCGCCGCTTCATCGCTTGACCGCATTGACGGTTTCAAGAATGCCTGCCAGCGACGACTCATCTATGCGGTACGTCTCGTTGCAGAAATGACAGGTCATCGCCGCACCCTTGTCCTCGCGCAGCATTGACTCCAACTCGGTTGGATCAATCGAAGAGATAAGCGACTGGGCGCGCTTGTAAGAACACGAGCAGGCGAATCCGACGGGACATTCTTCGAGCATCTCGAAGGGCACGTCGCCGAGCGCCGCGCGCAGCATATCCACGGGACGCGCCCCTTCGCGGATCAGCTTTGTGATGTGCGGAGTTCGTTCCACGGACGACTCGACCGCCGCCACCATCTTCGAGTCGGCACCGGGCATCACCTGAACGATCAGCCCGCCGGCGGCCTCGACGAGTGCTTCGCCCGTCTCGCGCGCACGCATCAGTACGCCGAGCATCACGGCTGAAGGAATCTGCTCGGACTTGGCGAGATAGTACGCAAAGTCCTCTCCGATCTCGCCGGAGACGAGCGGCACCGAGCCACGGTAAGGCTCGCGATACAGTCCGATGTCGTAGCCGGATTCGTGTGTCACGTAGAGCATGCCTTCGCCGACAATCCCCCGCACGTCAAATTTGTCCTGCGCGTTGAGCGGCGCGTCGGCCTCCGGGTTACGCACGTACCCGCGCACCTCGCCCCGCGCGTTAGCCTCCGCCGTGATGCCTCCGAGCGGGCCGTCGCACACGATCTGCACCGTCAGGCGGTCAAGCTCTTTAAGTCCCGCGCCGAGCAGCAGCGCGCCCGTCAGCGTCCGCCCGAGCGCTGCCGTAACCGTGTGCGAGACTCCATGCCTCTTGGCCGCCTCAGCCACCGTGTTCGTCGTCACTGCCGCCATGCAGCGGATAGCACCGTCGGCGGCGGTTGCCCGCGCGAGCGTGTCCACAGTCTTCCTGGTTTCCAAAATGATGCCCCCGATTCGTCTTTTGCCGGCACCAGCGCCGGTCAGCTTTAGATGAGAAACAGGCTCACTCTACTGCCTTCTTCGATCAGGCCGGGCGTGTGAAAGGAAACAGCCTTCCCCTCTCTCCGAACTACCCGGAGCACAGTCCGAATTCGCTCGAAAGATGCTTTTGGAGGGTGGAATCCTGCGTCTCTCAATCTTAAGGTAAAATCTCAAACTATCCCCTTTATTGGGCTGTGGAAAATAATAGATACAATATATTGGGTCAGGCTCTTGACATCAGTATGGAGATGTCTTATATTGCGCTCCGCTTGAGACGAAGACAGAGGCGGGCACGGGCAGCCACCGGGCGACCTGTGCCGCACTGGGGATTTTCTCGCTCCGCAGACAGCCCAGCCGCAGTATTCGAGACACACTCCGAAGCGACGGCGCGCGACGAAACCGCGCTGCATATTGTTTGAGATTCCGATGAACACGCCTCGCGCCCCCCACGAGCGCGGGAAAGGCACAGACAGATGAGCACCGCAATCGAGCCGAAAGCTATCCAGGGCAATCCAGCCGCTTTGAACATCACCGGCGCACCCCCCGCCCCGTCCGAGGTGCTGGGCCTGAATGCACGCCGCGTTATCAGCAAACGCTACAGCTTGAAGGACGCGCAGGGCAATCCGATTGAGGAATGGCCGGATGTCGTGCGGCGTGTCGTCGGCCACGTCAGCACGGCGGAGACCGACCCGCGCAAGCTCATTCACCAGACAGGCGGCGGCACCGGCTTCACCTTCGAGAAGCTGCGCCCCTCCGGCGGGATGGTGCGCTCGACGCACGGCGTGGCTTCGGGGCCGGTCTCATTCATGAACATCTTCAATACGACGACCGACACGGTGAAGCAGGGCGGCGTCCGCCGTGGCGCGAACATGGGCATCATGCGCGTTGACCATCCAGACCTCCTGCGCTTCATCCATGCCAAGAATGACCAGCACTCCTTAACCAACTTCAACATCTCCGTGACGGTCACGGACGAGTTCTTCGACGCGGTGGACGGCGGGGAATGGTATCAACTGAGCTTTGAAGGCCAGCCGTGGGGCGAGCCGATTTTCGATCCCGTCCAGGATGGGCCGTACTGCGTCTATCGCCGTCCGGACAATTCGACCGTCACGTTGCGCGATCTCGCGGCGTTTAAATCGGCAGACCTCTCTGATTGCACGCGGGAAGAGCCGCCGCGCCCCGGCATGGTCTACGCGCCCGACATCTGGAACCGCATCGTCGCCTCGGCGCACCGCTACGCAGAGCCGGGCGTCATCTTCATTGACGAGGTGAACCGCCACAACCACATGATCAAGAGCATGGGGCCGATCTACGCGACGAACCCGTGCGCGGAGCAGGCGCTGCACTTTAACAACTCCTGCAACCTCGGCTCGATTGACCTCGCGAAGTTCCACGACCCGGAGACGCGTCTCGACTGGGAGCGACTCGCCGATACTGTCCGCTGGTGCACGCGCTTCCTCGACAACGTGATAGACACCTGCGCCTGGCCTCTGCCGGAGATCGAGGACGTGGTCAAGCGCACGCGGCCCGTCGGTCTCGGCGTGATGGGCTTCGCCGATTTGTGCATCCAGCTTAAGGTCAAGTACGGCACGCCCGCCTCGATAGATTTGATGGAAGAGGTGATGGGCTTTGTGCGCAAGGAGGCGTGGGCGGAATCGTGCCGACTCGGCGCGGAGAAGGGCGTCTTTCCGGAATATGAGCCGAACAGGGAAGCTTATGACGAGTTCCTGCGCGAAGAGATCGGCCTCGACGCCGGCTCCGCGCTGACGCCGCGCAACTACGAGACGACGACCATCGCGCCGACCGGCACGATCTCCCTTGTCGCGGAGACCTCTTCGGGCGTCGAGCCGAATTTTTCGTGGGCCTACGTCCGGCACGACACGCTCGGCAAGCGCACCTATGTACACACGCTGGCCGCGCGCGAACTGGGGATGGAGGTTGACCAGACCGACCAGGAATCAATTGATGCGGCAGCCGAATTCGTCGTCAAGCACGAATCGGAACTCCCCGACTATTTCGTCCACGCCATGACGACCACCGCCGAGCAGCACGTCTATGTGCTCGCCTCCGCGCAGCGCAACGTGGACAACGGAGTGTCGAAGACCTGCAACGGTTCGGCGGACGACACGCTTGAGTCCGTGGACAGTCTCTATCGCCTCGCGCGGGAACTCGGCTGCAAGGCCGTCAGTTATTATCGCGACGGCTCGCGCGAATCTCAGGTGCTCTCAAGCGTGAAGGGCGCGGTAGCCGCAGGCGAGGTCGCGTGCGACCCGGCCATCGTCGCCGAAGCGTCCGCAGCGGAGTTGGCGGACGATGAAGCGGAGACGTTGAAGGCGTCGAGCGTCGTCGTGGCGACGCCGCGTGCGGAAAACGTCGAGCGTCCGCGCGAGCTGAGGGGCGCGACGTGGCAGATTCCCTTCGACGGGCAGAATCTCTACGTTACGGTCAATCACGACGGGCAAATGATCCTCGAAGTCTTCGCGACGGGGCCGATTTCGGGCGGCGTGGGATTGCTCGCGTCGAAGATGTTGCGGGGCGGCTTCGAGGCGCGCGAGGTGTCACGCAGTCTCAACAAGGTCATCGGCACGCACTCGGTCTGGTTCAACGAGCGCCTGCTGACCAGTCCTGAACAAGCTGTTGCCGAGTGCATCATGCTGACAAGCCGTCGCCTGCAAAATGAACCGGACTCTGCACGCGCAGCCGCCTACGCGCACCTGTCGCCTGCGGTTCAGGCTGCGACGCCCGCCGAGACTAATGTCAACCGCAACTACTCGCTCATCAGCGAGTGTCCCGAATGCAGGGGCCATCTCGAACGCGCTTCGGGTTGCGAGACCTGCCGCGACTGTGGCTACTCGAAGTGCAAGTGAATGATCTCAAAGTATCTGTTTTAAGGCTGCTTGGGGATGAATAGGTCTCGGTAGAAACAAAGTTAAGCCCCGAATTCCTTCATGGGAATTCGGGGCTTAACTTTAGGCGCTTTAGCTGTGAAAAGTGGTGGGATGAAAAAAGTATCTAAGCAATCGGAAAATGCCCCTATGGTAGGGGATAGCGGTTAACGAACTCGATGACGGAACAGCCCCACAGTCCGACCTGTTCGCCTCGTCCGATAAACGAGTTGTGCGCCTGCCTCCACTCCGGCCTAAGTTTGTTCTTATCGCTGTCCCAGCAGCCCCGCTTGTGTTCGCGACAGACCGGGTCCCAAGGTACAGGCGGAAAGATCGCGGCCTGTGCACGATATCCTTTGCTGACGGCCTTGCCGAAAAGAGTCTTGGTCGGCAAGAGCGACCGACCGTTCCCCGGTTGCAGAAAATAGACCGGACTGCTCTGGTTGTTCATCGTGTCGCCGAGGTCGCTCTCCCAGAATGGACTATCATCCGACCAAGACAACTCCGCCCCGGAAACGTCAACGGCCACATTCTGCCCGTAGTCGAATGCATTGGCGAAAATCACCAGCGCGCCGCCGAAGGAGTGTCCGAGAATCGCGATGCGCCTCGGGTCGACGAGCTTGCCGCTCGCGCCTTTGCCCACGGCGGGTTGTTCCCGGATGAACCTGATCTGCTCGCGCACGTCGTCGCTTTGCTCGCGTAGATAGCCGACCTCGAGCGCGTTGGCGCGATGAGGGTCTGAGCAGGCGACCGCTTGTCGGCAGAAGACCGAGCCGCAGAACAGTTGGGGCAGGCCTGACGCCAGCGCGGCCTCCTGCGAACGCTGACACTTGTTCACGTACCGGTCTATGTGGACGCCCGTCGAGCGAAAGTCTGATTCGTAGAAGTGGCCGCGGCGCAGCGGCGCGAAAACTACGAACCCCCGCCTGACGAAATACTCCGCGACGGCGCTCGGCTCGCCCCGGTCTTGCTCGTGTCCGTGGTTGAAGATGATGACCGGCGCATCCCTGACCGTGCCGCTTGGGTAATAGAGCAGTCCCTTGAGCTTGACCGTGTGAGTGGCGTCGTCCGGGTCTGCGCGCAGGTCTGTCGGGGTGCTGGCGAGCGGCCCGTAATAGGTCACACTCACCTTAACGACGCTGATCGCTGGCTGAACAGCCTCGCAAGTCACGTCGGCCCACTTCGCGGAAACCGAACCGAGGGAGAGCGCGGCCAAAGTGAGCGAGGCGAGAAGGGTGTTAAGCATGCGGCGCATCCATCCCGTCTTTGCGCGGTTGGGGGCGTGCGGCTGCTGCGCTTTCAGACGCCCCGTATCCCTCGCCGCCAGCGAGACGAGCGCAGTTGAAATCGTCAACATGAGTTTCGTTCTCATTGTGTCGTCCTCCATTCGTCGGGCGTTGCCGCCAGCATAAATCCTGCCCGCCCCTTTCTACCGAGCCTCCTGACGGTTCCGTCCGCGACTGACCATCCGTCGCGGACGAGCGTCTCGTTGTGGTTACCACTATCCGGCTTGCCCATGCGCGCCTCGCCCGCCAGCACGAAGCTGGTGCGTAGGGTCTCGTTATTGAAGACCTCGACCGTCGTCGCGATGCGATCACCCGCCGACGTCGTCGCACTGCCGTCGCCGATGGGCGGCGGCTGCGCGTTGACGACGGCGCGGAGCTGAAGGCGGGTGGGGCCCGGCGGCCACTGGAGATCGTCTGCGTCAAGGTCGAGGAACACTGCCCGCCCCGGCTCGGGTTCCGCCGCCCTCCGTATGACCGATCCATCTCGGCGTCGCAGGGGTCGTCCCTCGGTGTCCAGGAAGGTGAGCAGGACACGATTGCAGGGGCAGATGGCGTCACTGACGTTGGCGACGCTGAGGCGGACGGTCTGCCCCCGCGCGATGCCGATCATGCCGAATGAGAGGCGTTCGCCGACGGGCGGCGGCGTCTCCTCCGTCTGCGCCCGCGCGCGCCGCGCGCCCAGGATGATTCCCGCCGTCGCCAGCGCCGCCAGCGCGACGAGCATAGTTGTTTTAACGATTCCGAGTTGCTTTTTCATAACTGTTTCTCTCCTTACGTTTGAGACCGTTGCCGGGATGGCCGCGTCGGCTGTCTCCCCGCCCCGCGGGGACTGACGCGAGACTATTTCCGGTCACCGGCGAGACGGCGCGCCGACTTGACGCCCGCGCGCCGTCTCGCCGGGGCCGCGCTTAGGGTTACGGGTGCGGGCGGCGCGCGCAGTCGCCAGCAGGCGCGTGTAGTTCGCCCGGCAGGCGATGACCTTCGGGTGCGTCGGGTCGAGCGCCCTCTCGAAGATGGCGAGCGCGCGCCCGAAGAGGGGCGCGGCGTCGTCGTACCGCCCTTGAGACTTGTAGAGCACCGCCATGTTGTTGAGCGTCATGGCGACGTCCGGGTGATCCGCGCCGAGCAGCTTCTCCTTGAGCGCGAGCGAGCGCAGATAGTACCGCTCGGCTTCCGCGAAGCGCCCCTGCGCGTGATAGAGCGCCGCGAGATTGTTTATGTTGATCGCCACGTCGTAACTCTCTTCGCCGTAGACGCGCCCGAAGACGGCGAGCGCGCGCAGGTAGAGTCGCTCCGCCTCTCGGTACTTGCGTTGCCCGTCGAGGAGCGCGGCGAGGGCCGCCAAGTCCGCCGCCGTGTCCGCGTGGTCGGGGCCGAGCGTGCGCTCGCGGATTTCGACCGCGCGTCGCGCGTAAGGTTCTCCTTGCGCGAAACGCCCGCGCGCGTGCTCCAGTCCGCCGAGGTTGTGGTAGATGTCGGCCACTACAGGGTCTTCGGGACTGAGCGCCTTTTCCGCAATCGCCAGCGCGCGGTGGTACACCCGCTCGCCCTCGTCGAAGTTCCCCGTGTACTTGTCGAGCATCCCCAGTTGGTTGAGCGCCGCGGCGACCTCCGGGGCTTCGGGGCCGTAAGCCTGCTCAGCCAGCGCGAGCGCCTGTCGCAGGAGCGGTTCGGCTTCGCCGTAGCGCCCCGCGGCGCGCAGGCGGCCCCCCTCCGCGCTCAGAGGGAGGGCGAGCGCGCGATCAGCGGCCTCGTCTGCCGCCTCGTCCGTCAAGCGCCCTTTGACGTTATGAGATGATGCTTCAGCCGGCGCGCGACGGACGGGTGCGCCCGCGCCGGCGGCGATCCAGACGGAGGCCGCCAGCGCAGACGCGCCGAGCGCGAGGAGCAGCGTTGATGTGCGGTGCGTGTTCATGTTACTCCTCTGTGTCGAAGCCGGGGCAAAGACCCTTCGGCCCGCGTCAGTTACTTTTCAGAGGTGTCGCGGACGAGCGTCTCGTTGTGGTTCGTGGAATCTGGCCTGCCCATGCGTGCCTCGCCCGCCAGCACGAAGCTCGTGCGCATGGTGCTGTCGTTGAAGACCTCGACCGTCGCCGCGATGCCGTCACCAGCGCGCGGCTGCCGGTCGCTGCTGTCGCCGATGGGCGGCGGCTGTGCATTGACGACAGCGCGGAGCTGAAGGCGGGTGGGTCCCGGCGGCCACTGAAGATCGTCGGCGCTGAGGTCGAGGATGGTCGCCTGCCCTCGCTCAAGCAACACCGCTTGGCGGACTGGGCTGCCGTCGCAGTTGCGGAAGATCTGACCGTCGCCGTCGAGGAAGGTCAGCACGACGCGGGTCGGCCCCGGCGGCCAGCCAGAGTCGTTGGACGCGATGACGTTGGCGACGCTGAGGCGGATGGTCTGCCCCCGCGTGATGCCGACCATCCCGAACGAGAGGCGCTCGGCCTGAGGCGGCGGCTGATCCCCCGTCTGGGCTTGCACCCGCCGCGTCCCGCGGAAGACACCGAGCGCGACAATCGCGACAATCGCGACCAGCGTGATGACCATTAGTGTGCGTTTGCTTTTCATCTCTTTCTTCTCCTCTTTCTTGAAATTAAATGACTGAATTAGGTCGCTCCCGCCCGCGTCGGCGTTAACGGCGCGGGCATAGGAGGCGGGCTGGGCTATTGGCGCTTCATCGTGGCGGCGGCGACTGTGCCGGCATCCGTCTCCACGAAGGCGACCTCCTTGCCGCCGTCCACGATCACGAAGTCGAAGTTGTGCACGTCGTCGAAGCCCGTGTGGTGGCCGACGAGTGAGATCGAGCCGGTGCAGTCCTCGTTCACCGTGTAGGTGCCCTCCATCGTCTCGTGGTCTACTTGGCCGTTGAAGCTGACGGTGCCCTTGCCGGTCAGGTGTCCCTGCCCGTCGAAGGCGAGCCGGGCGGCGATGGCTAAGGGGAAAGTCTGCGGCCCGGCGACGACGAGGCCGCTGCCGGCGAACCCGTAAGCGCCGTCGAGTGTCTGGAGGTGGCAGCGCCCCGCGGTCGCCGCGACGGGCTGCGCGCCGCGGCCCGCGCCCGCAACTAAGACCATCGCGGCGAGTGTGACCGCCATCGCTAAAGTTCTTTTAGTTGTCATGTCGTTGTACTCCTTTTGTTGAGACCGTCATTGAGACTGCCGGGCAGGCGGCGTTGATCTGCGCCGAACTACTGCGGGCCTTCCGAGTTGCCGCCCGACTTGAACCGGCAGGCCAAAGGCCCAAATATCGCCGCACTCTTTAACGTGACGACCCTCCAACACACATCCAGCCATGCGTGTTGCTTTTTTGCCGGGTGTTCACGCAGAGGGTTGGGCGGCGACAGCGTGATCTGCTGCTCGTACCAAGCTGCGATGGTGCGGCCCCGTTTGCGGACGATGGTTATGCGCCGGCTTTCGATCAACAGCACCGACTTTAGTTTGTCTGTCATCGTCGCTCCTGAAATGTTTGGTTAACCGCTAATGCCTCTGTTAAAATCTGAAGCATCAAGGTTCGCGCCCCACTTACACCGTTGTTTTCCCCGACGCTGCGTATCTTGCGCGTGAGGCTTTCCGAAAGTCCTTAAGCTGCGCCGAATTTTCTCCAAATCTACCGAACCATCGCGATGCACGAGCTAAAGCAACAGATTTACGGCTTCGACGACTTCCGGCTGGACGTGCCGAACCGGCAACTGCTCTGCGATGGGCGGAGCGTGCCCCTGCCTTCGAAGGCTTTCGATCTGCTGGTGGCGCTGGTTGAAAACGGCGGGCGGCTGGTGAGTAAAGAGGAATTGTTGAGTCGCGTGTGGCCCGACCAGATCGTGGAGGAGTCGAACCTGAGCGTCCAGATGTCCGCCATCCGCAAAGCTCTGGGCGAGCGCAAAGATAGACCGCGCTACATCGTCACGGTCGCGGGGCACGGCTATCGCTTCACGGGCGATGTGACGGTCTTGGACGAAGAGGAAGACGAACTGGAGATCGAGCAGCACTCCTTCTCCCTCCTGACGGTCGAAAAGGAAAATGGGACAACGGGCACGGAGGGCGCAATCGAACCCGCCGCGTCGCCTTTTCTTTCCGGCGGCTGCGCTAACGTCATCACGGTCGGGACAAGCGTCCCCAGCACCGGCTCAATCATGCGCGCGGCATCGGTGCTCGCGTTGCAGCCCGTCGCGCCCGCCGTTCGTCGCCGCGCGTGGCTCCGCGTAGGGGTCGCCGCGGCGCTTTCCGTCGTCATG
The DNA here is from genome assembly GCA_020200155.1 of Acidobacteriota bacterium. Lineage (GTDB taxonomy): Bacteria > Acidobacteriota > Blastocatellia > Pyrinomonadales > Pyrinomonadaceae > JAIVJG01. The sequence goes on along the minus strand of JAIVJG010000169.1, from coordinate 28,279 downwards.
CTCACGGCGGCGTTCGTCCTTTACCGCCGACTGCGGCACAGTCCGCCCGCGGCACTGTTTCAGCAAATCACGCTCAAGCGGCTGACGACGAGCGGCAACGTCACGAATGCCAGGCTCTCGCCCGACGGCAAGCTGTATGTCTATTCCACGTTCGAAGGCGAGTGGCGAACTCTGTGGCTCGGTCACGTGGACGGCGGCGAACCCGTGCAGCTTCGTCCGCCAGCCAAAACCCGTTACGTGAGTTTGAAATTTTCGCCCGACGGCAGCAGCCTCTATTACACCGTGAGCGGGGAGACCGAGGGCGGCGCGCTCTATAAATTGCCGGTCTTCGGCGGAGCGCCGGAAAAACTACGCGAAGGCGTCGGCAGCAGCTTTACCTTCGCGCCAGACGGAAAACGGTTTGCTTTCGTGCGCTCCGACGGAACGAGCGGGAAAACGGCTTTGTTCATCGCCGACACGCAAGGGACGGCGGAGCGCGAAATCGCCGCGCCGCCGACACGTCTCGGCTTCGTCTGGCACAACCCTTCTTGGTCGCCGGACGGCGAGACGATTGCCGTCGGCGCGCCGAGCAATGATAACGGCACGAGTTACGAAGTCTTTTTAGTGGGCGTCGCGGACGGCTCGGTTAAGCCTTTGACCGCGCAGAATTGGAGTGAGATCGGGGCGACGACCTGGCTGCACGACGGGAGCGGTTTGATCGTCGTCGCCACCGATAAAGATTCGCTCCTGCCGCAACTCTGGCAGGTCTCTTTTCCCGATGGCGAAGCGCGTCGTCTCCTGACAGACTTGAATATCTACAACACCACGATCAGTTCATCCTCCGACGATAACACTCTGTTAGCCGTGCAGAAACAGACACAGTCAAACGTCTGGGTCGCGCCAGCCGAAGACTTGAGCCGTGCGAGACAGGTCACTTTCGGTTCTCTGGGACGGAACGATGGCTGGGACGGCCTGGATTGGACGCCGGAGGGGAAAATCATTTATACGGCGGTCGCGGATAGGGGTAAAACGATCTGGACGATGGATGCCGACGGGAGTCACCAGAAACAGATGATCCCGGACGGTGGGATGAGCACCAATCCAAGCGTCACCGACGACGGGCGTTACATGGTTTTCCAATCCAACCGAAGCGGACATTTTGCCGTCTGGCGGGCAAACCTCGACGGCAGCGAAATGACTCAATTGACCGGAGACGGCATCGCCGCACAACCGCACATTGCGCCCGACGGCAAATGGATCGTCTATATTTCCAACCCAGAAAATCCGGGCGGACTGTGGCGCGTCTCCGTTGACGGCGGCGAGCCTCTGCGCTTGACCGAAAAAAAGGTAAGCTGGCCTCGCGTTTCTCCCGACGGTAGATTTGTCGCCGGGAGCTACGACGCTGACGGTAAAAAGAAACTCGCCATCATACCCATTGAAGGCGGCGAGCCTGTCAAGCTGTTCGGCGTTCCGCGCCTTGCTGAATTTCAGTTTGGCATTCGCTGGATGCCCGACGGCAAAGCCGTGACTTACCGCGATTGGGCGAACGGACTTTGGAAACAGAGTTTGGAGGGCAGTGAGCCGGAACGACTCGGGGGCTTGCCGCAAGCAAAAATCTACGCTTACGGCTGGTCGCGCGACGGCAAATATATCGCCTTCACGCCCGGCACGGAAATCCGTGACGTCGTCATCATCCACAACATTAAATAGGCGCGGCGCGTTCTATATCATCGGGGCGTCACTGAGGTGGTCGTCCTTTTCGTTTGCACGGGCCGCTTAATTTACTGCATCGGTGCGAGCCTCACCTTTTTTGCGATATTTTTGAAAGACATAAAGACATAAAGTCACAAAAAACTTCACTACACTCCGGCCTTCATCAATCTTGCCCATGACGTCTGACGAGGTGAGCAGCTACTATGAGCGTTTCCAACTCTGCCCCTGCTGCAGATTCAGGCCGCGTGCCCGACGCGCCACAGCGCACGTCTTCGTTTGCGGCGTTGCAACACCGCGACTTTCGCCTGATGTGGGCAGGACAGTTTGTTTCGATTACGGGTTCGCAAATGCAACTCGTGACGATCAACTGGCACATCTATCTGTTGATGAAGCCTTACGGCGAAAAGGCTGCGGCGGCGGCGCTTGGCCTCGTCGGATTGGTGCGCGTCGTGCCAATTATTTTGTGCTCGCTCGTGGGCGGTGTGGTGGCGGACGCGGCGGATCGCAAGCGCTTGATACTGATCTCGCAGACGTTGATGCTCGTCTGTGCCGGAGTGCTGGCAGTGGTCACGGCGCGCGGCTCGACGCGCGTGTGGCCGATTTATCTGTTGACGGCGCTGGCTTCGGCGGCGGTAGCGTTCGACAATCCGGCGCGGCAGGCGCTGTTGCCCGCGCTTGTCCCGGCGAAAGATTTTCCGAACGCGGTGAGCTTGGGCTTCGTCGCTTTTCAGATTGCGATGGTCGCGGGGCCTGCGCTCGGCGGCGAGGTGCTTGCGAGATTCGGCCCGGCGGCGGTCTACGCCGCAAATGCTGCGTCTTTTCTGGCGGTGATCATGGGCGTGTTGTTAATCCGCGCGAGTGGGAAGACCGCGCTGGACGCGGGCGGCAAAGTCAGTGTCGAGGCGCTCAAGGAGGGCTTGCATTTTGTCCGGCGCACGCCCGTCATGGTGCAGACAATGACGCTCGACTTCGTGGCGACGTTCTTCGCGTCAGCGACAGCGCTCTTGCCGATCTTCGCGAAAGAAATTCTCGGCGTGGGCGCGCGCGGCTTCGGCATACTGTCGGCGGCCCCGGCGGTCGGCGCGGTGCTGGCGGGTTTAGTGCTGGCGCGGCGGCCAGAATGGAAGAAGCCGGGTTTGACAGTCTTGCTCTCGGTTGCCGTCTACGGCGCGGCGACGCTTGTCTTCGGATTGTCGCGTGCGTTCTGGCTGTCGCTCGCGATGCTCGCCATCTCCGGCGCGGCGGACACGGTCAGCACGGTCATACGCCAGACCATCCGCCAGCTAATCACGCCCGACCGATTGCGCGGGCGCATGACTTCGGTGAACATGATTTTCTTCATGGGCGGGCCGCAACTGGGCGAACTGGAAGCGGGAGTTGTCGCGGCGGCGGTGGGCGCGCCGCTGTCGGTCATCATCGGCGGTGTGGGCTGCCTCGTCGCTGTCTCTCTCGCCGCGCTCAGGGCGAGAGAGTTGCTGAACTACCGGCTCGACCAGCGTGCGGATGCGCCGCCTTGAGGTCGGCTGCTTCACTCGGCATGTGGCATGATGACGCGCGCGCGTCCCCGCGAAAGCGGGATATTGCCCGCGCTTCGGTGACTGAAAAACTATGTGAGGATGGACAAAGAAAATGGAAAGCAAGGATGAAGTCGGAAGCTTGAAGGATAAGCACGCATCTTCGGGGGAGATGTCGGAGGCGGACACAGGCGCGGGTGATTCGCTCGAAGACGTGGCGCGCGGTGAGCAGGAATACGTCAGGGAGCGCGTGCGTGAAGAGTTGAAGCGCGAGCCGACGGACGACGAAGTTGCCGATTGGCAGCGCGAGCACACAGAGGGCTATTGATACCTTCAGGAACGTCAAAGTTTCGAGAACGTCAACGGGTCGCGGGCTGACGACTCTCGACACGCCGCATTGAAAAAGCGCCGCAACGAAAAGGATGCGGCGCTTTTAAGTTTTGTCGAACCGGAGCGACGGGGCTAAGGCATGTTGGGGTCAACGGTAATTTTATTCTCCACGCTGCGGACGCCTTTTATTTGGTACGCAAGCTTCTCTGCGCGTCGCTTGAGGTCGTCGGATTTGACCGTGCCCATGAGCATGACCTTTCCGTTCACGATGGTCGCGTTGATGCTCGCGTTGACGATGTCGCGGTCGTCGGAAAACGCCTTATCAAGTTTCGTTTGCAGCGTCAGGTCGTCCGTGGGATTCGCAGGGGGCGCGCTCGGAGCCGACGCAGCCGGCTGCTGGATAATGACAGGGGCGGCTGCGGGTGGCGCGGCTGGCTGTTGAATGATGATCGGCGTCTGCTGCGGCATCGGTTGCTGCTGCACGATGATGGGAGTCTGTGGCAGAGGCGTCGGCTGCGTCGCGGCGGCGGTGCGGATATTGACGTTCGTGTTCGACGAGTCGTCTCCGCGATTCATCAGAAAGAGAAAGATGATGGCCGTGGCCGCGATGGCCGTCAGAGCGATGGCGGCGACCGTGCCCGTGGACATTCCTGTGCGCTCCGCCGGATAACGAGTCACCTGCGACTGCACCACCTCGCGTCGTCCTGCGGGCGTTTCCACCTCGATGCGGCTGCTACGTCGCTGCTCTTCGTCTTGAGACATAATGGCTTTGCTCCTCAGCGTCGAAATTTAATTTAGGTGAATGCGGAAACGATAGTGCGAGGTAAGTTCGATCTGAAAATTGCCTATCGCCAAAAGTGTGATGAAGGTAAGGGGACGCAAGCCAAGTGGCTTGCGTCCCCTTGTCTGATTTCTACTTCCTAGAAGCGACGCCTGCGTTGCGAACGGCGATACATATAACTGCCGCCAGCGCCGGCTGCCGCGCCGAGCAATGCGCCTTTCTTGTGGCCGACCGCGCCGCCGACGCCCGCGCCGAGCGCCGTGCCGCTCAGAACAGTGCCCGCCGTGCGTGTGCGGCCTCTGAAGTGACGCTTCGCCGCGCGACGGTTGAAGGCGTAGAGTCCCGCGCCGCCCGCGCCGATGGCCGCGCCCTTCCTGCCGCCGATCAAGCCGCCGGCAACTGCGCCGCCGCCGATGATGGCCGCCGTGCGCGCCTTACGTCCGAAGCGTGAACGATGCCTGCGATCCTGCCCGAAAACGTCGGGGGCGAGAGTGACGGCGAGCATCACGACGCAAATTATTGTAGCGAAAATTTTACGCATATCCAGTCTCCTTAAGGTTCAGTGCGATTGTCTCTTGCGAGAGTGTCGAGCGGGAGAGCTATCGTCATGCAAGGAAGTTCTGCAAATACCATTCCGCGCCGCCGTGTTACGGAGTCAGGCGGAAAGTTGGCGGTTTTTATAGTCATTTGACGCTACCATTGCCGAATCGCTCAAATTTCCTTACAGCGCGCCGTCGCGCGGCGTACGGATTTGATGCTCGACTATTGATGAGCGAAGCCGTCATTACAAGGCGCTGTCGCAGGCCGTTGGCTTCTGTTTGACCCCGCCGATGTGCTCTCGCATAATCCAGCGCATGAGGACTGCGATCATTCATCACCCTGTCTCCGGCGAGCACGATACAGGGGCGGGACATCCTGAGTGCCCGGAGCGTTACGAGGTCGTGATGAAGGCGTTGCGCGCGGACGCGGAGCTTTGGCCGAGACTGTCGGAAGTGGAAGCGCCGCCTGCGCCGCGCGGAGTCGTGCAGGCGTGCCACACCGCGCAGCACTTCAAGCAGGTTGAGCGTGCGGTGAGCGAGGGGCGCGGCTACCTCGACGCGGACACGACGGTTTCCCTCCACTCGCTCGACGCGGCTCTGCGCGCGGCGGGAGGCGCGTGCCGCGCCGTGGACGCAGTGATGAGCGGCGAGGCTGACAACGTCTTCCTCCCATTGCGCCCGCCCGGCCATCACGCGACCGCCGACCGCGCGATGGGCTTCTGTCTCTTCAACAACGTGGCCGTCGCCGCGCGTTACGCGCAGTCGCGCCACAGCGAGATCGAGCGCGTCGCGATTGTTGACTGGGACGTGCATCACGGCAACGGCACGCAGGGCATCTTCTACGACGACCCTTCGGTTTTCTTTTTCTCGGCGCACCAGTACCCGTGGTATCCAGGCTCCGGCACGCGCGGCGAGACGGGCTTGGGACGCGGTCGCGGCTACACTCTCAACGTACCCCTTCGCGCACGCACGCCCGCCGCCGAACACTGCCGCACCTTCGAGACCGCGCTCGAAGAAATCGGCGCGAAGTTCAGGCCCGACCTCGTCATCATCTCCGCAGGCTTCGACGCGCACGCGGGCGACCCGCTCGGACAGTTGATGCTTGAGGACGAAGACTTCATCCGCATGACGCGCGCCGTCAAAGAGTGGGCGCGCGACGCTTGCTCAGGCCGCGTTCTGTCGTGCCTCGAAGGCGGCTACAATCTCGACACGCTCGGCGAAACCGTGCGCGCACACGTCCGCACGCTCGCCGAAGATTGAAATCGGAAGCTGGCGTACCAAGCGGGAACTTAAAATGTAGGCCGGACGTTAGAGTGCCTATGGCACTGAGGAAGCTAGAGGGGCTTAAGGCGTGGCATCAGTACTTCTCGAAGAATCGTCTCAATGTAGGTGATATTCCTTGGGGGCTGAAAGAGACTCTCACACAAGACGAGAGGCGCTGTATAGGCAAGTCCATCGCGGCCTTCCAGCTCGGAGAGTATTCCGAAGGCAGAAGCCTGTTTAAATTCGCGCAGGAGTACGCCGCGAGATACGACGACGAGCATCTGGTCGAGATCACACAACTTTTTATCCGCGAAGAGCAGAACCACGCACTCCTGCTCAAAAGGTTCATGGGGACGCACGGCATGTCCCTTTCCACGCGGAACTGGACGGACACAGTTTTTCGGCGGCTGAGAAAGAACGTCGGCTATGAGTTGTCCGTCACCGTGCTCATCACAGCCGAGATCATCGCCCTCGTTTATTACGCGGCGTTGAAAGAGTGCACCGCCTCTGTTGTGCTGGGAAAGATCTGCGACAAGATACTGGCCGACGAGACGGCACACGTCGAGTATGAATCGGAAGTGCTCAACTGTATCCGCAACGCCAAACCGAAGCTGTTGAGACGCGCGGCGAATCTTCAGCATCGAATCCTTTTTTTCGGGACGGTCTTAGTCGTATACCGTGAACACAGGTCAGTGCTGAAGAGGGGCGGGTACGGCCTCCGGGAATTCCGGTCGGCCTGTTGGTCGGAATATAGAAAAGCTTTCGGTCAAAAAGGTTGCGCTCGAATCACGGCTCAGGCCTGACTCGTCGTCGCGAGAGCCATTGCTGCATTGGTTCAAGAGCCGCCGAAAGCAATCGAGGCGGCTCGTAGTTTTTTTAGTGATGGTATCTCTGACGTGCGGCCTGCCCGCTGTGGGCGTGTAGCGTATAGAATTCTTGCGCGGTCTTCACGTTTGCAGGATCGGGTCAGGGAATGAAGCAGGAGAAGGGGAATGGACATCAATAGGCAGGGCGGGGCGAACGGGCGCGTGAGGCGAATGTTCGCGGTCGCGCGCGGCTGGCTGCGGCGTGTGATGCCGCGCGTGGCGCTCGCCTCCGTGGCGCTCTGCGTCCTGTGGCTGTTCGTCAACAAGACCGCCGTCTATCGCGGCACGCCCCTCCGCCTGCTCGGCCCGCTCACCTTCTGCGCCGTCGCGGCGACAATCGCCTACTACGGTTTGAAGAGTTTGGTGCGCTTGAAGAACGTGCTGCTCTGGCGCGTTCGCAGGCGTCTGATGATTACCTACCTGTTCGTCGGCCTGACGCCGATTGTGCTGCTCTTAGTGCTCGGATTCTTCGCGGCGATGGGTGCGTCGCAGCAGGCGCTGGTGCGCGTCGTCACCGTGCAACTCAACACGACTGAGCGGCAGACGCGCGAGAGCGCACGCACACTCGCCGACGCGCTGTCGGAATTGCCGCCGGGCACAGGCGACCGGAACATACAGGCGTGGCTTGACGAACGGACGGCACTGCTTCAAACGTCGCTGCCGGGCGCGCGTGTGGCCGTGTGGCGCGGCGCGGGCGCGGCCACGCCGGTTGATAACGAGCCGGCTCAATTCGTCGGCGGGCCGCCGCAGGCTGACGAGAACACGCGCGGGGTCGGCGAAGACGCGGGCGCGGCGGGCGAGCCTCTGCCCGTCTGGCTGCGCGGACAGGAAGATTGGAGCGGTCTTGCTTTCATGCCCCCGCCGGAAACTTCTCGGAGCGCCTTCGGCTCGCCGTCCGTGCGTGCGCTGGCGCGTGGCCGCGCGAGCGGGCGAGCCATCGCGTTGCTGGTCACGGTTCCGGTCAGCCGCGCTCTCATCAAACAGTATCGCGAGAACACGGGCATCAACGTCCGCCCGTTCTTCATCGCGGCGCGCGGGAATGAGTTGCTGAACGGAGAGGGCGACGTTAACGTCAGCGTGGACGAGTCCGATGCAGGGGCGGGCGGCGGAGACGAGGGCCGGGTCGTGTTGGTGCGTGATAGAGGCGGGCGGCAGACGAGGATGGATTTCCGTCGCGACCAGTTTGGCGACCCGATTCCTAAAAGCTCGCTCGCAGCCTTCTCGTACCCGGTCTTTTTACCTTCGACGGACTGGCGCGGCGGGACGCAGACTTCCGGGTGGGCGTTCATGGTTGACTGGTCGTGGGCGCAAAGCGGCAGGCAATTTTGGGGTGACACGAAACTCGGACAGGGCTGGCGACAGGCGCTGATTTTTCTCGGCGGTTTTTTCCTCGCACTCGAAGTGCTGGCGCTGCTCTCTGCGGCGTGGATGACGCGCGCGGTGACGGGCACCGTGCACAAGCTTTATCGCGCGACGGAATCGGTCAAGCGCGGCGATTTCTCGCACCGCATACGCACGCGCTCGCGCGACCAGTTGGGCGAACTGGCCTCGGCCTTCAACGAAATGTCTTCAAACATCGAAACGCTGCTGGAAGAGCGGGTCGAGCGCGAGTGGCTGGAGCGCGAGGTCGAGATCGCGGCTGAAGTGCAGGGGCAACTGTTCCCGCGTAGCGTGCCGCGACTGGCGAGCGTCGAGATGTCTGGCGAGTGCCGTGCGGCGCGCGGCGTGGCCGGCGACTACTACGATTACGTCGAGGTCGCGCCGGGCCTCGTCGCCTTCGCGCTCGGCGACGTGTCGGGCAAGGGCATCTCTGCGGCGCTCGTCATGTCGAACCTTCAGGCGACGCTGCGCGCACAGGTGACGATCATCGCGGAGCGTATGAAACTCGCCGCGCAGTCGAAGGCCGCCTCCGCACAGGCGGGCGGCGTTCAGGTCGCCTTCGCGTCGTCAACGCCGGGCGGCGGCGAGGCCGAGATGCCGTGCGGCGTCACGGGGGCGGACACGCAATGCGCTGTCTCGAACATGGCCGCGAGCATCAACGGGCAGTTGTGCCACAGCACGGACGACAACCGCTTCGCCACCCTCTTCCTCGCGCTCTACGATGAACGCACGCGGCTCTTACGCTACACCAACGCAGGCCACAACGCGGCGATCCTCGTGCGCGCCGGCGGCTCAATCGAGCGACTCTCGACGGGCGGCATGATGGTCGGCGCGTTCGACTGGGCGGAGTACGAAGAAGCGCAAGTGCCGTTCGCCGACGGCGATTTGCTCGTCGTCTTCTCCGATGGACTCACAGAAGCACAGAACACGACCGGCGAGGAGTACGGCGAAAAGCGTCTCGCGCAGTTCGCTGCGGCACGTCGCGGCCAGTCGTCGCAGGAACTACGCCGCGCGATTTTTGACGAAGTGAACAACTGGTCAGGCGCGGCGGAGCGAGCCGACGATCAGACGCTGGTGATCGTGAAAGCATTGGTAGAAGATGGACGATGAGTGCTGAGAGACAGAGCACGGACTCTCATCATTCATCGCTCGTCAATATTTTTAAGCCGTATTTTTAAGCCGTGATGATCGCGGCGCGCACGCCCAACAGTTCGGTGAAGTCTTTGGTGTAGATCGTGCCGACGCGGCGCATGCGGCGGACGGCTTCGACGAGTTCCTCGGTCGAGACGAAACCGTTTTCGACGTGTGCGATGGCCCACGCGGGGATGTGCGAGGCCGCGTCGAGCAGGTCTTCGACGTGTCGCAGGTATTGCTGACGGGTTTCGGCGCGCGTGCCCAGACGACCCTCCCGCGCCTCTTCATACTCGTCCCAGAATTCATCGCCGCCGCGCACCCACTCTTCGCGCCATGCCCAGTCTGAATCACGCGGGCCTCTGCGCGAAGGGCGCGGGAGTCGCAGGAAGAGAAGTTCGGCGGCCAGTTCGTGATTGATGAAATCGCGCGGGTCTGTGTTGGAACTCGTGTTGTTCTGCCCGTTGTTGACGGGCGCGCTCGCGCCGTCGAGCAGTCGCCGGAAGACGCGCGAGAGCGGCTGGCGCAGTTCGCGCGTGTCGTCGCCGAAGGAGAGTGCGTAGTCGCCGACCATCATGCCGATGTCGAGCGCGAGCGCGCGTCTCGAAGGCGTGTCGAGTTTCTCGGCGCTCGCGCGCACGTTGTCGAACCACCACGCGTCCGTCTCGTTGAACCAGCGGCGCAGCGAGGCATTGTGGAGGCGATGGCGCGGGACGTATGCGTCTTCGAGGACGAGTTCGACTTCCCCCTCGCTCAAACGCCCGGCGTTATTCTCCACGCGGGCGGCGGCGCGCACGGATGCCCACTGCCGCACGTCGTTCGACGCCACGCGCACGCCCCAGCGCTTGAGATAGACGTCCAGATCGGCCTCGCCCGCGAACGGGTCGGCGACGGAACTGAACTTCATGCGGCGCAGAATGCTCAACTCGAAGGCGAGCCAGCTTTCGGGGACGATTTCGGAGAAGTGGGGAAGTGTCATCAGTTTTAAACGTGCAGGTAAAGACCCGCCCTCGGAGTTGAAATCAGAGTTGATACTTGCGAATCAAACTTTCCGGTTCGACAGTTTGTCAGGCTTCTTCGACGACAGTTTCGGCTCTCGCAGTCTCCGGCTCGCTCGCGGCGGACACTCTCTCGCCCGTCGCGACGGCGAGGCGCGTGTGGGAGCGAAGTTCAGGGAGTCCGTTCAGAGAGAGGAATGCGCGCACGACGCGCGGGTCAAATTCAAGGCCAGCCCAGAGCGTGAGGTGCTTGCGCGCCTCGGCTTCGGTTCCGGCGGGGCGGAAGGGGCGCGCGTCCGTGAGCGCGGCGTAGGCGTCGGCGACGCGCAGGATGCGCGCGGCGAGCGGAATCTGTTCGCCGCGCAGAGCGTCCGGATAGCCCGCGCCGTTCCACCATTCGTGATGCCAGCGGACGAGGAGTTGGACGCCGCGATCCGCGCCGGCTCGCGCCGCCTCCTGCTCGCCGATGACGGGATGTCTCGCCAGATCGAGTCGCTCCTGTTCGTTGAGCGGCCCGCCGCGCCCGATGTAGTCGCGCTTCATCGCCATCTCGCCGATGTCGTGGAGCAGCGCGGCGAAGACGAGCGACGAGCGATCCGCGCGGGCGAGGCGAAAGATTTTGGCGAGGGCTTCGACGAGTTTCGCCACGCGCGCCGCGTGCGGGTGGCCGTAGCCTTCAAACCCGTCCACCGCGACGGCGAGGCGCGTGAACGCCTCATTCGAGACGCGCTCGTTTTCCGCAAACTCAGTGCTCATGGGTTCGGAGTTTAAGGGTCAGGGGTCAAAGTTTCAAATGCAGAACAGCCAGAGCTTTCAACTTTGAACCTAACCGGCATGCCGCAGTTCGTCGAGCAGGCGGCGCGCGTCTGCGTTGTGGGGTTCAATGGAGAGGGCGCGCTCCAGTTCGCCTTCGGCGCGGCGGCGCAGGCCGAGGTCGCGATAGAGTTCCGCCAGCATGACGCGGTAAGAAACGTTTCGTTGATCGAGGGCGATGGCAGCCTGTAGCTCCGCCTCTGCCTGGCGTCGCGTCTGCCGCTCGCGCGCCAGAGCGCGCCCGTAGTAAGCGCGGTAGCGCGGCTCTTTGGGCACGAGCAGCGCCGCTTCGCCAAAAAATCTTTTTGCCGCCGCTATCTCGTTCTTTCGCCATGCCGACAGTCCTTGCTGGAATCTCTCTTCGGCGCGATAGGCTTGAGAAGGTTTGGAAGACGAGGGGGAGTGCGGCCCCCCGGCGGAAGCGCCCTTGCCCGCCTCGCCTGCGCGCTCGGCCTCTGTTTGATTTGTGCTCTCCTGCTGTGGTGACGTGCGGGCTTTCTCCTTTTCGAGCTTGAGATCGTAGCTGGCGCGCGTGGCCGAATCCTTCAGCACTTCGTAAGCCTGCGCGATCTTGCCGAAGGCAGACTCGATGCGGCGGCGCAAGGGTTCGTCGGCTTCGCTGCGAAAACGGTCAGGGTGAAAGCGCCGGGCGAGCGAATAGTAAGTGCGCTTGATCTCGCCCGCCTTGGCGTTGCGTGTGACGCCGAGCATCTCGTAGTGGCTCGACCCGCTCGTGCGCGCGAACAACTCTTCAACCTCCGAGCGCATGTCCGCTTCCGGCTTCACTTCTTCGACCGGCGGACTCTGTTCCTCAGCGTCGGGCGGAGGAATCGGCACGACACTCTCTTCGATCTCGCCTTGCTTGTCCGCCTTCCCCGTCGCGGCGCTCGCACGTTGTGCCTGCGCCAGCGTTTCGGTCGAAAACGCGCGAGGCCAGCCTTCGCGGACGAGCAGTCCGCCGAGCGCAAGGACGTAGACGGCGCGCCGCGCCTCGGATTCGGGCAGACCGCTGACGGCCAGCAACTCGCCCATGCTCGACGGCGCGGAGACGCGCGAGAGCATGAAACCCTCAGCCGGCAGGAGCCGCAAATCGCCGCCGGAGTCCTGCGCTCCGGCGGACGTGGAGATGATCTCCGCGTCTCGCGCCGTCGCGCGCGAAACGAATTCTGAAGAAAGTTCGCGCGCCGCTTCGATGAGAATCTGGCTGATGTTCAACTGGACGTGCCACTCCACGTCGAGGCGCACGCGCGGGTCGAAGCTCCATTCGCCGTCCGTCCATTGCAGCAGCATTCGCAACACCTCTTCCGTGCGACGCGCCTGCTGCCTGCCCAACTCCTCGGACGTTAACACTCCCGCCTCCACGAGCGCCGCGCGCACCTGCTCGTCCGACATCTTGTCGCCGACGTGTGCGGCGTCGAGTTGAGTTTGCGTCAGAACGCCGCGACGCAGCAGGTATTCCGACAGGCGCGACGAGCGGAGGTTCGTGAGCGCGGCGACGAGTCGCCCGCCGCTGAAATAGACGACGCCCCTGACGCGTTCGCGCGAGACGCGCAGCGCGCCCGACAAACGTGCGCCGGAAATTTCGTGGATGAGTTCGGCAAGCGGATGGTCGCGAAGTTGACCGTTCATGTGGGCACAGCGGGACGATTCTCCGTCCGTCCCTTCGTCATCTTAACTCAGCCGGACGAGATTTGATAACAGCANACGATTCTCTCCCGCCGGTTGGGGTGAGCATTACGCCTTTTCGCCACACGGTCAAACGAGCGGAGTAAGCAACGCGAATGTCAGGATTGATTGAGCACGCGGGTCAGAGTTCGCAGGGCGTCGCCGGTGCGGGCGCAGGCCAGCTACAGGCGCTCGGCGCGGAGGTCGTCAACCTCCTGCACGAGCAGGCTTTCACTTTCGGCGAAGGTCTCTCCGAAGCGGAGATTTGCCGTGCCTTCTCCGACATCCTCCTGAGCCACTGGGAACTGTGCTGCATCATCACCTTCCTGCGCGGCGACGACGGGCGACTTCAGCAGAGCGCAGCCTACACGCACCCGCACCTCGACGAAGAGAAGGCGCGGCTCATCGGTCAACTGGTGTCCGGCGAGGTCGAGGCGACGGGCGCGGAGTGCTACCTGTGGGCCGACGACGCGCGTGCGGCGGAAGCCGACGCCGTGACGAGAAAACTTCTCGGATTCTTCGAGCAGACGAACCTCAGGGCGGCGGTCGGCGTCCCGATCTACGCGCACGGCAGAATGACCGGCGTGCTCGTCGTCCTTTCTGCGTTCCCCGACATACTGCGCGCCGCGCTCAAAGGCATACGCTTCGTCGGCCCCGCCATCATCATCGCCATCGGCAACGCGCGACGCGCGGCGGCGATGGTCGGGCAGCGGCGGCAAATCGAGAGCCTCTTTGAAGAACTGCGGCAGCGCAGCGCGGCGCTCGAAGAGGCCAACCTTGAGCTGCACCGCGTGAGCCGTTACCGCTCGCTCTTCCTTCAGCGCATGTCGCACGAGCTACGCACGCCGCTGACCTCGATCCTCGGCTTCACGGAAATCCTCCTCGACCACGAGCGACTGACCGACACGCAGCAGCACTTCTGCGAGAAGATTCAAGGCTCCGGCTTCCAACTGCAAACCAGCCTCGACCAACTCGTTGACCTCTCGCGCCTCGAAGCCGGGCAGACGGAACTCTTCCTTCACGAATTTTCGTTGCGCGAGACTTTGCGCGAAACGTGCGCGGCGGTGGCGCGACTGGCGCAGAAGCAGGACGTGAAGCTTGAATGCAACACCGCGCCGGAACTCGTCCCCATCGTCTCGGACGAAGGCAAGCTGCGGCAGGTGCTCTACAACTTTTTCGCACACGCTATTGGCCGCACCCCCGCGGGCGGCACGGTCAAAATCTGCGCCGCGCCCGCCGAAGAGAATCGCTTCCGCATCGAGATCAGCGATGAGGGCCAGCCGCTTCAAGACCCGGCGCACCTCTTCGACCCGGCGGTGGATGTTGATGCCCCGAACGAGTGCGGCACTAACATGAACGAACTCGGCCTCGTCATCGCCAATCGCCTGCTCGGCGTCCTCGGCGGCAGCGTCAGCCTTCACGAAATCGAGCCAGCCGGCCTCGCCGTCCGCCTCAACCTCCCGGCGCGCCCTAGGGATGAAAGCAATGGCGAGTGACAGGCGATGGGTGATGAGATAAAATCCGTTTCGATTCGCGTCGCCGCCCTTCAATGCTGAAAAGAAGTCCCCCTGCTTTTAACTTGTCGAACTATCCCTCGTCGCTACTTTAGAATGCTTCACAATTTTGAACTGGCGGGCCGACGTGTACGTCTCTGGCAGCGCACGGGCGAGACTTACGGGCACGTGTTGATGAAGGCGCTCGGCTACGCGATGTTCGTCGGGCAGTACCCGTCGTTGCAAATCGAGTTGCGGGTCGGCCTGAGATACAAGCCAGACCTCGTGGCGCTCAACGAAAACGGCGGCGCGCGTTTCCCGTTCTGGGGAGAGTGCGGGGTGGTTTCGATGCGGAAGGTCGCGTGGCTTTTAAAGCACGGCGACACTGGGCGTTTGGTGTTGTTCAAAATCAACTGGAGCGTCCCGGCTTTCGCCAGAGAATTGCGTGAGGCGGTCGGCGAGCGCTATCGAGAGGGCAGACGGCTGACGCTCATTAATTTCGTCGGCGACATTGCCGAGCGGACAGCGAGTCGCTGCATCGAACGAGTACCGGCGGGCTGGTTCACGCAGACGGAAATCTAGCTGCGAGGTTCAATTGACGATTCAGGAGGGCGACAATTAACTCATGTCAGGCCGGACGGAAATCGCCGAACGACCCGGCGCGACGCGTGGAGAAATCACGGTGCGCGAGTGCGTCACCATCGCGGAGTTTGACGAGTGCGTGCGCTTGCAGCGCGAAGCCTTCGGGTTGCCCGATCTTGAGCTTTCGCCGCGCCGCCACCTGATCGTCGCGCGGAGCGCGGGCGGCTGGACGCTCGGCGCGTTCGACGGCGAACGCATGGTCGGCTTCGTCCTCAACCAGATTGCCGTGCGCGGCGCGGAGATTACCGGCTACTCGCACATGATGGCGGTCGCGAAGGATTACCAGAATCGAGGCGTCGGCGCGCGGCTCAAGTGGGCGCAGCGCGAGCGCGCATTCTCGGAGGGCCGCCGCTTCATCCGTTGGACTTGGGACCCTATGCAATCGCGCAACGCGCACTTCAATCTCAACCGCCTCGGCGTGGTCGTGCGCCAATACATCGCCAACTATTACGGCACGGACTATTCGGCGGTCGGGGGCGAGCACGGCACAGCCTACGGCATTGACAGCGACCGTCTCTCCGCAGAGTGGCATCTCGACTCGCCACGCGTCGAAAGCCTCGCGCGTGGTGAAGCGCCTGAGGCGCACGGCTCCACGTCCGCGACTGTCTCGATTCCCCCAAACTGGATCGCGCTCGTCCGCGAAGACCCGGCCACTGCGCGCCGCGAACAACTCCGCGTCCGCGCCGAGTTTCAAAACGCGCTCGCCGCCGGACTCGTCTGCGCCGGCTTCGAGCGCGACCCAGCGCACCCTCGATACATTTTTTATCGTGATAAGAGATGAGTGATAAGTGATAAGAAAGAGCCTTCTTCCTTGTTCTTATCACTTATCGCTCATCTCTTATTACTCGAAGAGATATGCCGTTCACACGCTTCGACCGCTACGTTGACCGCCACGCGCGCTCTTTCACGGAGCGCTTGCAGGCTCTGTGTCGCATGCCTTCGGTGGCGGCGCGCGGGACGGGGATGCGCGCGGTGGCCGAGGCCGTCGAGCAGATGTTGCAACGGACAGGGGCGGGCACGCGCTCGTTCAAAATCGGCAGCGGTTTTCCCATCGTCTACGGCGAATGCGGAGCGGGCGAGCGCTGCTTCGTCGTCTACGGGCACTACGACGTGCAGCCCGTCGGGCAGTTGACCGACTGGTCTTCGGGGCCTTTCGCGGCGGCCATTACGGACGGGAAGCTCTACGCGCGCGGCGCGTCGAACAGCAAGGGCGACCTCGTCGCGCGCGTCGCAGCGGTCGAGGCTTACCAGAAAACCTTCGGGAAGCTCCCCGTCTGCCTGCGCTTCATCGTCGAGGGCGAGGACGGCCTCGCCAGCCCCAGCCTCTACCGCTTCCCCGACGAGCACGCCGAACTGCTGCGCGCCGACGGCTGCATCTGGGACGACGGCTACAAGGACACCAACGAGCGACTCGTCGTCAGCCTCGGCTTCAAGGGCATCGCCTTTCTCGAACTCCGCACACACGGCGCGCGCACAGACCTTCACTCAAAGTGGGGCGGCATCGTTCCCAACCCTGCGTGGCGGCTCGTGCAGGCGCTCGCGACCATCGCCTCGCCGAAGGGCGTCATCACGGTTGACGGCTTCTCGTCGCACGTCGCGCCGGTGACTGCGGAGGACAAGCAGACTTTGAAGACCGTCCAACTCGACGAGGCGGGACTGCGACGCGAGTTTCGCATCGGCCAGTGGGTGCGCGGAATGACGGGTAAAGAGCTGACCAAAGAACTCATCTTCGGCCCGACCTGTACCATCTGCGGCATCCGCACGGGGCACACGGAGGCGGGCGCGAAAACCATCCTACCGGGCGCGGCGACGGCGCGCCTAGACTTTCGCCTCGTGCCCGACCTGACGCCCGAACTCGTCGTCAAACTCCTTCGCAGCCATCTCGACACGCGCGGCTTTCAGGACATCGAGATCGTGGAACTCGGCGGCGCACCCTACGCCAAGTCTTCGCCCACGTCCTACGTCGCGCGCGCGGCAATCGAATCCGCAGGCGAGATTTACGGTGCGCCGCCCGTCGTCTACCCGCTCGACCCCGCGAGCGGCCCGGTCGGCGCGGTCTGCGGCGTGCAGTTTCCCCCCACGCCCGTCGTCTCCTTCGGCGTCAGCTACTCCGGCTCCAACCCGCACGGCCCCGACGAAAACATCCGCCTCGACGATTTTCTACAGGGCATCAAATACTTCGGTCGCATCATCCACCGCCTCGCCGAACTCGAAGAGGACGAGAGCGCGAAGCCGGAGGGCGACATCATCGTCCAGCTCAACAGGTAGGCAGTCGTCCCTCATCGTGTGACAACGAAACTGCGCTGGCGAACCCCGGCCCCTTCCTTTATGATGACGGCGAAAGCTTCAAAATATTCATAAGTGGCGGTGCTCGCGAGTTGCCAACCAGCACGAAGACCATCGAAAAAGAGGTGAAGAAGTTGCGTGCGGAGATCGTCCGTCACGAAGAGCTTTACTACGTCCACGACCGCCCCGAAATCTCCGACGTTGAGTATGACGCGCTCGTCGAGCGTCTGCGACGGTTGGAGGAAGAGCACCCGGAACTACAGACGCCCGACAGCCCGACGTTGCGCGTCGGGGGCCGTCCCGCCGCAGGGTTCGAGGAGTACGTCCATCGCCGCCCCGTGCTTTCCTTAGACAACAGCTACAACATCGAAGACCTGCGTGCCTTCGACGAGCGCTGCCGCAAGCTCGCAGACGGGCGCGCGTTCGAGTACGTCGCGGAGTTGAAGATTGATGGACTCTCGATCTCTCTGCATTACGAGTCGGGCGTGCTCGTGCGCGGCGTGACGCGCGGCGACGGGCGCGTCGGCGAGGACGTGACGCAGAGCGTGCGGACGATCAGGAGCGTGCCCCTTCGTCTGAAGGACGGCAAAGAGGCGGGCGCGGGGATAGAAGTGCGCGGCGAGGCTTATCTCTCGCGCAAAGCGTTCGAGCGAATCAACGCCGAGCGCGAGGAAGCGGAAGAAACGCGCTTCGCCAACCCGCGTAACGCCGCCGCCGGAACCATTCGCCAGCTCGACCCGAAGATCGTCTCGCGTCGCCGACTCGATATGTTCGCCTACGACGTGTTGCGCGGCGAGCGCAAGCCTTTCGCGTCTCACCGGGAGGCTCTCGACTGGCTCACGCGCGCCGGCCTTCAAGTGAATGAGCATCGCGCGCTGTGCGCTTCGATTGACGAGGTCATCGCCTTCTGCAACCGGATGGAGGCGGAGCGCGATAATCTTGAGTACGAGATTGACGGCGTGGTGGTGAAGGTTAATTCCACCGCCCTGCAAGACGAGTTCGGCGCGACGACGAAAGCGCCGCGCTGGGCCATCGCTTACAAATATCCCGCGCGGCAGGCCACGACGCAGGTTGAATCCATCGTCGTGCAGGTAGGCCGGACGGGCGCGCTCACGCCGGTCGCCAACCTCGCGCCGGTGCAGTTGGCCGGAACCACCGTCGCCCGCGCCACGCTTCATAACGAAGACGAGATCAAGCGACTCGGCGTGCGGCTCGGCGACTGGGTCAACATCGAAAAGAGCGGCGAGATCATCCCGAAGGTTCTCGGCGTCGTCGAGTCGCGCCGCACGGGGGCGGAGAAGCCTTTCAAGTTTCCGAAGACGTGCCCCGTATGCGGCGGAGTCGTCTCACGACCCGAAGGCGAGGTGGTCTCGCGCTGCGTGGCCGCCGACTGCACCGCGCAACTGAAAGGGCGTCTGCTTCACTATGCGTCTCGCCGTGCGATGAGGATTGAGGGTCTGGGCGAAGCGCTGGCCGAACAGTTCGTGCAAAAGAAAATGGTGCGCGACGTGGCAGACCTCTACGCGCTAAAGACGGAGGACGTGGCCGCGCTCGAACGGATGGCGGAGAAGTCTGCGGCGAATCTGGCGGCGCAAATCGAGGCGAGCAAGACGCGCGATTTGCCGCACCTCGTCTATGGCCTCGGCCTGCGTCACGTCGGCGAGCGCACCGCCGCGATCCTCGCGCGCAACTTCGGCTCGCTCGCACGCCTCGCTGCCGCCAGCGTCGAAGAGATTGACGCCATCCACGAAATCGGCCTGACGGTGGCCCAGAGCGTCCGCGACTGGTTCGACGACGAGGGCAACCGCGATTTGTGCGAGCGGCTCCGCGCGGCTGGCGTCCGCACGGAGATGTCGGGCGACGTAGGCGCGTCGCGCGACGGTGCGTTCGCGGGCAAACAGTTCGTCCTGACCGGCAAGTTGGAAACGATGACGCGCGACGAGGCCCGCGCACTCATCGAATCGCGCGGCGGGCGCGTCACGTCCACCGTCAGCAAGAAGACGGACTACGTTGTCGCGGGCGAGGACGCCGGCTCGAAACTCGACAAGGCTCAAACGCTCGGCGTCAACGTGATTGACGAGGCGGCGCTCAAAGGGATGTTAGGATAGCGATCAGCTTTTGATTTCCTGCTGGCCGTTGACTGCTGGTTACTGAAGGCTCAAAAAAATGAAGACAGAAAACAGATCAAACAAGCTCGAACTCGCATACACCATCTTCTGCGACGACGTGCGGCTGGAAATAGGAAACAAACTTTCGCTGATGGGCGTCTTTCATCAAATCACGGTGCAGCAGTTTCCGGTCTCCGTGATGAAATTCGCCGTCGTACACCAGTGGCGCGGCGAGGGCACGCACGTCTCGGAAGTACGCATCCTGACCGACGACCGCCAGCAGCCGTTAGTGCTTTCGCAGCCCACGTCCTTCGAGATCGCGCCCGGCGGCGTCGCCAACAACGTCAGCTTCTTCTTCAACGTCGTCTTCCCTGCGCCCGGCCAGTACTGGGTGCAGACGCTCCTCAACTCGTCGCTCCACGACGAACAGGCGCTCACCATCTTCGCCGTTGATGCATCCGGCGCGACCGGGCCGGATGCTGCTTCTGAAGCGATCAATTGAAGACGGCAATTTTCCTTCAGATAATAAAGCGAAAGGGCGAGGTCTTTTCTGAACTCGCCCTTTCATATTCAACATGGATTGATGTCAGACAATATCGGGAAATGCGCCGTGATTTTTTATTCGCATGACGCTCCAAACGGAAACTTTGCAATGTTCAGCAATGGCACGGACTGTTTGATGTTCCTGAATCAAATGCTTAACCTGACGAACTTGATGCTCCGTCAGTTTACTGGCTCCGCGATTAGGACGCGCTTCGTAAGAGGCGACAGCCACATCAATCTGCTCTTTCCGCCGCGTGCTCATGTGTGCGCGCATTCTAAGCATTAACTCAACCGCTCTTCTACCATGAAGGCGTATGATAAAGGACTGCTTCCAATGGCTCCGACGCTTCGTCACTTTGCAGTACACAACGTTGAACAAAGCACTTACTCTTTGCATTACATCTTCGTCCGTACTGCACATTGAGATGACTGGATACTGCGGGCGGGACGGCGGGCCTTTCATGAACGAACCTTCACCTTCGAGCAGTCCGCACAGCCAGTGAAACTCAAACTCGTTCATGATCTTGATTGAATGCGGATGAGAGGGATCGAACCTCCACGATGTCACCATCACAGGCTTCTGAGACCTGCGCGTCTACCAGTTCCGCCACATCCGCGTGCGTTGTGACATTCAATATACGAACGCCGTGGCGAAGGTGTCAAGCGAGTCGCCGGATGCGAAAGTGGCTCAAGTCAGTTGACTTGAGCCACTTTGTGACTTGAATGTTTTCAGTGGTTACGGGCGACCGAGAATGCCGCCGAGGATGTTGCCGATGCCGGAACCGCTTCGCGAATTGCGCCCGCGATAGCCGTCCTCGTAGCCCTGTTGAAAGCCTTGGCGGAAGTTGCGGCGGTAGAAGTCCTCGCTGCCGAAATCGCTGCGGTATCCGAGCGTCGCGTCCTGAAACTCGGACTCGTCGCGGAAGTTGAAGCGCTCGCCGCGCGCACGATCTTCACGACCGTCGCGCAGTCCGGCCTCGTAACCATTGCGCTCCGCGATGCGTTCGACATCGCGCCTGCCTGTGCGATCACCTCTGCGGTCTCTGTCGTCACGGTCGTCGTCGCGGTCATCGTCGCGATCACGATCACGATCTCTGCCGCGCCGGAAGTCGTCGTCATCGTCTCGATCATCGTCGCGGTCGTTGCGATCCCGATTTCTACCACGCCCGCGCCCGTCTGTGCGACCGTCGCGCGCGTCGTGCCCGTTGACGAAGACGCCGGTCGGCTTGCCTCGACCACGACCCCGTCCGTGGTCGTGACCGAAGGCCAGCGCCGGCAGCGCCAGGCAAATCAACAGCGCGAACATAATCGCCCTCACAAACAAGTTCTGACTTTTGCTATTCATGTCTCAATCTCTCCTCTAAGTCCACAAGTCCAGATTTCGATACTGTTATTGCGCAGGGGCAAGTTGTTCAGCACCCGGAAGAGCAACAACCTCCGTGCCACGCGCGAGGGGACGTTAAAGTGCTGAGGGCAGGTTCATGGTTCCGGTCGAGAGCGATTCGTTTACACGATAAAGTGCCGCCTGCCACCGTATCGTGTGACGGCGTGCGTGTGTCGGAAGTGATGAAAAACTAAGGGGCGCGGAGATTCGGAGCCCTGGTTGCGGACGCGCGCGGGCGCTTGTTATAGTTCCGGCGTCCGATTCAATCCGACGATAAGTGAGCGATGCCCGAAACGAAGCAGGAAACGGAGAGCTTGCGTGCGCGTCTCGAAGAGGTACAACGGCGTATCGAAGCGAGCGCGAGGCGTGTGGGCCGCGACCCGTCGGAGGTCACGCTGATCGCCGTCAGCAAGACGCATCCGGCGCACGTACTGCGCGAGGCGCAGGCAGCGGGCGCAAGCGTCTTCGGTGAGAATCGAGTGCAGGAGGCGGAAGCGAAGATCGAAGAGTTGGGACGCGGCGAAGGCACGCGCTGGCATCTCATCGGCCATCTTCAGGCGAACAAGGCGCGTCGCGCTGTAAGGCTCTTTGACTGTATCCATTCAATTGATTCGACTGAACTCGCAGGGCGGCTCGAACGCCTGTGCGTGGAAGAAGAACGCGAGTCGCTCGACGTGCTGATCCAGATTGACCTCGCGGGCGAAGAGACAAAGAGCGGAGCGAGCGAAGAGAAACTGCCCGCGCTCGTCGCATCTTTCGGCGAGTGCCAGCGCCTGCGTCTGAAGGGGCTGATGATCCTGCCGCCTTTCGGGGAAGACGCGGAGCAGTCGCGTCCATTCTTTCGTCGCCTGCGCGAGTTGCGCGACGAATTGCATGCGCGCGATGTTTTCAAAGGCGGCGCGGGCGAACTTTCGATGGGCATGAGCCACGACTTCGAGACGGCCATCGAGGAAGGCGCGACGATGGTGCGCGTGGGCACGGCTATCTTCGGCTCGCGCAAGCCGCGCGGCCTGAGATAATTTTTCCGCCGTCGCTCGGGACAGGCATTCCTGATCCGCTTATGAACATTTTCGCCACGCTGGGACTCTTCGTTTGGTACGCGATAGTCGCGATCATCATGGTCGTGATCGTGTTGATGCTGGCGCGCGTCGTCATCAACCAGGCGGACTTCAATCCTTTCAGCCGCCCTGTCATGCTCGTCCGCCGTTGGACAGACCCGCTCGTCAATCCCGTGCGGAGGCCGCTCGTGCAGTTCGGCTTCAGCCCAAACCTCGCGCCGCTCGTCACGATTCTGATTGCGATCCTGCTCGGCTACTTCGCGCTGGAATTCATCGGCGCGGTGCTCGGCACGATCATGGGCCTGATTGCGAGCGCACAGAAGGGCGCGCCCGTTTCGCTCGTCGGCCACTTGCTGTACGGCCTGCTCGCCGTCTACTCGCTTTTGATTTTCATGCGTATCGTCTTCTCGTGGGTCGTCGGCCCGTCGAACAGGGTGCTGCATTTTCTGATTCGCGCGACCGAGCCGATTATGGGGCCGTTCCGCCGCATCATCCCGCCACTCGGCATGTTCGACATCTCGCCGATCATCGTGCTGCTCCTGCTCGACCTGCTGAAGAAGGCGATTGCGGCGACTCTTCTCTGAGAGACAGACACAGTCTTTCCTGCTCTGTCTCGATGGTTGCGGGTCGGAAAAATCGCGTGATATATTCCCAACCCACTTCCAACAATTTTAGATACGCTTAAGGAACTCATCGAAATGTCTGGACATTCCAAGTGGCATACCATCAAGCACAAGAAAGGCGCGACCGACGCCAAGCGCGGCAAGGTTTTTACGAAGCTGATTAAAGAGATTGCCGTCGCCGCGCGCACGGGCGGCGGCGACCCGGACGCCAACGCGCGACTGCGTAAGGCCGTCTCCGACGCCAAGGGCGCGAACATGCCGAACGACACCATCGCGCGCGCCATCCGGCGTGGGACGGGCGAGGAGGAGGGCGTCTCTTACGAGGAGATTACCTACGAGGGCTACGGGCCGGGCGGCGTCGCCGTGATGATTGATTCGATGACCGACAACCGCAACCGCACCGTCGCGGAGATTCGCCACATCTTCGGCAAAAACGGCGGCAACCTCGGCACGGCGGGCGCGGTCAACTGGATGTTCGAGAAGAAAGGCTACATCGTCGTCGAAAAAGCGGCGAAGCCTGAAGACGAGTTGTTCGAGATCGTCACCGACGCGGGCGCGGAAGATTTGCGCGACGACGAAGACAACTTCGAGATCATCACTTCGCCCGAAAACTTCGACACTGTGCTCGACGCCGTCAAGAAGGCGGGCGTCGAGCCGCAGGCCGCCGAAGTAGAGATGATTCCCAAAGAGTACAAGAAGCTCGAAGGCGCGGAGGCCAAGCAGATGCTCAAGCTGATGGAAGCTCTCGAAGACCACGACGACGTGCAGAAGGTGTCCGCCAACTTCGACATCAGCGAGGCGGACATGGCGAGTGCCTGAGAGAGAGGCGCGCGAAGCTCGAAAAGCTGTTTGAGATCAGTCGCCGCATGCCTGAACGAACGACTGTCAACGCGGGCGCGTTTAAGGTATAAAGGCGCATGCGGATTCTGGGGATTGATCCGGGCAGTGAGACGACCGGCTGGGGCGTCATCGAAGGCGACCGGCGTCGTTATGGTCTGGTCGAGTACGGGACGGTCAAGGCGCGACCGCGAGAGAGGTTCGCGGCGCGGCTTTTGAAAATCAGCGAGGGGGTCGAGGCTTTGCTCGCGCGCTTCCAGCCGGACGTGTGCGCGGTCGAGGAATCGTTCTTCGCCGTCAATCCCAAGACCGCGCTGCAACTCGGACACGTGCGCGGAGTGATACTGTTGGCGGCGGAGCGGGCCGGCGTCGAGATTGCCGAATACTCGCCGCGTCTCGTCAAGCAGACGGTCGTCGGCTACGGCGCGGCGGAGAAGCATCAGGTTCAGGAAATGGTGCGCGTGCTGCTCTCTCTGAAAGAGCCGCCGCATCCATCCGACGCGGCGGACGCGCTCGCCCTCGCCATCACGCATTTTCATCACGCGGGGCTGCCCGCACGCCCGAAAGCAGCAGCCCGCGCCAGACTCGAAGATTTACTAGCCGCGAACCCACGTCGTCGCGCGCCACGTTAACTCACCACCCCGTCAACGGTCGCGCGAAGGGTTCGTCTCCGTCAACCTCAACGAAGGAGTGTGAAGCCATGCCTCGCCTTTCAAGGAATGTCCTCGACAACATTAAGAGCGTTTCTCTGCACATCGCCATCACCAAATCAGCCACACGCTTCAGTCGCCGTATGGCCGTGGCCGTGCTCCTCGTGTTTTGTCTGATCCTGCCCGCGCCAGTTTCCGCACGCAAGAAGCGCCGCCCGCCCGCAGGGGGCAGGGTGGCCGTGGTTGTTGACGAGCGGCTGGCGGCGTTGCGTGATGCCCCGGACGTTTCGGCAGCGGTGTTGCAGAGGCTGAGCCGTGGGCGCGCCGTCGCCGTCACAGGCGCGAGGAATGCGCATGACGGTCTGTTGTTCTACCGCGTCAACGTGACGCGACGAACGAACGGCTGGTTGCAGGCGGATGCGGTCGCGTCGCCGTCTCGCGCGGGGGACGACGAGCGACTGTTGCGCCTCGTTCGCGGCTCGGAGGATTTTGACCGCCTCGCGCGTGCACGTATCTTCCTGGACATCTTTCCGCGCTCGCCCTCGCGCCCCGCGGCGCTGCTGTTTTACGGCGACGCCGCAGAGGAAGCCGCCGCGAAGCTTTCGCGTGAAGCGCAGAGGCGTCTTGACGAGCGCGAGATGGCGGCAGGCGGCGCACCCGTCGCGAGCTACTACATGAACTACGTCGGGCTTGATCGTTACAGAAAGCAGGGCGTCGCATTCGTCTTCGACCGCGCGGCGAAGCAGTTTCACTACGACGGCTGGGCGTGGCGCGAGATCGTGCGCCGCCACCCGCGCAGCCCTGAAGCGAAGGAAGCGCGCCGGCATCTTGACGCGCTCGCCGCGCCGCCCCCGTCCTGAATTTCGGGACTCCGCACCTCAAATCAAAGACCTCGCGATGCACGGCCCGGATTGTCGCTGGTCGCGCAATTCCGTGGCTGTAGGGTTGTGCCCAACCTCGCTGTGGATTTTTTGAACTCGCCGGATGCCTTCCTTCAAACTGCCTCTTCAACTCCAACTCGCATCTCAACCGCCTCGAACAGCGCAACCGCGCCGTCCTCATCGCGGAGCAGGAGCAAGCTCTGACGGCCAGCATCGCCCTCGCGAACGAGAGCATCACTTCGGGCCAGTATCTCTATCAACTCGACGAGAAGCGGGGCATATCCATCCTGAAGGAGCAGGCCGGGCGTGTCGTCAATATTCTCGTCGTGCGCGAGGACGGGCGCATTGACGACAGCCTCGACCCGCAGTACAGGCCGGAGACAATCAGCGAAGGCCAGTATCACTACTACTATGTCTCCGACGCGAACGTGCAACTGCCGAAACTCGTGGACGCGGGCGAGGTCTCAGAGGGCTTCAAGCGGCTGCTGCCGTCTCTGCCGACGACGAAGCAGCCCGTCTCAGGCGAGCCGCGCACCTTCGCCATCCCGCTCAAAACCAGCGACGGCATGAACTATATCGTCGTGGTGCTCGGCTCGAACCCGGTCGGCGCACAGTCGTTCGCGGAGCAGGCACGCCCGCTGCTTCCCACGCTGACCGTGCTGCTGCTCGCAACGGCGGTCGCGGCAGTGCTCGTCTGGCGCTTCACGCGCCCGATCAAGGCGCTTTCACAAGCCACACAGCGCGTCGTGGCCGGCGACTTCTCCTTCCGCGTCCCTTTTTCAGGCCGCCGCGACGAAATCGGCGTGCTCGTCTCGACCTTCAACGAGATGATCGCAGGCCTCAGCCGGACGCGCGAACTCGAAGCGCAGATCAAGCAGGCCGAGCATTCGGCGGTCGTCGGGCGGCTCGCCTCGGCCATCGCGCACGAGATACGCAACCCGCTCAATTACATCAACCTGACGCTCGACCACCTCCGCACGAGCCTCGCCCCGACCGACCCGCAGAAGCGTGCGCTCGTCGAACGTCTGACCGATCAACTCAAGGCCGAGGTGCAGCGCATCAACACGCGCATCAGCGAGTTTCTCAAGTACACGCGCCCCGCCACGCTTGAGTTGCAACCGCTCGACCTGCGCGCGATGATGGACGACGCTCTTCAAATGGTCGAAGTCCAGGCCGGTGAAAACGGCATCGAAACCGGAATTGAGCAGGACGGCCAACTCCCGTCGGTGCTCGGCGACAGAGAGGCTTTACGTTCCGTCTTTACAAACCTTATTATTAACGGCATGCAGGCGATGGAGAGCAGAGGGGGACACCTGACAATCAGACTCTCCACCACCGACGCGCGCGTGCGCGTGCGGATTACCGACACGGGCAGAGGCATCGCGCCGGAGAATATCCCGAAAATTTTCGAGCCGTACTTCTCGACCAAGGAGACGGGCACGGGCCTCGGCCTCGCCATCGTCCGCAAGGCCGTCGAAGACCACGACGGCTCAATCACGGTCGAGAGCCGGCAGGGCGCAGGCACGACCTTTACAGTGGAACTACCAACAACAGGAGGAAGTGATAAATGATGAGAGATGAATGATGAGTAGAAGTCATTTGCCTTTTATTCATCATTCATCATTCATCACTCATCATTTAATTGTGAATGGGACGCAAAAGTATACTCGTCGTTGACGACGAGAAGCCGCAGAGGGAAATTCTGGAAGCGATTTTATCCGCCGAAGGCTACGACGCGACGACCGCCGCGTCGGGCGAGGCAGCGCTGCGCTTCGCGCGCGAGCGACGCTTCGACCTCGCGCTGACAGACCTCAAGATGACAGGGATGGACGGCATCGAGTTGCTGCAAAAGCTGCTCGCCTTCGACTCGTCCATCATCGTCATCCTGCTCACGGCGCACGGCTCGATTGACTCCGCGAAGGAGGCTCTGCGCCGTGGCGCGTTCGATTATCTTGAGAAGCCCTACGACCGCGAGACGCTTCTGGAGACGATTCGCCGCGCGCTCGCACGGCTCGACGCGCTCGATCAGGAAATTATCTCAGCCTCGCCGGAGATGGAGGCCGTCAAGAAAATGATTCTGAAAGTCGCGCGCTCGAACTCGACCGTGCTTATACGCGGCGAGTCCGGCACGGGCAAAGAACTGATCGCCCGCGCGATTCACAGCCAAAGCCCTCGCGTCACGGAGTTGTTTCAGGCCGTCAACTGCGCCGCCATCAACGAGAATCTTTTAGAGTCCGAACTTTTCGGCCACGAGAAAGGCTCCTTCACCGGCGCGCACGCCGAGAAGAAGGGACTGTTTGAAGTCGCAGACAAGGGCACGCTTTTCCTCGACGAGATCGGCGAACTCGACATCTCGATGCAGGCGAAACTTCTGCGTGCGCTTCAGGAGAGAGAGATACGTCGCGTCGGCGGCACGCGCCCCATCAAGATAGACGTGCGCGTCGTCGCCGCCACCAACCGCGACCTGCGCGCGATGGTCGGCGACGGGCGCTTCCGCGACGATCTCTACTACCGCATCAACGTCCTCTCGGTTGACGTGCCCCCCTTGCGCGAGCGCCGCGAAGACATCCCCGTCCTGCTCGACTATTTTCTCCGAAAGCACACGCGCAACACTTCGCGCCTCATTCGTGGGCTGACGCCGGAGGCGCGCAAGATGATGCTCGACTATGCGTGGCCCGGCAACGTCCGGCAGTTGGAGTCGGCCATCGAGCGCGCCATCCTGCTCGCCGAAGAGGAGTACATCTCCGTCGAAGACCTTCCGCTCGAAGTCCGGCAGGAAGCGAGGCCAATTTCCGAAAGCGG
>JAIVJG010000081.1 GCA_020200155.1 Acidobacteriota bacterium | reverse complement strand
GCGACGGAGGAGCGAGCCGAGGTTGGCGCGATAGTAGTTAACGCTGGCGGTCAGCGCGCCGGGTTCACGCATCGCCGCTTTGAAGACGGAGAGGTCTGCGTCGCTGAAAGTGCCGGGGCGTGCGGTGGAGCGGTACATCTTATCGAGACCGGCGAAGTCTTCGCGGCTGATCCACCATTCGGGAATCTTCGGCAGTTGAAAGAAGAGCATGTACCAGCTTTTCAGCAACTGCCGTAACGTTAAATTCTTTGCCCACACGCGGGGCGGTGGGACTTGCAGGGCGGCGAGCTTCCAGACGTATTCGGGATGCCTCTGGCCGACCGCCCACGCCACGGCAGCACCCCAGTCGTGCCCGACGATGGCGGCCTCTCGCGCGCCGAAGTGGCGCACCAATCCCGTCACGTCATCAACGAGCCGTTCCATCCGGTAGTCTTCGACGCGCGTGGGCTTGTCGCTCAGGTTATAGCCGCGCATGTCGGGCGCGACGACGCGGAAGCTCTCGCCCAGTGCTTGCAGTTGATGCCGCCATGAATACCAGCACTCAGGAAAACCGTGCAGTAGTAGCACCAGCCTGTCGCCGCTTCCCTTCTCGGCGTAATGAAGCCGCACGTCGCCGACCTGCGCGTAGCCGTGGCTGATTGATGATTCAAGTTTTGAAGGAGTCTCAGCCATGCGGAACTGCTTTCACGATTAGCCAGATCACGTAAGGAAGAAGCGTCGCAGCACCCAGCCCGCCGACGATGATGCACCACCAGGCCATTCTCAAGCCAATAATTTCGCCGTGTGATCGCCTGATAATATCTCTCGCCCGTAAACCGATAATAAAGGCGGCAAGCGAACCGAATCCGCCTACCCGCGCAATAGAGAGCACGAATCCAAGTCCGATCAACTTGCTGGTCTTGATTTGCAATTCCAGCCGGGTTGACGCTTGCATTTCAGGCAACATGACAAACGTTAAAGTATACGAGTCCTCGCCACCTCAATAGCATGGCAAGAGGCTTTGAGTCTAAGACAGACCCAGCGCACGCGCCTGCTCGTCCGGCACGTTAATCTCCATTCGCAGGAGCGCCGTCGAGAAGGTCTTGCCCTGCGCGTCGGTCATCAATGAGAGCGTGCCGCCGCCGCCGAGGCTTTCGTGCAGGAGAAAGTTGAGCGCGGAAAGGTTGGGCAACTCGAAGCGCTCGACCTCGCCTTTGCAGATACCTTTGAAATGCTCCCGGACGCGCATGGCGGTCACTTCGCGGACGAGGAGCGGGAAGTATTCATCTCGCAGCGCAATGAGGCCGACGTTTGCCGTGTCGCCCTTGTCGCCGGAGCGCGCGTGCGCGAGTTTGACCAGTTGGATACGCATATTTTTATCGCCGCCCGTCTTCATTCAAGACCCGCCAGTTTTTTGATGGCCTTCCAGTCGCGCTCTTCGGCGGTGGCCGGGTTGTCAATAAAATAATCCAAATCATGCGAGCCGGCATAGTGTGGCTCGCCGCCGAGAACCGACGCGTCTTCCCCGAACACATGCCACGCTCTGCGCAAGCTCTCTTTCGTCTGGTTCGATTCGCGAAGCTCTTCCAGAGAGTCCCTGACCCAACGCTTCGCAAATTCGTTTGCCAGTTCAACGGTCTGGAAGCCGCTTACCACAAAATCCTTTTCAGGGTCGTAGCTCATATCAATGATGAGCACTGCATAGCCCTGACTCATATCTCACAGCCTCCATTCGTCACGACGGATGCCGGAAAGGGTTAGCCAGTGAAATGCTACCACAACAAGCGAGTGGCTGATGCTGCCGCCCGCGATGAGACGCGGCACGTCTTTGAGCGGCACGAGCCGGACGACCGTGTGTTCCGTGCCGTCGAACTCCGGCTCGTTGCGGAACTCCACATCAGGCGCGAGAAAGGTGTGTATCCAGTTGTTCTGAATCGCAGGGTTGGGGCGCGTCTTTCCCAGCCGGATTATTTTCGACGCGGCGTAGCCCGTCTCTTCCAACAACTCGCGCGGCGCGGCATCTTCCGGCGACTCGCCCGCGTCAACCATCCCGCCGGGAATTTCAAGCGAGACTTCACACGTCCCGTGCCTGTACTGCTCGATTAAGACGACCTCGCCGGCGATCGTGACCGGAATGACGTTGATCCAGTCGGGAGCTTCAATGACGTAGAAGTCGTGCGTTCGTCCGTCGCGCGGGTTGACGCTTGTGTCTCGCCTGACCTGAAAGACGCGGCAATCAGCCAACTGCTCCGAGCCTTGCCGTTGCCATGCGGCGGGAGGCGGAACATCCGGGAGAGACGAAGAAGCCGCCACGCTGCGTTCGTTCCTGTCTTCCAACGCATCGCCGTCAAGCCGTTCGCTTCCCTGCTCATCGCTCAAACTTTCGTCACCTCCACGCGCGGCTCGATTTCGGATTTGGGGATGAGCGCGGGCCAGTAGGCGACGATCTCCTCGACTTTGGGGCGGCCTCCGGCGAAGCCCGTCACGCCGGGCGGGCCTGTCAGGATGAGCGGCGCGATCTCTTTCGTAAAGCGCTCTACTGCCTTGCGGTCCGGGCCGCGCACGCCGACGCGCAGTTGCACTTCCGGCAGGTCGGGCGAGGGCTTCCCGGCGAGCGGGCCGTGCAGGGCGTTCGCGCCGACGTACTCCGTCAGCACCTGCTCGAATTGCAGGCCGAGGCGTGCGAGGCGCGCGCGCAGGATTTTGTCGGCGGCCTCCGCCTTCTGATAAGCGTCCGGCCACGAATAGACGAGCGTGCCGACGGCCTTGAAGCCCGCCGTGTAGCTGATCGAGACTTTCAAAAACTCGGTCGCTGGTCGTCCCTTAATGCCGTGGACGCGCACGCGATCCGTCCCCGCGTCTTCCAGTTGAATGGTCGTGAAGTCGGCGACGCAGTCGGGCGTGATGTACTCGTGCGGGTCGCCCATCTCGTAGACAAGTTGCTCCTTGACGGTCTGCACGGAGACGCGCCCGCCCGTGCCTTCGTGCTTGGTCACGACGAAGCTGCCGTCCGGCTGCGCCTCGACGATGGGGTAGCCGACGCCCGCGAGGTCTGGAATGTTTTGCCAGTCGAACTGGCAGTTGCCGCCCGAAGATTGCGCGCCGCACTCGATGATGTGCCCGGCGATAGTCCCGGCTGAGAGCCTGTCCCAGTCCATCTCTCCCCAGCCGAACTCGTTGATGAGAGGCGCGAGCGTCAGCCCCGTGTCGGTCGCGCGCCCGGTGATGACGACCTGCGCGCCCTTTCGCAAAGCCTCGACGATGGGCCACGCGCCGAGATAGACGTTGGCGCTTTGAATTCTCTCACGCACGTTTGAGAGCGGCTCGCCCGTGTCCATGTTGCGTAGCTCAATGCCGCGCGCAAGGAAATCGTCGAGGCGATGCATGATGTCGTCGCCCGCGACGGTGCCGAGCGAGAGGCGACCGGCGAGGCCGAGTTCTCGCGCGACCTCGCGCACAGCCTCGGCGCAGCCTGTGGGGTTGACGCCGCCGGCGTTCGCCGTGACTCGTATGTTTTTCTCGACGCACGCGGGCAAAATCTCGCGCATGAGCGGGACGAAGTCGCGCGCGTAGCCCGCCTGTGGGTCGCGCGCTCGCTGCTTCTGCATGATGGACATTGTGACTTCGGCCAGATAGTCGAGCATCAGATAATCAATGGGGCCGCCCTCAACCTGCCGCACCGGCGCGTCGAGCATGTCTCCCCAGAATCCCTGCCCGCTGGCGATGCGTACCTTCTCTCTCATCTCTCTCCTGCTCGTCTGCTCTTTGAATTTATCCCAGTTTAATCAAGAACACGCTTTTACGCGACCCGCCGCACAGAAAACGGGTGGCGCGTTCCCTTTGAACGAACGCGCCACCCGTCTTGAACAGAGGCGGGGATGAGCCGCGATCAATTTCTGAACGACGCCTCACCTGCTCCGCACACAACAGCGATGCCGACCCTCAACGGGGCGGGGTGTTGGAGTTCATGTTGTGATTCATATTCATGTTGTCGCCCATGTTGTTGTTCATGTTCATATTGCCGCTGCGACGGCCACGACGACCACGACGGCCTCTCGCCGGAGTCGCCGGAGTTGCCGGAGTCGCAGACTCTTCAGTGGGTGTGGCTGATGTGGCGGGTTCAGCGGGCGTGACCGGAGTCATGTCCGTAGCAGCGCCGCCGCCGCGTCTGTGACCGCGCCGGCCACGGTGTCCGCCGCCGCCTGCGCTGCCGCCGGTCGTGAAGGTCAGGCGAGTGGTCACGCCGGGCGCGGGCGTCAGGTTGAGCCGGTCGCCGGTTTTGCGTGCACGCACGGAGGCCACCACCGGAGTGCTGGTCGCCGGATCAGACAGGTCTGTGAAGTACAGCGACGCTCCTGTGTAGCCGCGCGTCGTCACGGCGTAAATGCGACCGTTGTGTGTCATGCCCTCACTCGCCAGCGTAAACTGGTTGCTGGTGATGGTGAGCGTCGCCTGCCCGTTCATTTCGTGCCCGCCCGTCATGCTGAGATGGCCTGTGTAGGTTCCGGACAGATCGGTCTGCTCGCCGCCCATGTTGCTGGCTGCGGACGCGTCGGCGGTCGGCTGGCCGGTGTCCGCCGTCGCGGCACTCGACGCGGCGGGGCGATAGTGACGGCGGTGCTTGCGGCGACGAGTGCCGCGACGGCCCATGTTCATGTTCGCGTTGTCAGTCTGCATCGTGTCGCCCGTCGTGCTGCTGTTGCTGTTTTGTGCAAGCACGCCGAGGTCTGCTGTGACAAGCACAGCCGAACTGAAGACCACGAATAAAAGGAGAGCGAAAAATCTCACGCTGTTGCTCTTGCTCACGGATGTTTTCCTCCTGTTGTAGCGGGGCACGTCTCGCGGAACGCGGGCGCGCACCAGTGAATTATTGAAGACCGATCAGGGACTCTCGCTCTCAGGCATACCATCACAGACCCGGCTTCGCCATCAAGCAAAAGGGGAACACCGATTGAAACTAGCAGGGTTGGCGATAGTGTCGCACAACAAGGGCTTTGTTTGCACGAAAAATTTGACGCCCCGGCGGAAAGGGCAAACTGTTCGCGGCACGACCAGCGGCTCAGGCCAGCGAAGACGGCAGCACGAAATGACCGAGGTGTGGGCCTTCAAAGTTCAGGCTGACGCGCAACGCCAGTTCGAGTGTATCGCGCGTCTCCTCCGGCGCGATGACGGCGTCCACGAAGCCGCGCGCGGCGGCGTATCTGGCGTCGAGCTGGCTCTCGTAGTCGGCGCGCACCTGCGCCATCTCGGCCTTCAACTCGTCGTCCGGCTCGCGTCCCTCTCGCTTCAGCTTGTCGAGCTGCGTCCCGAACAGGGCCTGCACCGCCGAGTCGCCCTCCATCACGCCCATCCGTCCCGTCGGCCAACTGAAGATGAAATCCGGGTCAAAGCCCTGCCCGGCCATCGCGTAGTAGCCTGCGCCCGAAGCGTGGTTGATGGTCAGCACGATCTTGGGCACGCTCGCAGTCGCCATCGCCTCGACGAAACGCGCGCCCGCGCGAATGATTCCCGAATGCTCTGCCACGGCCCCGACCATGAAGCCCGACACGTCCTGAATGAAAACGAGCGGCGTGCGATGACGGTTGCACACGTCTATGAAGTAAGCGACCTTTTCGGCTGAGTCGGTGTAGATGATACCGCCGAACTTCGGCGCGCCGCCCGACGGCGCGCGGATTAGTCCGCGACTGTTGGCGATGATGCCGACCTGTATGCCACGGATGCGAGCGTGGCCCGTAATCATCTCCTTCGCGTAGTCGGCCTGAAACTCGTCGAGGTGGCCTTCGTCGAGGATGCAGCGCAAAACTTCACGCGCGTCGTAAGGCTGGCGATGGTCTTCCGGGATCAACTCGTAGAGGTCTTCCACCGGACGCCCCGCCTCCGCGCTCTCCGTAATCGAAGCCGGCGCTTTCGGATTGACGGGAAGCTCCGAGACGACTTCCCTGATTTTCGCCACGCACGCCTCGTCCGATTCGACGCGGTAATGTGCGACGCCGGACAGTTCCGTGTGCGTGCGTGCGCCGCCGAGCGTCTCGTTGTCAATCGTCTGTCCCGTCGCGCCCTTCACGAGATTCGCGCCGCCGAGGCCCATGAACGAAGTGTTCTCGACCATCAAGATAACGTCCGAGAGCGCGGGCAGGTACGCGCCGCCTGCAACGCACGGCCCCATCACTGCGGAGATTTGCGGGACGTGCAGGTAGCGACGCATGATCGAGTTGTAATAGAAAATGCGCGCCGCGCCGTACTGCCCCGGAAAGACGCCGCCCTGGTAAGGCAGGTTGACGCCCGCCGAATCAACGAGGTAGATAATCGGCACGCGCGAGCGCATCGCGATTTCCTGCGCGCGAAGAATTTTCTTGATCGTCTCCGGCCACCAAGAGCCGGCCTTGACAGTCGCGTCGTTGGCGACGACGACAGCCTCACG